>JAABSN010000159.1 GCA_011390385.1 Thioalkalivibrio nitratireducens | reverse complement strand
CTCCTCAGGCACGATCTTGGTCGAGTCGAGCACGTCGAAGCTGAAACCTTCGGCCTGCTCCTCGGTGAAAATCTGCAGCCCCAGCTCCCATTCCGGGAACTCTCCCGACTCGATGGCTTCCCACAAATCCCGCCGATGAAAATCGGGATCCGCGCCCGATATTTTCACGGCTTCGTCCCAGAAGAGTGAATGCGTTCCCTGGAGCGGTTTCCAATGGAACTTGCAGAACACCGATTGGCCCTGCTCGTTGACCAGGCGAAACGTGTGCACGCCAAAGCCCTGCATCATCCGATAGCTGCGCGGGATTCCGCGATCCGACATCACCCACATCAGCATGTGAGTCGACTCCGGCATCAATGAGACAAAGTCCCAGAACGTGTCATGCGCGGATGCCGCCTGCGGCATGCCGTGATGCGGCTCCGGCTTGACGGCGTGGACCAGGTCGGGAAACTTCATCGCGTCCTGAATGAAGAACACCGGTATGTTATTTCCAACCAGATCCCAGTTGCCTTCTTCGGTATAGAACTTCACCGCGAAGCCGCGCGCATCGCGTGCGGTGTCCTTCGACCCGCGTTCGCCGGCCACCGTGGAAAAGCGCACAAACACGGGCGTGATCTTGCCCTTCTCTGCGAACGGCGCGGCGCGCGTGTATTGGGTCAGCGCGTCGTAGGCCTCGAAATACCCGTGCGCGCCTGAGCCGCGCGCATGGACGATTCGCTCCGGGATGCGTTCGTGATCAAAATGCGTGATCTTTTCCCGCAGAATGAAGTCTTCGAGCAACGATGGCCCACGCAATCCCGCTTTCAACGTGTTCTGATTATCGGCGATCCGAACACCTTGATTGGTCGTCAACGGCTGTTCGCTCGCATCGACTCTGACCCGGTCCAGCGAAGCGACGGTCGCGTTCGTTCCGAGGGGCGCTGCGCCGCCGGTTTTCTCGTTCCCGCTTGCTTCCGTTGCGGTGCTCGCGGTCAACGCGCTGGATTCCGGCTCGACTGTCTCTCCGGTCGGAGGCGCCAACGCGTTGTCGTGACCGTACTCGCGCTCCTTGTTGCTGTTGTAAGGCATCTCCGCGACGAAGTCGTCGCTCGCGCTGCCCTGCTCCGCGACGATGTCGTTGCTTCTGAGCACCCCGTCACCGCCTTGCACTGTCGTGTTGGACTGGTCACCTTTGTTTTTCGCTCGCGACGATCGAGCAGGTTTTTTCGTAGCCATGGTTCTTCTCCGCGGATGTGGGGCATGTAAACCACCAGAAGGCTGTTCCCGAATCGATCTTCATGCCGCCGGCGAGCACTGTCTGTTCGATAACGAACGCTCGCGCCACGCCGAAGCTGGCCCAGTCATTCAGGTCCGCTTGTGCTGTCAGTGCGCCAACGCACCGACGCGTCCGCGATCGTTCCTCAAACTGATGGCGAAGCAAGTGCCTTGCCGTTCCTGCACTGGCGAAGTTGCAGGTCATCGGACGATCGGATTGGCACGAATGCGCCGCTCACCGGCAAGTATTGACAGGGAGCCGAAAATCCATGCTCTGGACGATCGGAATCACAGCGCTGACGACCAGCCTGATCCTGTTCTTGTTGCAGAACTTCAAGACTCCGGACCAGGTGGTGGAGCGCAAGATCGAGCATCGCCATACTGTCTCCGATCCGCAGTTTCGGCGCGAGATGTCCGTCTTGCTGGGTCCGGCGATCGTGCACGGCAACAAGGTCACACCCCTGTACAACGGCAACGAGATTTTTCCGGCAATGCTGCTGGCCATTCGCTCGGCGCAGACGTCGATCACCCTGGAGACCTTCATTTACTGGTCGGGTAAACCGGGTACCGATTTCTCGCAAGCACTTTCCGAACGTGCCCGCGCCGGCGTCCCGGTCAGCGTCATCGTCGACTGGGTGGGCAGTATCAAGATGGAACAGCCGCTGCTGGAATTCATGCAGGCTGCCGGTGTGCAGCTGCATCGCTATCGGCCGCTGCACTGGTACAACCTGGGCCGCATGAACAACCGCACCCATCGCAAACTGCTGGTGGTCGATGGCCGTATCGGATTCACCGGAGGGGTCGGCATCGCGGACCAGTGGACTGGCGACGGTGGCGACCCCGAGCACTGGCGAGACACTCACTTCCGTGTCGAAGGGCCCGTAGTGGCGCAATTGCAGGCGGCCTTCAACGACAACTGGATCAAGACCACCGGCCAGGTGCTGAACGGCCCGGGCTACTTTCCGGCCCTGCAGGAAGAGGGCGAGATGGACGCACACGTGTTTGTCGCCTCGCCATCGGGCGGGAGCGAGAGCATGCATCTGATGTATCTTCTTGCCATCGCGGCGGCCGAGGTGAGTATCGACCTGGCAGCTTCCTACTTTGTACCCGACCGCTTGTTGATCGAGGCTCTGGCCGCAGCCTGTGGTCGCGACGTGCGCGTCCGCATCCTGTTGCCTGGACCGCACATCGACTCGCTCACAGTCAGGATCGCTTCCAAGGCCAATTGGGGGGCGCTGCTGCAAGCAGGAGCCGAAATCCACGTCTATCAGCCAACCATGCTGCACACCAAGTTGCTGGTCATCGATTCCGAGTTTGTTTCGGTGGGTTCGACCAATTTCGACATTCGGTCGATTCGCCTCAATGACGAAGCGAGTCTGAATGTCTACAGCAGCGACTTCGCCACTCGGCTGACCACGGCGTTCGAGACCGACCTGCTGGCGGCTGAGTCGTATTCGTCTGGCCGCTGGAAAAGGCGTTCGTTGCGCGAAAAACTCTCCGAAAAGATCCTGCTACCCTTCAGGTCGCAACTTTGATTCCGGACTGGTTCCATCACCAGCACTGACCCTACCGCCGGCATGTCTACCGGCAGGCTGCCCGCATTGAACGTCCCCGGGCAACCCCGCATTCATGAGGTTGCGTTGCTCCGACCCGGAGGTTCCGGCCCAGCTCCGTTCTCGCTTTCCGACAGAATCATATGACGCCGCCGTGGCAGGTAGACGCCACCGTCCAGCTCCTTGAGGAACGCCACCACCTGCTCCCGGACATCGTTGTGGAGATACCATGAGGTCAGCGCCGTCGTGCCCGAGATCCAGATCCAGAGAACCGCTGTTTCCCCGTTGACCTCGACCATCTCCACCAATAGTGGCTCACCGGTCGAGCGCGGGTCACCTGCGACGATCTCCTCGACCTTGCGCCTGACCTGTTCGACGTCGATGCGATAATCGACCGGAACCTTCACGATGCGCCGTATTGCCTCGCCTTCCTTCGAGCAGTTCTCGAACGGCCGCGACAGAAAATGTTCGTGCGGAACAATGAGGCGCGTGTCCCTCCATGTCCGCAGGACCGTATGGGCGAACGAAATGTCCTCCACGGTCGCCCAATGGTCGTCGTAGACGATCACGTCGCCGATGCGCACTGGTTCGGTGAGGGCAATCTGCAACCCAGCGACCATGTTTCCCAGCAAGGGGCGTGCGGCGATGGCCACCAGGATACCCATGACACCCACGGATGCCAGAACGGACAGGCCCAGGTTATCGAACAAACCGATCTTCAACAGAACGTAGCCGACGCTCAGCAGGGCGACCACGACTACAGCCACCCGCCGCGCCACGTATACGGTGGTTTTGGTGCGGCGATTCTCGGGGTTTTCCGACGAGAGAGACACGATGTAGCGCTCGCTGAGGGTCAGCGTCACGGCGGATACCGCCCGCAGCAACAGCCACGCGCCGGCAATCAGGGCGATCACCTCCGAGGCGATGTCGAGATTGGAGGCGACCGGGCCAGTCAACAGAACCAAATGGTCCATGCCGAAGCGGAACGCGAGCGCTGCGACCACGGTGGCCAGAGGCAGGGCAATCTTTCTTGCCGCCAGCGCCCAGCGCGACGGCACCCGCTGCGCCAGCGCGCGCATCAGGTAATGAAGGCCGAACCATAGCAGCAGGCTGAATGCCAGCAGCATTGCCGCCGCCAGCCATTCCCAGGCCGAGGGCTGCCCGATCGTGCGCACCCGGTCCTCCAATGGCATCCAGCGGCCGAACAGTCCGCGCGGACTGTCGCCATACATGGCGTCTATGCGTTCCACGACAAAGGGCGAGAACAGCCACACCGCCTCGCTGCCTTCGGTGCGGAACCGCTGCAGGCTAATGGGCGCGGCGCGCCCTTCGAATTCCACTTTTCCCAGCTCGACCGATCGCCGACTATAGCTGCCGAACGACTGCTGCATGTTGGGCAACACCCGAGCATCCGGCTGATCCGGCATATCGGTCCAGTCGATCAGGCTGTAACGACGAAGCAGGAAAACGAGTTTCAATGCGAGATCCGGCCCTCGTGCGGCCTGCTCCTCCGGCTCGATGGCGTCAAGATTGAGCGCGTGCGCGGCGCGGGCGTACTCACGCTGGTCGATTGCCGCGAGAAAAGACTCCAGTGCGGCGCGCGGCGTGTCGAGCCGTAGTGGTGATTCGAGCGCCGGCAGTCCCTCGTTGATCGCCGACACCTCGAATGCGAGAGGCTCTGATCCCTCGTTCTCCCCGGCAGCAGCGGCGAACCGCACCGGTATTGCCGCGAAAACTGAAAGCAATGCAATCAGGAGAATTCGACGCATTTCCATGGCGCCTGGTGGGGCGAGTTTTCGATCAATGTTCAGGCTCATCACTACCTCCCCACTTGACTGCAAGCGGGCTCTCGCCAGATGCAAAGCGACTCGCTCCTGGCCGCGCGGATTCACAACGATACGGATCCGGGCGCGGGCAGATCACCGCACACCACAGGGCCGGCGGAACCCTTGCCCAACAGGATGGGTTTTCACTCCAACGGCTCACAAGTGAGGACGGCGCTGAGCTCACCGATTCCAAAGGGCTTCGTCATGTGGATATCGAAACCGGCGCTCAGCGCCTCGAGACGATCTTCGTCCTGGCCCCAACCACTCATCGCGATGAGTCGAAAGGGCCGGTCGGGATCGCGCTCGCACAAGCGCCGCGCCGTCTCGAAGCCGTCCATTCCCGGCATCCCAAGGTCCATGAGCACTGCAGTCGGCCGCCATGTGTGGCAGGCGTCCAGTGCGGCCAGCCCGTCGTAGACAACCCGAACCTCGGCACCATTGAGTTCCAGGAGCACCCGCACGCCGTTCGCCACATCAGGATCATCATCCACCACGAGCACACGCGCGCCGGAGAGGTCGCTGCCGATGCCGCTGCGCGGGGCGTCCGCGCGAACGCCCGCGGGGACTGCGTCCGAAAGTGGGAGTCGCACAATGAACTCACTACCATGTCCCATTCCCTTGCTGCGCGCCTCCACGCTCCCACCATGGAGCTCCAACAGCTTCCGTACCATGGCAAGTCCGATGCCGAGACCCCCTTGCGCGAGGAAGGGGACGTGGCGACCCTGGGCGAAGAGGTCGAAAATCCGCGGCAGGGTCCCGGGATCGATGCCCACACCGTCGTCGCCGATCGAAACGACGCTGCAATGGCCTTCGCGCTGCACGCGCACGCGAATCTCACCGCCCTCCTGGCTGAATTTCGCGGCGTTGCCAAGAAGATTGTTGAGAACCTGTGACAGACGCACGGGGTCGGCGTCCACCGGCAGGGGCTCCTCGGGCAGATCGAGGGTCACACGGACGTTCACGCCCATCTGTCCGGGCAGACTTTCCGCCACCGCCTCGCGCACCGCTTCCGAGAGGTCGAGGGGTTCACGGCGCAGCTCGATGGTGCCCCGGCTGATGCGGGCGATGTCGAGCAGGTCGTCCACCAGCCGAGAGAGTTGCCGAGCCTGGCGCTCCATCATGCCGCGGGTCCGCTCCAGCTCCGGACCCGGAGGCAGCGCGGGCTGGGCCTCCAGCCCGCTGACCAGCGCCGCCAGGGGGTTACGCAACTCGTGACCAAGGGTGGCGAGAAACTCGTCCTTGCGCCGGTCGGCCTCCCTGAGGGCGGCCTCGGCGGCCTTGCGTTCGGTAATGTCGATGTTCATGCCCACCCACTTGAGCACCGAGCCACCGGGACCGCGCAGCGGCTCGGCGCGAACGTTGGTCCAGCGCCAGCCGTTGCCCGCCTTCATCAGACGGAACTCGGCATTCACCGGTCTGCCGCGGGTGACCGCTTCGTGCCACTGGTGCCAGGCGTTGTCGTGGTCCTCGGGGTGGATGGCACCCAGCCAGCCTCGAGCGAGCCAGTCCTCCAGCAATTGACCGGTATACGCCCTCCAGCTGGGAGAGTCCGCCAGTACGCGTCCCGAGGCATCCGTCTCCCATACAGCCTGAGCCGCGCCCTCGACCAGGACCCGGAAACGCTGCTCGCTCTCGCGCAGGGCGTCCTCCGCTCGCCGCCGCTCCGTGATGTCCGTCAACGTCACCCGGAAGCCTCCCGCGGAGCCGTCCGGATGCATTCGTGGAGCCGCTTCGATGCGCACACAGCGGGATTCTCCCGTGACGCCGACGAGACGTGCCTCCCCGGCCTGCTGGCTTCTCTCCGCCCTTGCATTTCGCAGGAGCTGATGGCAGGGGTCGCGGTCATCCGGGTGCATGAACTGCTCGAGGCGCCTTCCGGCGAGGCGCTCCCGGCGACGGCTGCACATATGTGCGGCAGCCATGTTGCCCTCGAGCACGGTCCCCTGGGAATCGAGTGTGAGATAGCCGACCGGGGCGAGATCATAGAGCTCCCGGTAGCGGTCGCGGGCCTCGATGAGCGCTTCCTGCGTCTGGCGCAGATCTTCGTTCTGGAGCTCGAGTTCAACCTGGTGGACCTCGAGCTCCTGCAGCAGGATCCTCACGTCCGTCGCAGCGGTCTCGGTTTGATCGGAGACGATGCGCCGACGCCGGTCTCCTGCCCGCTGGCGCAGCGCGGCGTGGCTGCCCTTGCCATCCCTCTCCATATTCATTCCTCCGCCCGCCGAAAGGGCATCATCAGCCACGCCGCTGTTGCCGGCATCCCGCCCTGGCGTCGGTGGCGTTCCAGGTAGCGCCCGTTGGTAGCGCCCGTTGGCAGCATCCGGGTGCGCATTCATGTCCTGCTGGAACACGGGGACACGGCTACGGCCCGTGGACAGACTGCAACGTCTGCCGCAGATACGTTTTCCTGAAGTATACCGGCGCGGTTGCAGGCCAGTCGGTGGTGCAACGCACATACGTATTGTCTGCAGGCTGCGACACTGCAGGCTGCCAAGGGCCTGGCTTGCTGCTGATCCTCCCGATCGGAGCGCGATTGCCGTTCGGTCCTGAGGCGCGAGGAATACGACATGACCCAGACATTGCGCAAGACCTTCCTGGCAGGCGCCATTGCAGCGCTGCTCGGGGCCCCTGTATTTGTTGTCGCTGAGGAAGTGAATCTGGACACCGCACAAGCCGCCGATCCCTCCCAGGTCGTGCAGCAGTGGCGGGACGCAACCACTCACCGCACGGTAACCGGCGAATCGGCCGACCAGCCCGAATCCAGCGCTCAGCCCGAAGACAAAGGGCCAGATCTGCAAGAAGACACACCGTCGCCACTGGAAGAACCGGTGGGATATCCAACGGAGGAATACACAAAGGACCGAGCCCCGCAACGCGGAGCTGGTCCCCACGCTGCTGACAGGACCACCGGCTTCCCGGGCGCGCGACCCCACCGGATACAGGATCGTCCAGGCCAGGTGCAGCCGGGAATGCCGACGCGGCCCGGTGAGGAACAGGAATATCTCAGGTCGAAATACCTGAGTTCGTTGGCGCAAGATCATTTTCTGGCCGACGACCTGATTGGACAACCCGTCCAACGCCGCAAAGGCATGGGCTGGGGCGATGCGATGATACCGTCCGGTGCCGGTCGGCCAACGCAGCGGAACGTGCAACAACCATGGCCAGAAGCGCGACCAGGTACGGGTTCAGGCGCCGATGAAGGCCAGAAGGTTGGTACGGTCGCAGGCATCATCCTTGATCGGCGAGGTCAGGTCGTTGG
>JAABSN010000158.1 GCA_011390385.1 Thioalkalivibrio nitratireducens | reverse complement strand
TGGGCAGCGTGGAGGCAAACCACTTCCTTTCACAGCATCGTGCCGAGTCTGTGAAGTCCTACCTCGTCAGCCGCGGCGTACAGGCGAGCCGCCTCAAGACTGCCGGGCTGGGTGAAGGATCGCCCGTGGCCAGCAACGACACCGCCACTGGACGCCAGCAAAATCGCCGCGTCGAGGTGATCATCTCGAACGCCACGACACATTCCTACAGGAACTGATTCTCCGCGCGCTATTTTTGCCGGGACAGGATCGCCGCCTCCTCCACCCTCGCCTTGTCACCGTCGATTTCCAGCCCCGCGTAAGCGCGTTCGAGGGCCTGCCGCGACATGGCTGTCGCCGCCGCGTAAAACTCGTCGGGCGCGATCGCCGCCAGCACCGTCAAGGCCTTTTGCAGGCGGACCTGGACTTCGACCAGGGCCGCACCATCGCGGGCTATGGGCTGGAAAGCGTCTTCGAGCATGTCCACGGGCCGGACTGGGGGAACATGAAGGCGCGGATAGGCCGTCTCCTGGTCGGCCGGCCTGTGCCAGTTCGAAAGCACCCGCACCAGTCGGCCCAGTACGTCGATGGCCGTACCCGGGTCGTTGGTGGACGGCGACAGTGCGCGCGACGCGATTTCAGAAAGCACGAGCAGACCGAGCCGAGGGTCCTGAGCAAAGCTCCGCTCCGACTCCACCGTGAAAGCATCGCGCAACCGGCAGGTGGTCTCGTCGCTCAGCGCGGGTCCACTCACGCCGAGCAATGGCTCCGCGGGATTCACGAAACTGCCGGGAAGACCGGCCAGCCATATTTCTGCCCCGATCGCTTCGGCGCATTGCGAAAGGGCCTCGGTGTCGACGTGCTGGACGTAACCGATCCGGTCGGAACAAACTTTGTGCGCGCTTTCCGGCATAGCCTCCAACAAAGGTTGCCCGCCCAGGCAGGGCGTGCGCGCACGCACCTTGAGCGCGTCCGTGGCGGCCTTTTCGACTCGGTCGAGCGTATCGCCCATGCGGCCGAAGCGCATCAGGTGATCGATCCAGCGCAGCAAGGCGGCCACCACGAACACGATCACGATGATCGTGGCGGCAAACAATACCACCCGCCCCTTCTCGCCATAGAGGCCCGTATTCAGCGCGATGATGCCGACCAGACTGAAAAGGAACGCGCCCACAAAGGTCGCCAGCACGTTTTGCGTGGTGCCATCCTGCTGCAACAACTTGGTAGCCCGCGGGGTCGCGGTGTTGGCCGCCGCGGCGAAGGCCTGAACCGCGACCGACAGTGAAAACGTCACCACCGCCAGCATCGAGGACGCCAGAATGGTCAGGATCTGGTCCACGGAACGGGCGCCGCTCCGGGCTCCGAGCGCGTCCGGAATCAGCGGCCCCAGAACGATCCCCGCCAGGGCCGCGACAACGCCAAGCACCGCGAAAGAAACGGCGCGGACCCATATCTGGCTGAACAGGCGTCGCAGCAGCCAGGCTGTTTTTCCAATCATCTCTACTCCGCTTCAGGTTTTTACTGGATATCCCCGCTTCTCACGCTTACAGCATAGGCATGCTTGCGCCGGGTGCGATGCCGCACAGAAGTTTTTGTGTCAAAAGAAGACCATTCACTTGACCCTTTGGGCCACCACCATACGCAGGTAAACACCATGAACAAGAACCAGACCGAGGGCCAGATGGACAAGGGTACGGGCAAGGTCAAGGAAGTGACCGGCCGCGCCATCGACAACGAAGAGATGGAGCGCGAAGGCAAGCGTGAGCATGCCAAGGGCGCCGTCAAGAAGAACTATGGCGACGCCAAGAGCGAGGCCAAGAAGGCCACCGAGTGAGCGACGCCACAACCGGCCTTGACCGGTAGTTCGGTTACTACCGGCAGGCCACCCATTCCACGCCCCAACCGCTGATTGATCAGCGAGGAAGATTCAGATGTTTGAGAGCAAAAAGTCCGACGCGGCCAATTCTGGTCCCGCCGGGATGAATGCCCCGAGGGAAGGTGTGGACCACCTCGCCGCCGGCGCCCACAGCGGCATCAATGCCGCGGCCGAGGCCGTTCACCCGGCCATCGACCGCATGGCATCCGGCGCCCACCATGCCGTCAACAACGCCGACCAGGCTGCCAACAAGGCTGCCGATGCGATGGCGAAGGCCGGCAACAAGGCCGGCGCGAAAGGTGAGGAGATCTACGCGACGGGGACCGGCTTCATGCGGGAGCACCCGGCGATAACGATCGGCATGGCGGTGACCGCGGGCTACGTATTGAGCCGGTTGCTGGCCACACGCTAGTTCCAGCGTCGGCTCATGTCTTCACGGAATGACACCCCCTCGGTGGCGGCGAGCGACGCAGCTGCGCCGCCGCCCGGTCTTGCCGAACACGCCGCCACTGTTGCCCGCGAGGTGCGCGGGCTGGTTCACGATCACATCGAACTGGCTCTGCTGGAGAGTCGCTTGCTGGTCGCGCGCCTTCTATGGATGGCGGTGATTGCAGTCTTTTCGGCGCTGGTGCTGGCGAGCACCTGGTTCACGCTTGCCGGCGTTGCGGTCTTCGTGTTGATCGATCGCGGTTTGGCGCCGGCCATGGCCATGGCGCTGCTCGCCGCGGCTAACATCCTGCTCGCGCTCGTCGGGTGGCTGCTGATCAAGCGCACCAGTGCACGCTTGGGCTGGCCCGCCACGCAGCGCAAGCTCAGGCCACAGTCCACATGTCCTTGAAATCCAGCATCCGGACGACTGAGCGCAGCATCGAACTGCGGCACGCCCGCCTGAGCGTCGCCCTCGATGGCGCCACCCACTCCGTCGGCAAGCGCGCCGTCTCCCCCGGCACGCTGGTCGCCGCCGGCCTGCTGTTCGGCGTGGCTCTGCACCAGTACCAGCGGATGCACGGCTCGCGAATGCTCGAGTTGTTCGGGACCGCGAATTCCGGTTTGCAGCTCCTGGCCACGCTGGCCACACAGGCCCGCGCCGCCGCGGGACGATAAAAAACGGGCCGTCGGTGCTGCGCGCGGACAGCCAGGCCATGGGCGCGGACGGACACCCGCGCCCGCGGTTTTTCTTCGTATCGGGCGAGCTGCAAAGACTATGCGGCGAACCCCGCTGCTCACCTGCAGCCGGCCAAGCAGCCCGGCTGCGAGCTGTAGCCCCGTCTGGCGCCCTTAAAGGGATCGCCGACCGCTGATGAGCTGCACCAGCACCACGATCACTGCGATCACCAGAAGCACATGAACGAACCCGCCGATAGTCGTGCCCGAGACAAGACCAAGCAACCAGAGAACGAGAAGAATGACGGCAATTGTGTACAACACGATTAGTGCTCCCTTTGATAAGTGACCGGCAGAGCCGCTCTACAGCTGCTCCCAGGGTTTCAGCATGGGCCATCGCGACGCTGCCATCTGTGCGGTCCAGCACCTACGGACCGGCGCCAATGCGAAATACAAGGACGGCGTCGCCGTCTTCACCATGGACGAGGCCGGACTGATGTACGAGGCCGCTGTGGGCGGGCAGAAGTTCAGCTACCAGCCGAACTAAAGGCCTGGATCGCTTCGCCGGGACGTCCGGCCCCGGCGAAGCTGTATCCGTCCTGGCGGAAGGCCTTCGCGTGGTACATGGCAGCATCCGCGGATCGCATCAGGGTATCGGCGTCGTCGCCGTCATTCGGGTAGATACTGATACCGATGCTGGCAGTCACGCGCACTGCGCGGCCGTCGACATCGTGCTCTGCGGAAACGGCGGCCAGCACTTTCTCAGCGACCTGGGCCGCGTCGCGCCGCGATTCGATCTCCGTCAACAGGATCATGAACTCGTCACCCCCGCGCCGGCACACTGTGTCGCTCTCCCGCACACAGGCCTCAAGACGGCGGGCAACCACCTTGAGAATCTCATCCCCGAAGTTGTGGCCGTAAGAATCGTTCAAGCCCTTGAACCGGTCCAGGTCGATAAACAGGAGCGCCGCCGGCTTGCGGTGGCGGCGCGCGAGGCATAGCACCTGTTCCAGGCGTTCTGTCAGCAGCATTGTGTTGGCCAGCCCGGTGAGGTGGTCGTGCCGGGCCAGGTGCGCCATTTGCTCAGACATCAACTGCGATCGGGCCACATCGTGGAACACGATCACCGCGCCGGTCACGGCACCGTCACGGTCGTGGATGGGCGCCGCCGAATCCTCGATTCCGAGCTCGGTCCCGTCCCGCCTAAGGAGCACGCAGCCGATTGCCAGGCCCACCGTATCGTCCTCCACGATGGCGCGCTGTGCTGGATTTGGCGCAGTATGGCGCGAAGCCCCGTCGATGATCTGGAACACGACCTCCAGCGACTGGCCCAGGGCCTCCTCGCGCGACCAGCCGGTCAAGGTTTCCGCTTCCAGGTTCAGATAGGTCACAGTGCCTGCCAGATCTGTCACCAGCACGGCGTCACCGATCGAATCGAGCGTCACCTGGGCGCGCTCTTTTTCGGCAAACAGCGCTTCTTCTGCCCTGCGCAGCACGGACTCGGCCACCTTGCGGTCCGTGATGTCCTCCACCAGCAACAGCACGGCGTTGGATCCGCCCTCGCCCTGCGCGACGGAGGCATGCAGCCGCACCCACACCGTGCGACCGTCTGGCCGCTGCATACGGACTTCCGCCTGGAACGACCGCCCGGCCTGAATTGCCTCGAGCCACCTCACATCCACCCGTTCCCGTTCCTCCGGATGTAAGGATCTACTCCAGCGCGCACCGCGTACCTGTTTGAGGTTCCGCCCAGTGATTGCCAGGTATGCCGGGTTGGCGTAAATGCACTTACCCGTCCGGTCGGACAGGCAGATACCCAGCGGTGACAGTTCACACAGCCGGGTTGCCAGGCCTCCGTCGAACAGGTCCTGCCCGTTGCCGCACGTCGGCGATGCCGGCGATGCTGGTGGCCGCCGCAGCTTTTTTTCGGGGCTGATGTGCTGCTTCAACATCCGGCGACGCATGTTTTCATTGGTAACATGGAACCATCGGCCGCAGTAACGCGCACACTGTGCCGTTGCGGCGCATTGCTGCCGAAGTCGAAAAGATAGCGGGCCGCCACCGTCGTACCCAGGATCCACAGCAACATTTCTGAAATTTTCATAGTCTCGACACGCTGCCCATCGGTTTGTCCAAGGAACCAGCGGCCAGTGTCAAACAAACACTGAATACAGTCTGTACCCCAGCGCACAAAGCGCGGTGAAAAACACGGCGGCCAACAGCAGCGGGATACGCGGTGGCCAGAACGGCACCGCGCAGACGCCCACGGGTCAGTGGGAGGGGCGTTCGATTGTATAAGGCAACAGCCGGTCGGTTTCCTTCTTCACAACCGCGTAACACTCGCAGCACCGGCTCTCAAGCGCGGGCCGGTCGAGCACGGTGATATGCCCGCGGTGATACTCGATGAGGCCCTGGTTTTGGAGCTTGTGCGCGGCGTCGGTGACGCCTTCGCGACGCACGCCGAGCATGTTGGCGATGAGCTCCTGGGTCATCTCCAGTTGGTTGTCGGGCAGGCGGTCCAGAGAGAGCAGCAGCCAGCGGCACAATTGCTGGTCGATCGTGTGATGGCGATTACACACCGCGGTCTGCGCCATCTGCGTCATCAGGGCCTGGGTATACCTCAACAGCAATGCCTGGAACGTTCCATGGCGGTTGAATTCAGCCATGAGCGCGTGATCCCCCATGACCGGGTTGGTCGCGCACGCGGTAAAAAAAGCCCGTTTGCGCGCATGGCACAAACGGGCAAATCCAGATTCGCTTCAGCCTGCTCGGGGGTCGAGGCGGCTGATCTCGGGGAGGAGCGGATCCGGGTAACTGTCCACCGATTGACGACATACTCAGGGCAATCGACGGTGCACGTCTGTGCGCTAGTGCACGCAGAGACCCCACGACCCCCGAACGCCTGCCAGTATGCTTATTCGGCCGCCGCCGCATTGCGCTGCAGATAACGCGCAAGCGCGAGCTTCCCCGTCGATTCAAAGGGCGCCCGTGCGAGTCGCAAGCCAGGCAGTTCGGCGTCTAAGGGGACTCGCGCCCGACTTGACGGCGGTCATTGACCATCGCGCGCCTGCAATAGCCCGTAACACTCGCAGGACATGGCTTCCAGGCCCGCACGGTCGAGAATCCTGATGTTGCCGCGCGTGTAGCTGATGAGCTTCCGGTTCTGCAGGTCCCCGGCGGCGATCGTGATGCTGCTGCGGCGCACGCCGAGCATGTCCGCCAGGTAACCGTGGGTAAGGTAAAAGGAGTCGTCTCGCGCGCGATCATGAGCCAACAGCAGCGCTCGGGCCAGCCGCTGCTCGATCTGGTGGTAGCGAATGCATCCGCCGATGAGTGACAGTTCGACCACCCGCATGTAGAGATAGCGACTCAGGATTCTGCGCAGCCGGGGCGAAACGTTGATCTGGTGATGCAGGTTGGCCACCGTGATGCGCTGCGCGGTGCCCGGGGAGCGCACCACGCCCCGGATCGGGACCGCGGTGATTCCCAGCAGCAAGGTTGCCCCGAGCATGCCGTTCTCGCCGATGAGCGCCATTCCCAGCGGGTCGTGCCCATTCAGGTTCGACACCAGCGAGATCAGGCCGCTGGTGGGAAAGTAGGCATGCCTGTAGGGCGTTTCCACGTCGCACAGCACGGCGCCGAAATCCATTTCGAACGGTTCGCACAAGGACAGAAACTGCTCGCGCTGCCTGCGTGGCAGGCCGTCGAGCAGCGTGTTGGATGCGTCAGTCGATAGTGCGGCAGCCACGTGAATTCCTTCGACGCAACGATGGCCAGGTCGGCACGGGAACGGCGCGACACCTTCCCGATAAAACTGAGAGTGCTCGGCATCGACGGCAGGGTCTGTGCGTCGCCACACTTATCAAGGCGACCCTGCTATGTGCGCGGCCGCGCAGATAGGCTGGAAAATCGCCTGCATTAGAGCTTTAATTGCGGATACTGTAGAAAATGGCGCCTTTAAGAAGCGACGAGGGCTCAAATTGTCCAACGATCCTGCACCGTTACAGAACCATCTGCTTGCGTCCCTGACGGCCGAGGCGCAGCAACGAATCTTTCCTCACCTCCAGCTGGTCGATATGCCGCTGGGCAAGGTTCTGTACGAATCCGGGGAAATGTCCCGTCAGGTCTTTTTTCCGACCGACTCGATCGTCTCTTTGCTGTACGTCATGGAAAACGGCGCTTCGGCGGAAATTTCCGTGGTGGGGAACGAGGGGATCGTCGGCATCGCCGTATTCATGGGCGGCGAGAGCACCACCAGCCGCGCGATCGTCCAGAGCAGCGGCTACGCCTACCAGCTGGCGGGGCAGCGGCTCAAGGACGAATTCAACCGGCATGCGGACCTGCAGGTGCTCGTGCTCCGCTACACCCAGGCGCTGATCACGCAGATGGCACAGACGGCGGTTTGCAACCGGCACCACTCGATTGATCAGCAGCTTTGCCGCTGGCTTTTGCTCTCGCTGGACCGGCTGCGGTGCAGCGAAGTGAAGATGACGCAGGAACTGATCGCCAACATGCTGGGCGTGCGCCGGGAAGGCGTGACCGAAGCGGCGGGCAAGTTGCAACGGCTCGGCGTGATCGAATATCACCGCGGCTGCATCCAGGTGACGGACCGGAAAAAGCTGGAGGCACTGAGCTGTGAATGCTACGAGGTGGTCAAGACGGAGACTGACCGGTTGCTGCTCCCGAACCAGGCGTTGCGACGCGATTCCGCCCGGCGCGCTTAGCCTCATAGACCGCATCATCCGATGCTTCGATCAGGTCCTCGGGCCCGTGCATCGGGCCATCGTGCACGGCGTCCCCGCGCCGTCCATCTCGGGCATCACCAGGTCGAGCGCGATGTGGCTGGGGCACCAGTCCTCCAGCACGAGGATGCGGTCGCTCATGACTCTCCCTCACCCGGTTAGGCCCTGTCCAGAATGACACGGACCTTTGCAGTCAGTTCGGCGCGCCGATAGGGCTTGGACAACAGCTCGACCCCGGCGTCCAGCCGGCCGTGGTGCACGATGGCATTCTCGGTGTAACCCGAGGTGTAAAGCACCTTGAGCTCCGGATGCATCACAGTGGCCTGCTCCGCCAGCTGCCGGCCGCTCATG
>JAABSN010000016.1 GCA_011390385.1 Thioalkalivibrio nitratireducens | reverse complement strand
AGAACCACTATGCGCCTCGCAATCATGAAAAACTGCCCTCGCTCTCCCACGCGGCTCGCTACGGGCACCCAAGTCCGACCGGCTCCTAGGATCCCCGATTCCGGGGGTATGCCGGATCGCCAAGGGCAGGCATGATTCCGGATGAATCACGTATGGCAAGGACAAGACGGATGAAGAACGGCCTCATCATCGAAGACATTCCGAAAGTCGCCGCCGAAATGGAAGCACGGCTTGCGCAGGCCTTCCCGAACATCCATACGGCTACAGCCGGCTCCCTCGCGGCTGCTCGCAAGATTCTGTCCACGTATGAACCGCAGATCGCGCTCCTTGATCTGGGCCTTCCTGACGGTGAAGGAATCGCTCTCTTGCGGGACGGCCTTCTGACGGACACCATGGTGATCGTGACCACGATCTTCGATGATGATGAACACCTGTTTGACGCGCTGCGGGCGGGTGCCCAGGGTTATCTGCTCAAGGACGAACCGGATCTCGAGTTCGTCGATGCGTTGCGCGGTGCCGCGAGCGGTCGGCCCCCCTTGTCCGCGCGAATGGCACGGAAGATGATCGCCTTCTTCAATCTTCGCAACCGCGAGGGAGAAGCACGTTTGTCCACACGGGAGCAGGAAGTTCTGAGCCTGGTCGCGCGCGGTTACAGTGTCCGCAAGGTCAGCGAGATGTTGGGTGTCACGCCCAACACCACTTCGGGGTATTTGAAGAACGTGTACCAGAAGCTTCAGATCAATTCTCGCGCGGAAGCAGCGCTGGAAGCATTGCGACGGGGACTCGTCTCACCAACGACGCTGTAAAGCGAAAATGCGGCCCCGGAAAACACGGAAAACGTGGTCACGGCCGAACCGGAAGCGTTGCTAGGCAACTCCCCAAGCTTTGGAACTCGATCGGTGCCATTCGCTGCGCTCATTGGCCCCGTACGGCTTTCCTCTTCACGGTTGGCGCACAAGCCTCATGCGGATCCTCTCCCATAGGCGGGGGACGGCCGCGAAAACGGAACATCGGTGCCGCGATCTGCAGCCGGATCCACCAGCAGCGGAACGGCGATCACCAGACGAATGCCGGAAACCGTCTTCTCCCATTTCGCCTTGCCGAGCAGGTCTTCGGCTCGACGCTGGATCTGCCGGGTACCGTCCCCCATGATCCATTCCGCCGGTGAAACCGGCTCCCGCGACCCCTGATCCTCGATCCGCAGTTCCAGTTCTCCGGCCTGCACGTGCAGGTCGACCCGAATCCGCTCGGCCTCGCCGTGGCGGATGGCGTTGGTGATGGCCTCGCGGAAGATGCGAGTCAGATTGGTGTACTGCCGGGCACTGATTGTGGCCACCCCGGGATCTTGACCGTGAACACGGTTGGATATACCTGTGTCACTCCAATCCAACGCAAAACCATGACGGTCTGCGCGGGCCTGCGCTTCGGCCCGCCAGTTCGCAGCGGCTTCCTCCAGTGCCAGATCCTCGGCATCCAGGGCCGTGAGGATATCCCGCATGTCCTGCATCGCGGATCGGGCAATATGCTGCCCTTCCGGATCACTCATATACACCAGCGACAGCAGCTTGGCACCGAGATCGTCATGCAGGTCCCTTCTGATCCGTTGCCGCTCGCCCCGGACGATGGCGTCCCGCTCGCGCATTGCGTCGCGCACCATGACGATCAGTCCGAACAGGAACTGAGCCGTGTGCACGTCCTCGCGTCGAAACAGGCGGGCGCCCCGGTCCGGGTAGCACAGGCGTACCCCCTGTTCCGGAATCAGGTCCGGCACCAGCAGGGTCTGGCCATGATCTTCGATACGCGGTCCCGGCACAGTCTCCGCGACAACCGTCAGCTGCATGGGGTCGAATTCGTTACGCAGCGCGGCGTGCCATCGCAGCAGCAGGGATTCTTCGTCCGCGGCGGCCGCCAGCTCCCTGAGCCACGATTGCTGCCGAGCACGCGAACTACGCTCACGCATCAGCAGCGACCAGGCCCATTGCCGGATCGGGAAATAAACCCACCCGAGAAGCCCCAGAGCGAGAAGCAGCGCTCCCGACTGGGACATGTTGAGGAACACAACCAGGGCAAGATCGACCAGGATCACCGCCAATCCGCCCAGAAACCAGAGCCATGCCCCGAACCACCAGCGGTCCAGGTCGAACAGCCGAAACCGCAGTATGCCCAGCGCGATACCCAGAAACATGATCAGGAACACCATGAACATCAGCCCCTGGCTTGCGGGCGGTTCGATTCCGAGTGCAACGGGGATCAGAATCAGGGTGGCAAAGAGTCCGGTGCCGAGATAAATCGCGAGCAAATACCATTTCAGCGCCGCCCGCTCCACCGGGCGGCCGCGAGTCTTCTTCCATTGCAGCGCCGCAAAAACGAAGGTCAGCGCAAACAGGAGCAGGGTCAGGAGATAGACCAGACCGATTGCGGCATAAACCTGAAAGGCGAAACCCGCCCAGATCAGCACGCCGAGCACATACGCAACGGGCACGACCGGCGCGCGCTCGGATAAACGGCTTGGATAAACCCAGAGCAGCGCAACCAGCGCCGCCGTGAAGAAATTCGCCCCGAACTGGTTCAGCGACGACAACTGCCGCAACAGGTCTCCATCCATCACCAGCTCGCGCGTGCTGTAGATGGACGCGGCCGTCGCAAACGTGAGCATCCCGAGACCGGCAAGAAGAAAATGCAGGGCTGCCGGTTCGCGGGGGCGATAGGCGAAGACGCCGGCGGCCGCGAGAAACCCGGCGCCACCAACGATGATCTGCAACCAGAACATCAAGGGGAGATCATCAATCCGGCGCTCCCGTGATGTCCACCAGCGCACCTGACCATCCACCACGACCTCGATGGCACCTTCGCCCAGGGCTCGATCAAGGCGGTTCAGATCGCCGATCAGCGCGTTGTATCGAGACCAATCGCCAAGTTGATCCGGCTCCTCGACCAAGAGATCGGGGCCAGCCTTCGCGCCGTCGAGCAGCCCGATTCTGGATCCGGGAAACACCTGATCCTGATTGGGCGAATCGGCGTCGACTGCCGCCACATAGAGACCGCCGTCGGCATCGACGGCGAGAACAACTCCGAGCACCGGGAACCTGAGGGCAAGCAGTATCGCGGCAACAGCCACACCAAGAACAATCAGTGCTGCGAGCGAAAGCAGGTTGCGTGGCGACGGAATCATAGTCTCTCCGCAGTTTGAGGGCGGTTCACCCTGCCGCCAGATCATACGGTGTAAGGGTCATCCCGACCACGCGAAAATCCGGGCTTCCGGCGGCTGCTCGTACCCGCCAGACATAGGGTCGCCACGGCCAGGGGGCCGGCCTCCGGGGTGGCGTGTTGGCGGTGCGGTTCGGCTACGCCTCACGGCACCCTACGCCGGTGCTTTCACGCGAACGCATGGCGCGATCTTCGCGGGGCTTCCCTGAGCACCACGGCAGGGGGTATCGTGCCGCACCATGCGAATCCTCAGCCTGAACGCCAACGGTATCCGGGCCGCCGCCCGCAAGGGTTTCTTCGACTGGTTGCCGGAGGTCGGTGCCGACGTCGTCTGCCTCCAGGAGACCAAGGCCCGCATCGAGCAACTGGTCGACCCGGTGTTTCACCCCGATGGCTATCACTGCGCCTACGTGGATGCGGAAAGGCCGGGCTACAGCGGAGTCGCCATCTACAGCCGGCTGCAGCCGGACGTGGTGATCACCCATTGCGGGCTCGAAGAAGCCGACCGCGAAGGTCGCTACGTGGAAATGCGCTTCGGCGACCTTTCGGTCGCCTCCCTTTATCTGCCGTCGGGATCCTCGGGCGACCATCGGCAGGAATCGAAGTGGCGTTTCCTGGACTTTTTCCTGCCCTGGCTCGCCGAGCGCGCCAGCGACGAGCGGGAGTGGCTGATCTGCGGCGACTGGAACATCGCCCACCGCGAAATCGACCTGAAGAACTGGAAATCCAACCAGAAGAATTCGGGCTTCCTGCCCGAAGAACGCGCCTGGATGGACAAGGTCTTCGATGAGGTCGGCCTGGTCGACGTCTTCCGCAAACTGGACTCGCGTCCGGAGCAGTACACCTGGTGGTCCAATCGCGGGCAGGCCTGGGCGAAGAACGTCGGCTGGCGCATCGATTATCAGGTCGCAACCCCCCGGCTCGCCGCGACAGCCCGGGATCCGGTGATCTACAAGGACCAGCGGTTCTCGGACCACGCACCGTTCTGGATCGATTACGACTTCGCGCCAAAGTCGGCCACCAAGACATGAACAATCAAGGGGCGTCCCCTGGAAGGCCATGGGAAACGCGCTGGCGGTTGCCTCGTGAAGCGGCGCGATGACTGAACCGCAGGAATCAACGGACGCCAACCGCCAGCGTGGGTGGCGCGCCGCCTTCACGGTGTACGGGCATCCGCGCGTGATCGGCATGCTGTTCCTGGGTTTCTCGGCCGGGCTGCCGCTACTGCTGGTCGGCGGCACCTTTACCGCCTGGCTGCGCGATCTGGGCGTGGAACTCGCGGCGATCGGCTTCCTGAGCTGGGTCGGCATGGCGCACAGCATCAAGGTCTTCTGGGCACCGGTGGTCGACCGCATGCGCCTGCCCCTGCTGACCCGCTGGTTCGGCCGTCGGCGCGCCTGGATGCTGCTCGCACAGACGGTGATCGCGCTGGCGCTGACCGGGATCGCACTCACCGATCCCCGGGAGCATCTATGGCTGGTCGCGGTCTGGGCGGTATTGGCAGCATTCGGCTCCGCAACGCAGGATATCGCGATCGATGCCTACCGGATCGAAGCCGTTTCGCGCGATCGCCAGGGCGCGATGGCGGCCACCTACGTGTTCGGTTACCGGGTTGCCTTGCTGGCGGCAGGCGCGGGCGCGTTGCACATTGCGTCAGCCGGCGACTGGAGCCTGGCGTACGGCGCGATGGCCGTTCTGATGGGCGTGGGCATGCTGACGACGCTGATCATTCGTGAACCCGAGGTCGCGGTGGACGCGCACACCTGGCAGATGGAACAGCGCGTGATCGACTACCTGGATCGCACGCGGCACCGGGGCTGGCGACGTGACCTGACCGCCTGGTTCATCGGTGCGGTGGTCGGCCCATTCGCCGACTTCTGGCAACGTTTCGGCGTGACCGCGCTGGCGATCCTGGTGTTCATCGGGGTGTTTCGCATCAGCGACATCTTCATGGGTGTGATGGCCAACCCCTTCTATCTCGACCTTGGCTTCAGCAAGGCCGAGATCGCGAATATCGCCGCCGCCTTCGGGTTGGCGATGACCCTGACGGGCGCCGCGGTCGGAGGCCTGCTGGTGATGCGCTTCGGCATCCTGCGCATGCTGATCTTCACCGCGATCCTGGCGCCGCTGACCAACCTCACCTTTTCGTGGCTGGCGTTGCTGGGGCCGCAGACCTACGGGCTGGTGTTCGCGATCATGGCCGACAACATCAGCGGTGGGCTGGCGATCTCGGTATTCATCGCCTATCTTTCCAGCCTCACGAACACCGCCTACACCGCGACGCAGTACGCGCTGTTCAGTTCCATCATGACGCTCCCCGGGCAGTTTCTGGCCGGTTTCACCGGCCTGCTTGCCGAGCACGTCGGCTGGTTCTGGTTCTTCATTTCCTCGGCCATCGTGGGCCTGCCGGCCATCGTACTGGCGGTGCTGCTTGCCCGGATCGCCCACCCGGACCGTATCCGTCGCCCGGGTCGAGAACGTCCGCCGGCCCAGTAGCGATCTGCCTTTGGCATAAACCCCGTGCCTTGCGAAGGGCGAACTCGCGCCCGATCGTGTCCTGCTGAAACGCCGGATCTTCCGAAGACCATACGCAAAAGAAAACGCCCGGGGGAAAGAATCCCACCGGGCGTTCAGAAGGCTTTGCGGTTCCGGTCAGAAATCGTAACGCACGCCAATCATGAACACGGAGTTGCTGCCAATCGGACCATCGGCATCCGATGGGCCGAAGCCGACATTGCCGGAGCCGGTATCACGAGCTTTCTCGACCGGAATCGCACCGGTACCTTTTTCTTCGTAGTAGTACTCCCCGAAGAGCATCAGGCTCTTGTTGTACTGGAAGTCGTACCCAAGGTGGAAGACGTCCTCGCCGTAATTTTCCACGTTCGCGTACATGCCCTTGAAGGTATGCTGACCCACGGAGTAGCTCGCGAACAGGTTGAAAGCGACATCGCCATCATCGCCGAATGCGCCCGCATCCTGATCGCTATCGACGATTTCGACTTTGCCACCGATGTACCATGGCCCCATGCCGTGCATCAGGGAAAGGCCGTAGAAACGCGTGTTCGAGGCGCCATCGGGATTGTCGACACCCAGCGAGACCGTGGTGTCCGCAACCGAGTAGCTGCCCGTCAACTGGTAGCGATCGTCGGGGCTTCCATCGGCGTCACCATAGCCGGCGTTGTTGCTGTAGGAGCCGGCAAAGGACAATCCGTTGAAATCCGGAGAGTAGTACATCAGGCTGTTACTCTCACGGAAGGTTGTGTACGTCGCGAAACCGCTCTGGAAGCTGCTGAACATGTCGACCGGGTAAGCGATGGCGTTGTAGTAGGGCAGCCAGTCGCGCCCGTAGGCGAACGTACCGAAATTGGTATTGAGGCCCAGCTTGCCGATGCGCACATCCTCGTCGGCGGTATTGAAAGGGTCCTGGATCTTGCCGTTGGCGAGATCCAGCGGCACTTCGAGTTGGGCGAATGCGCTGATGTCATCCGCAATAGGGGCGTTTGCGCGGAAACCGATTCGGGAATATGCGTCGCGAAATCCGTCGTAACTGCTGAAACCCTTGGGTTCGGCCGCCTCGTACTGGATACGCAGAGAACCATAGAAATCGAAATCGATTCCTTCAGCGAGGGCGCTGGCGGGAACGATGAGGGAACCGGCGACGGCACCCGCAATGATCTTTCTGGACAACATGATTCTTCTCCAAGGTGTGAGCGAAACACCAGCTGCGCTTTCGCGACATGGCGGAACCCATCGCGCATCTGCGCACGCAGGCTTGGCAGAGCGGGGGGAACCAGCGGACAAGGTCGTTGACGCCCTCCCCAGAACCACCTAAAAGTGTAGCACATGAGAGACATTTTGACAATGACGCAGCCAGCCTCTCATTTTTGACGAGGATTTTCATTGATTTATGATTCGTCGCGCATGTTGCATCAAAACAACGTTTCGATGGTTCGCCTCGCTCATCCGTTCGGCCAGCCTCGCATTGTTCGATGCGTGCAGCATTCGCGTGCGCCGTGCCCTCGCAATGACCACCGCCCTCGAGCAGCGCCTCACTCCCGATGGATCTGCCATGATCATCGCGGTGACGAGTTGCGCTGAAACTATTTTTGCACAAAAATAGTTTCAGGACGGGTCGCGATGGAGTTGTAGCAATGCCCACCCAGAGCGTGGAAGAGACCAATACGGCAGATGGCCACGACCCTGCCCGCGCGGTCATTCGTCAGCTGCGCGTTATCATCCGCGCGCTGCAGGGGCACTCCCGCAGTATCGAGCGTGCCTGTGGCATCAGCGCAGCGCAGCTATGGGCATTGTGGGAACTGGAACGCGCCCCGGGGCTCAGCGTCGGCGATCTGTCACGGCGATTGTCAGTGCATCCGTCGACCACTTCCAACCTGCTCGACAAGCTGGAACAGGGAGGACTGGTCGAGCGCCGACGCCGAGAGCGGGACCAGCGCATCGTCAGACTCTATGCCACCGTCGCCGGCCGCGAACGACTGGCCCGTGCACCGAGCGCGCCACAGGGCGAACTGAACCGGGCGCTGCAGAAAATGGACCCAACGCAGCTCATGGCGCTCGAACGTGGGCTGGGAACGCTGGTCGGTGCCATGGCCTCAACCGAGCCCACGGCCGGTCTGCAACCGTATGAGGGCGACCCGCAGCCGACCGCCCGGGAATCGGGTCACCGAAGAAGGAGGCACGCCTGATGAGAACGGATCCGACGCTGAACAGATGCATTACCCGGGCACTTCTGGTGATGATTCTGCTCGTTCTTCCCGCCGCCAGCCATGCCGACGCGGTATTCGAGTCGCCCCCCGAGCGCGACCGTGCCGGCTTCTTCAGCCTGAACTGGAGCGGTGGCGAGCGGTACGAACTGGAGCAGGCGAGCGGCCCCGATCATGACAACGCACGAATCATCTACAGCGGAGGCGACTCCAGCACCACGGTATCGGGCCTTTCGGATGGCAGGTATCGTTTCCGTATCCGCGAGCAGGGAGAGGAAGGCTGGAGCGACGAGGCATTGGTCATCGTCGAACACCACCCGCTGAGCCGGGCGTTTCTTTTTTTCGCGCTGGGCGCTGGAGTTTTCCTGGTGCTCATCCTGGCGATTGCACGCGGGCGCAAGCTCGCCTGATATCCCGACCGCAACCAATGGACACCAACCCTGGAGCCAGCATGGCAGACGCACGAACAGTCGACTCGCGGCAACCCGTTCCCACGACGCTGGCCATCGACATGCCGCGATTGCGCCAGGACGTGCTCGACCTGGGTCAGGTCGGACGGGACTCCGAGTTGGGGTTGAACCGCAGGGCGTTCACCGACGCCGATCGCCAGGGCCGGGACTGGTTCCGGCAGCGCCTCGCCGTTGCCGGCCTGGATCTGTTCCAGGATGGCGCCGCAAATCTCCATGGCCGCCTCGATTTCGACGGCAAGCGGCCGGCTGTCGTGATCGGCTCGCACCTCGATACCGTGCCCGGCGGCGGTCCGCTCGACGGCGCGCTGGGGGTTCTGGTCGGGCTTGAAGTGCTGCGCACGATCAAGGAATCGGGAATCGAGTTGCGTTACCCGTTGGAGGTCGTCGACTTCAGCGATGAAGAGGGGCGATTCGGCGGCATGTTCGGTTCGCAGGCGATGGCCGGCCAGCTTACTCCCGAGCGTATCCAGGGCGCCCGGGATCTCGAGGGCATCACGTTGATCGACGCCATGGCGGCCTGGGGTCTGGACGCCAACGAGGCATTGAGCGCGCGCCGGGATCCGGCGACGATCCACGCCTTCCTGGAGTTGCACATCGAGCAGGGACCGGTGCTCGATCGCAAGCGCATCAGCATCGGCGTGGTCGAAGCGATTACCGGCCTGTTCAAGTGGGAAGTGCGCCTGAAGGGACAGCCCAACCATGCCGGTACCACGCCCATGGACATGCGCATCGATGCGTTCCAGGGGCTGGCCGAATTCGGGGGTGAAGTGAGCCGGATTCTCGAGGAACACGGAGGGCCGAACAGCCGTGCGACGATCGGCCGGGTGGAACTGAAGCCGGGCGCGGCGAACACCATTCCCGGCCAGGCCATCTTCTCGTTCGAGGTCCGGGATACCGATGACCGGGTCCTGAAGAATCTGGCCGATGCCAGCCGACGGACCCTTTCCAGCATTGCCAGGCGCCGCGACCTGATGTTCGAGTTCGACATCCTGTCCGAGATCGCGCCAACGCGGTGTGACCCGGGCCTCCTGGAAATGATCGCGACCGAGGCCGAGGCGGCGGGCCTGGAATACCTGCGCATGCCCAGCGGGGCCGCCCACGATACGCAGAGCATGAGTGCCGTGGCGCGTACTGGCATGATATTCGTTCCCAGCATCGAGGGCCGTAGCCATTCTTCGGGCGAGTGGACAAACTGGGAAGATATCGAGGCCGGTGCGAACCTGATGCTGCGCAGCGTACTGGCGCTCGCCGCCAAACACTGAAAGGAGTCCTGCGGATATGAACGACAAGATCGCCCCGCTCACCGATTTCGACGCGCTGGATCCGCTACGCGAGCAGTACCAGGGCAGCCTGATTTCCACGCGCCAGTTGCGTCAGGAACTGGCCAGGCATCATGTCGCATTGCTGTGCATCGACCTGCAGTACCTGGATGCCGCGCGCGGTTACGGCGTGTTCGCGGATGCGGCTGCTTCGGGCGTGCCGCTGAAGGCACAGGAGTACTACTTTCAGGACCTCGAAAACGTGGTGCTTCCGAACGTGCGCAAGCTGCAGGATGCGTTCCGCGCGCAGGGACTGGAGGTGATCCACTCCCGGATCCAGTCGCTGACCCGCAACGGACGCGACCGCAGCCCGGGTCACAAGCGCCTGCATCTCCATGCACCGCCGGGATCGAAAGAGGCGGAGTTCGTCGAATCGGTGGCCCCGGTCGGAGACGAGATCGTGCTCAACAAGACGGCCAGCGGCGTGTTCAACTCGACCAACCTGCAGTACATCCTGCGCAATCTGGACATCACGGCGTTATTCATCGTCGGCGTGTATTCCAATGAGTGTGTCTCCACTGCGGTTCGCGACGCCTGCGATCTCGGCTTCTACGTGACGCTGATCGAGGACGGCTGCACCACTGTGACGCCCGAACTGCAGGAAGCCACGATCACGACCATCAAGGACCGCTACGCGCGGGTGATGACTACGGACGAGGCGGTCGCCGAGATCGCGCGAGTGCGGGAGGCGTCATGACCGTCGCGGAGGACGTGACCATCCTGCCCGAGGGGATCGCCTGGGGCCTGCTGATCGCCTTCAGCATTCTCTGGGTGTTCCTGGGCTGGTTCCTGGGCCGCAACAACAAGACCGCCGAAGACCACATGCTGGCCGGACGTAACGTCGGTCTGGCGCTGGCCACCGCCACGGCGATGGCGACCTGGGTCACTGCGAACACGACCATGACCGCCCCGCAGCTGGCGCTGCAGCTGGGCGTCTGGGGCATGTTCGGTTATTCGCTCGGGGCACTGGGCCTGATCCTGTTTGCACCGTTGGCCAAACGCATCCGCGAGCTGATGCCGCACGGCTTCACCTCGGGCGATTTCATCCGGCTACGCTTCGGCAAGTTCACCTGGCGCGTGTTTCTGGTCGTGTCACTGATCTATGCCTTCGGCTGGCTGGTCAGCCTTGCGATGGCCGGCGGCGTGCTGATCAACGCCCTGTCCGGGATCGATTACCGGGTCGGCATGACCATCATTCTTTCCGTCTGCGTGCTGTACACCCTGCTGGGCGGTCTGCGCGCGGTCATCGGGACCGACTTCGTACAGACGATCATCATCATTCTGGGCGTGGCCTTCATCGCCTGGCTGACGATCGACAAGGTCGGGTTCGAGGCGATCCACTTCAACCTGATGGAAGAGCGCCCGGAACTGCTGAACCTGCTGTTCCCCGCCGCGATCATGTTCCTGTTCAACAACCTGCTGTTCGGAGTCGGCGAGATCTTCCACTCCAATGTCTGGTGGTCGCGCGCCTTCGCCTTCGGCCGCAACGTTGGTTTCCGCGCCTACCTGCTCGCCGGGTTGCTATGGCTTCCGATCCCGATCGTCGCGGGCTTCGTCGCGCTGGCTACACCAGCGCTGGGTATCAACGTACCGGTCGCGGACATGGTCGGGCCGCTGGTGGCGGCCGAGGTCCTCGGCCTGACCGGCGCGATCGTGGTCTTCATCGTGGTGTTCGCGGCGCTGGCATCGAGCCTGGACTCCCTGCTCGCCGCGACCTCGGACCTGGTGACCCGCGACATCTATCGGGGACATTTCCGCAAGAGTGCGTCGGAGCACGAGCAGTTCCGTGCCACCAAGGTCATGGTGGTACTGCTCGGCCTGCTGACCTGGGCCGCGGCCAGCTACCGCGGCGAACTGCCGATCATCGGCTCGCTGGCCGCGGTGCTGTACTTCACCGGCGCCTTCGTCGCCAGCGCGATCTGGCCGGTGGTCGCAGGCCTGTACTGGCGCCGAGCCAACCCGACGGGTGCGGCACTGAGCATGATCGCGGGTACCGCACTGGGGCTGATCAGCTATTTCGCGATCGGATTCTATGTCGCCGCGCTGGTCGGCGCCGCTGTCTCCCTCGTGGTGCTGGTCCTGTTCACCTGGATCGCTCCGAGAGACTTCGACTGGCGTAGCCTGGCCGAGGCCGACCCCGGTAACGGCAACACGGCGCGCGGAGGTGCAACATGATGATATCCGCCGGAGCACTGGGCACCATCGTGGTGATCGCCACGAGTGTTGCGACACTCGCCCCCATACTGTTGATAGCGCTGTTCGTCCGCGACCTGAAGAGAGGATGCTTGTGGTGACACCCCAGGAAAAGCAGTTACGCCGCCC
The DNA here is from genome assembly GCA_011390385.1 of Thioalkalivibrio nitratireducens. Next base: position 19,735 of record JAABSN010000016.1, on the reverse strand, counting down.
GCTGCAGCCCAAGGACGGTACTGCCGGAATCGAACGGCCAAAGGCCCTCGTCGATGCCTTGCCCGAGGATCCGGAACCGTTACTGGGACTGGCTGCACGGCACGTCGTATCCAGCCGGCAGTTCGACCGGGAATCCCTGATCCAGTTGTTTCGGCTCGCGGCCCAGTACGAGTCGACGCCGGCACTGATGCACCTGCCGCTTGCAGGCAAGATTCTGATCAGCGCCTTCTACGAACCATCGACACGAACGCGCCTGTCGTTCGAAAGCGCCTGGCATCGCCTGGGCGGTGCGGTCATGTCGATCACCGACCCGAAAAGTACCGGCATGGCAAAGGGTGAGTCGCTGGCCGATATTGCCGAAATGTTCAACAACTATGGCGACGTGATCGTGCTCCGCAGCTCCGAAGGCCACGCCGTCTACGACATGCTGGAGGGCTTGCGCATCCCGATCGTGAATGCCGGGAACGGGATCGACGAGCATCCAACGCAGGCGATGGCCGATCTCTACACGCTGGCGAAGTGGCGCCCGGAGCTGTTTCAGGGTACCGTCACCGAAGAACAGAAGGTCCGCATCGGCATCATCGGTGTTCCTTCACGCATGCGCACCGTGCGCAGCCTGCTGCTGCTGCTTGCCTGCTTCCCCGAGGCGATCCGCGAAGTGGTGATCATCTCCAACGAGAATGAAAACTTCGACGCGAACCAGCGCGAGGAGCTGGAACAGGCCGGTCTCACGCTGCGAGTCGCCGAGCAGCTGGACAAGGTGCTTCCGAGCCTCGACGTCGTATACATCAACGCCATCGCGTGGGTCGGCGACAGCTTCGAATCCCTGGGCACCGGATTGCACCTGAGCCGAAACTCGCCGCTGAAACCGGGCGCGGTAATCCTGCATCCGCTGGCGCGCGGAGAGGAACTGGCTACGGATCTCGACGATACCCCGTACAACTGGTACTTCGCGCAGGCCAGGGGTGCCGTTTTCATCCGCATGGCGCTGCTGACCTCGATGGTGCGCAGGATCAGCGCGGTGATGGACACCCCCGAACAGTGACGGACGCCCTCACATGCGCCGGTGGCCGGAGGAACGGCATCGACCCGGTAGCGGGACGCCGTGGATACCTCCCTGCAGGCTTGACGGCAGCATCCCTGCTGCCGACACCCGCTACCAGGTCGACGCCGTTCCTCCCCCGGCACCCCGTTTGCCCTGAACGCCTCACTGGGCGCTCCGCCAAAATCGCGCGAAGGCGCCCGACACCCCATTGAGAGTACGAAAGGAGACATGCCATGTGTGGCATCGCAGGAGTCTTTCACGCAAATCCGGACCGCCCGGTTGACCCCGAGACACTGGTGGCCATGGCCGCCATCCAGTATCACCGGGGGCCGGACGGGTTCGGCTACAAGACGCAGGACGACCGCGGCGTCGGCTTTTCCCATGCGCGCCTGTCGATCATCGACCTCGACGAGAACCGGGGCCGACAGCCGTTCCTGAACAGCAGCGAGACCATCATGACCGCCGTGAACGGCGAACTGTACGACTACAAGCGTATCCGCGCCGATCTCACGCTGCGCGGCGTGAAGTTCCGCACCAAAAGTGACTCCGAAATGGTGATGCATCTCTACGAGCGGGTCGGGCTGGAGGATGCGATTCCCCATTTCCGAGGCGAGTTCGCGATCGCGCTTTACGACCGCGAGCACGATCGACTGGTGCTGATCCGCGACCGTTTCGGAGTCAAGCCGCTGTATTTCACCGAGGCCGAAGGCGCCTTCGTGTTCGGGTCGGAGCTGAAGGTCCTGTTCGCGCATCCCGATGTCCCGCGCCGCTTCTCGGACACCGGCCTGTTTCACCAGTTGATGCAGACCATGGTACCGGGCACCACGGCGTTCGAGGGCATCCACCAGGTCAAACCGGGACACATGGTCATCGTCGAACGGGCGCACGGCAAGCTGAAGATCCGACAGGAGAAATACTGGGACATGGACTTTCCGCTCGCCGCGGAGCGCGCCGAACACAGTGAGGAGGACGAGGAGTACTGGATCGAGGGCGTGCGCGAACAACTGATGGAGGCGGTGCAGCTTCGCCTTGAGGCCGATGTCCCGGTCGCCTGCTACCTTTCCGGCGGCATCGATTCCTGTATCACACTGGGACTCGCGGCGGCGACGCAGCAGAGCCCGGTCAAGGCCTTCACCATCGGCTTCGACGACGTCGCCTACGACGAAACCGCGATCGCACGGGAAATGGCGGAGAGCGTCGGTGCCGATCAGGACATCATGACGCTGCAGGCAGACCACCTCTACGACAACCTGGTCGAAACCCTCTGGCATGCCGAGCGTACGATCTACAACACACTGGGCGTGGCAAAGCTGCTGATGAGCCGCCACGTCAACGAAGCCGGCTACAAGGTGGTGGTCACCGGGGAGGGCTCGGATGAGCTCTTCGGTGGCTACCCGGCCTTTCGGCGCGACCTGTTCCTGCATGGGCTGGACACCATGCCAGCCGCCGAGCGCGCGGTCTGGCAACAGATGCTGTCGGAAAGCAACAAACTCTTCAGCGGCGCGATGCTGGCCGAAAACGAACTCGATGACCCGGCCCTGACCGATCTCATCGGCTTCACACCCTCCTGCCTGCAGCCCTGGCTCGCGGCGGCCGAACACGTGCCGGGGCTTCTGACACCCGAACGGCGGGCTGCACTGGAGGGCTACGCGCCGGGGGCCGCGATCGCGGAAGCGCTGGATGACGACATGCTGGAAGGGCGGCATCCGCTGGACAAGGCCCAGTATGTCTGGATCAAGACCATGCTCGAGGGCCAGATCCTGACCTGGGGCGGCGACCGGGTGGACATGGCGAACTCGATGGAGGCGCGCCCGCCGTTCCTTGATCACCACCTTGCCGAGTTCGCAGCGCAGTTGCCGCCGTCGATGCGCATCAAGGGCCGCGTCGAGAAATATGTGCTGCGCGAGGCGATGAAGGGCCTGCTGCCCAAGGTGCTCTACGAACGCGAGAAGTTCGCGTTCATGGCGCCACCAGCGCACACGGACCCCAAGAAATGGGCGGCGATGAAAGCCCTGGCGGACAGGTACCTGTCCGAAGAGGCGATCCGCGAGGCGGGCCTGCTCGATCCCGAGGGCGTGCGGCGCCTGTTCGAACTGCACGAGGCCGAAGACACCTCGGTCTCGACCCAGGTACAACTCGATGCGGTGATCAACCACATGATCGGCGTGCAGGTGCTGCACGAACACTTCGTCGCCGCCGACATCCCGGGCATCGCGCGCCGCAAGGCCGAGGCGCTGGGCTGGCGGCCTTAGCGTGAAAGAAGCCTGCGTAGGGTGCCGTGAGGCAAAGCCGTACCGCACCGACACGAAGCGGCGGCCTGGCTCCCGGGCCTCGAACGGTGCAGTTCGCTGCGCTCGCTGGCACCCTACGGCTTTCTCATATTCCGGAGTGGCAGCGGAAATCGTGCATCAGTTCCAGAGGCGTTTCGCCGCTGCATAGAAGGCAGGATCACTGCTCGTCGCGCCCTGGAGTGTGCACACGGCTGCCGCGAATCCGAGCGCGCGCTCCAGCGTAACGGGCCAGGACCATCCATCGAGCATGCCCAGGATCACCACGCTGGCGAAGGCGTCACCGGCGCCGACCGGGTCTCGGAGATCCACCACCTGCGGCGCGGGCGCCTCGAACCGGGTGCCATCGCGCAGATGGATCGTCGCGCCTTCGGGGCCTGCGGTCAGTATCACGGCCTCGCGAATCCCGGCCTGCGCGATCAACGCCTCGACCCGCGCCTCGTCGTTCTTTCCCTGCACCAGCTCGCGCAGTTCATCCCCGTTCAGCTTCACGTAATCGGCTTCACCGATCAGTTCCAGAACCGTGTCCGGACGATACCAGGGCTGGCGCAGGTTGACGTCGACGAAGCGCCGCTGCGCGCGCTGGGCAAGCCAGGTACACGCGGAACGGCTGGGTTCTGCGCGCAGCGCCAGGGTCCCGTGATAGAGCAACGCAACGGGAGCCGCAACAGCCTCTCGAAGCGCGGCGGAATCCACCTGATCGTACGCCTGGTCGGCAAGAATGTCGTAACTCGGCTCCCCATCTCGCAGCGTCACCCTGACCGCGCCTGTCGGAGCGTCCGGGGTCACCAGCAGGGCACGCGTATCGAGGCCGGCTCCCACCATGGCGGCGCGCACACGCTGGCCCGGTTCATCGTTCCCCACCGCGCCGACGAACAGCGGTTCCGCCCCGAGCAGCTTGAGGTTCCAGGCAACATTGAACGGCGCACCACCAAGGACGTCACCGCCATCGGGAAAGCGGTCGAACAGCACTTCGCCGAAGATCAACGGGCGACTTTCGGGGGTATCCCCAGACATCTGCGCACTCCCTTTCTGGAATTTCGCCGCCCATGTTACCCGATCGGCATCGCCAGTCGGGTAGTGCACGGAACCTGCGTTGCACGCAAACACGCCGTGCGAAGGGGAGCCCCGGGCCGATTTCGTTGCAATGTCAGGAGTGGCCCGTGGCCATGGAGAGTCAGTGCGGAGCCTCGATAACGCGATCCGTTCCCGGAAGCTCGATCTCGATACCGACAGGAAGGTGGTCCGAGAGGCTGACATTGTAGACACGCATGTCGCTGACACTGAGATCCGGGGTCAACAGGATGTGGTCGAAAACCCTTCGTGGATCCCAGGAGGGATACGTCGCCGCACTGGGCATCGGGTCCAGCAATCCGGTACGGTTGACGAGTTGCCGGAGTTCGCGACTTTCAGGATGACAGTTGAAATCACCCATCACGACCGCGTGCTGCTCCTGTGCGAGCTGTCCAGCGATATAGTCGAGTTGCGATCGGCGTGCCCGGCGGCCCAGGGCCAGATGGACGAGAAACACGACCAGGGATTCATTGTTGGCGAGGTCAAATCGGGCCTCGATCGCACCGCGCCCGGGAATCCGCCCCGGCAACCGGTGCATGATCACGCGCTCGGGTTCCATCCGTGTGAGCAACCCGAGGGAATGCTTCGCGAAGGCCCCGAGATCCCGGTTTACGCGGGTAAATGCGTGCGGAAAGCCTGCGCGTTCCGAAAGGTATGCGGTCAGATCGACATAATTGCTACGCATACTGCCGGCGTCCATCTCCTGCAGCCCGACCAGATCGAAAGCGGAGATGAACCGTGCCACGCGATCAAGATTCGCCATGCGCCCGTCAAAGGGCAGGAAATGCTTCCAGCTGTTGGTCACATAGTGATGCAATCGTGATGATGGGATTCCCACCTGAGCGTTGAAACTGAGCAGGCGGACTCGACGGCGATCGACCGGCAAGGCGGTTGAAGACTCGATCGGCGGCAGGTCGCCGTTGGGCTCATCCAGCCTGACTAGGGACACACCGTTTCTCCGCAATGACTATCGGGGTGTGCCGAGTCGAACCGCCTGGAAACCGAATCCGGAACCCACGGTCGACGATCGGTCCGGTGCTTCGGACGGCTTCCAAAAGACTCTCCGGCACTCAACGACAGACTCCATTCGACACCGGCCTTCGACGGGTTGCGCCGGATCAGGAGTGTTTCTCGATCAGATGATCAACGACGCGGAGCATGCCTTCATGGCTGCCAGCCATGCCCGCGGATACCATCGCCCGACCGTCGACCACCATCGATGGCACGCCTTCGATCTGGAAGGCCTGAATGAGTAACCCGGCCTCGGTGATCGCCTCACCAACCGCCTCCGAGCGCATCGCATCGCGGAACGCATCGGCATCCAGGCCGCGCTGGTCGATGAACCGCAGGACAGCACTCTCGGAACGCATGTTTCTTCCCTGGGCATGAATGGCATCGAAGAACGGCTGATGGACCTCCTCGAGCACATCCAACTCGACCGCAGCATAGTAGACCCGGGCATGCAGAGCCCAGAGATCGTTGAACGTAGCAGGCATGTGGGTGAATTCCACCTGCTCGGGCAGGTTCCTGCTCCATTCGTTGACCAGCGGCTCGAAGGTGTAACAGTGCGGGCAACCGTACCAGAATACCTCGACCACCTGGATACGACCGGCGGGCAGACCGGGATCCACGCGCGGAATCAGCTCCCGGTAATCGATGCCGCCGGTATATGAGCGAGCCAGAGCGGAGCCGGAGGCGAGGAGAACAGTGCTGCCGATCAGGGAACCCATAAAGCCACGTCGATTCATGTTTGCATTTCTCCCTTGAGTAGTATGGTCGATCACGCGGGTGCCCGGAGCAGCGGGCACAAGCCACGATCATTTTCGACGCGACTATACCGATTTCGTTCGATGAGTTTCGCGCGTCACGGGAACTCTAGTGGGCCATGCGGAAAGTTCGGTGCCAGATCGCTTCGCCAGAAGCACCGGCGCTGCGTTGGGCAAGTTTGAAATAGGTCCACTATTCCTGCACTTGCCCGCCTTGCTCCTGCGCTTCTGGCTATGCTCCATAGTCACCGAACTTCCCGCATGGCCCACTAGACCGCCGAACCAGGAGTCGCATCATTAAAAAGGGTGGCCGGAGCCACCCTTCATTGAGTCCCGACCCCCACTTCATTCAGTCGGCGCGAAGCCCGGCCATGTATTCCGAAACAGCCCGGATATCGGCATCCGACAGGCGCGCGGCCAGATTGCGCATCATCCGACCGTTGTCGTTGGCGCGCTGCTCGCTGCGGAAGTACCGCAGCTGGTCGGAATTGTATCGGGCGTGCTGAGCGGCGACCGCCGGGAACATCGCGGCCGGGTTGCCCCTTCCGGTGGGCCCGTGGCACGCGGTGCATGCGGCTACACCAGCAGCCGGAATACCACCCCGGTAAATGCGTTCGCCCCGCTCGGCAACGCTTTCGTCGGCGGTGCCGGGGGAGATCTGCTGCCGGGCGTAGAATGCACCGAGATCACGCATGTCCTGATCATCAAGGTTGGCGACCTGACCCACCATCAGCGCGTTCTCGCGACGTCCCGACTTGTAATCCATCAATTGCTTGTGGATGTAGGATTCATGCTGCCCGGCCAGCTTCGGCCACTCCGGATTGACGCTGTTGCCGTCACTGCCATGGCAGGCCGCACAGGCCTGGGACAGTTCCTGACCACGAGCCGGATCTCCCGCCTGCAGCCCCATGGGTAACAGCAACAGGATCGACAGGACCGCGAAGAGGCTTGAACGCACGTAGTTCATAATGAGTGATACTCCAGCTTGAAATGCACGAGCCGGCCACGCCGGACCTTGTGTCCCCGGACGCGGGGGAATCAAAATAAGGGCCGCACTATATAGCATATGCGCCCGTACCCGGCAAAGAATCCATACCGGAATGCTCCGGTTCAGGAAGACCATGCAGAACCCATTTCGCGAGGCCGAATTCGTTCTTGGTGCAACCCGCTTCAGCCAGTTGCCATCCGAGCCCGTTCCGGAAGTCGCCTTTGCAGGGCGATCCAACGCCGGCAAATCGAGCGCCCTGAACGCCCTTTGCGGGAGGCGTGCACTGGCGAGAGTCAGCCGCACGCCAGGACGCACCCAGGAGATCAATGTCTTCCAGCTCCCACCCGAGGGGCGCTGGCGCCTGATTGACCTGCCCGGATACGGCTATGCGAAGGTGCCACCGGCCCAGCGCGCCCAGTGGAACCGGCTGATGGGCCAATACCTTCGGGAACGCGCGGGCCTTGTTGGTCTGGTCCTGATCATGGACATTCGGCGGCCAATGACCGAGCTGGACAGGAATCTTCTCCAGTGGCTGGAGCCGCACCCACGCCTGCTGCATGTGGTGCTGACAAAATCCGACAAGGTGTCGCGCAACGAGGCGGGGAAACAGTTGCTCGCCACGCGGCGGCAACTCGAGGAACATGGCCTGGATGCCACGTTGCAAACTTTTTCCGCCCTCAAGAACGAAGGGGTCGACGACCTGCAGGGCGTGCTCCTGGACTGGCTTGAAAACGCAGGTTCCCGCCATCACCCGCCGGACGATGCCCCCCCCACCCGAGGGAACCTGAACGACGACGGAGCAGGGCAAGGCGGATGACCCCCGACATCCTGAGGCCGAGTGCACTGCACCCCCGATGATGAAAGGCGCATGGGGCGCCAATGCACGTAGCGAATTGCGCCGCCCGCGAGCCCGGGAGTCAGAGCCGGCGAGGTTCGGCTGCGCCTCACGGCACCCCACGGGCAACTCTCATGCTGAATGCAGGGTACAGGCGTAGGGTGCCAATGAGCGCAGCGAATTGCGCCGCTCGAGGCCCGGGAGTCAGAGCCGGCAGTGTATCGGTGCGGTTCGGCTGCGCCTCACAGCAGCACCCTACGCGGTGGCACGTTCACGCAAAAAAATGCCCCGGTCACAGGGGGATGACCGAGGCAAGAGGGGTTCCGGCAGGGGGGGCCGGAACCGTCCCGCTCAGGGAGGAAAGCGGGAGACGCTGGGGGTCAGCGTCTATGTACTGTGACGCGTGATCGGTCGAGAAGTTCACCGCGGAATTGAACTCCGAACCATCCGTCCGATTGCCCCTGCCTCAGTCACGCCCGGATTCGAGCAGGCCATCAAGAAGCTGCTCCGGTGTGGTCCCATGCGGGTAAACCGCCAGCAGGCTGCCGTCGGGCCCCACCAGATAGGTTGCCGAGGAGTGATCGACCACGTAGCCCAGGGCCGATTCGACTTCGGTATGCTGGTAATACACGCCATAGCGGCCCGCGATGTCGCGCAGCCGATCGTGTGGACCCGTCGCGGCAGTGATCTGCGGGTGAAAATAATTCGCGTAAGCCTTCAGGCGCTTGCCGGTATCGCGCTCCGGGTCCACGCTGATGAACAGGCCGTGGACCCGCCCCTGCCAATCCGGCGGCAACTGGGACAGGGCGCCGGAGATGATCCCCAGCGACATCGGGCAGGCATCCGGGCACGAGGTGTACCCGAAATAAAGCCAGACATGTGTCCCTCGGTAGTCCTCCAGCCGCAGTGGCCCTTCACGACTGCTGATGGGCAGTTCGATCGGACCGCCCTGTAGTCCTTGCGTCCCGGCTGGCGCCCTTGGGTGAGAACCCGCCTGCGATGGCACCTCAGGCGACTGCGGCCAGAACAGACCTGCGGCCATGAGCAGCAGCGCCAGCACGATCAGAGTGGACCAGACCCGGTTCCTGTGCATGGCCGCCCCGACTCAGCGCCGGGTCACAAAGCGAAACTGCACCTCGCTCCGCGCCTCGTCGCCCTCCGGAAACAGCGTCGCGGCCCAGGTCATCGACTCGCTGACGCAGACCGGCACCACGATCTTGCCGCGAAATTGCCCCGGCGCCACCCGTTCCAGCCGCGCGCGGTTCAGACCCATGAACATCTCCACACCCGCAAGATCGAGTTCGACCCAGTCCGGATCACGACCCGACACTTCGAGCCGCACTTCCAGCGCTCGCAACGTGGGAATCGGGCGCGGCTGCAGGTCCAGCGTCAACTGACCACCATCGGCCAGATCGACGGTACAGGCCTGCTGGTTCAGATCGCAGACGTCGGGAGCCACGATATGCATCGGTGTCTCCCCGTCCGGCAACAGGCGGTCGGCCCAGATCCATAGCGCCATCAACCCCAGCAGAACCGCGGCCCAGGGCACCAGGCGAGCCGACCATGTACGCAAACTCATGTCAGTGTGCCGCGTCCCAATTCATTCCCGTGCCAGCATCGACTACCAGTTCCACCGCGAGATCCGCCGCCGCGGCCATGTCCTCGATCACGGCCGCACGCAGTTTTTCCACCGCTTCTTCGCGAACCTCGAGCACCAGTTCGTCGTGTACCTGCATGATCATGCGCGCTGGCAGATCGCCCTCGGCAAGACGCGCGGCGACCCTCAGCATCGCGCGCTTGATGATGTCGGCGGCGGTACCCTGAACCGGCGCGTTGATAGCTACCCGTTCTGCCTGGCCGCGGCGCGCCGCATTGCGGCTGCCGATCTCGGGCAAGTACAGGCGACGTCCGAACAGCGTTTCGGCATAACCCCGGTCACGGGCCTGTCTGCGTGCCGACTCCATGTAATCGTGCACCCCCGGATAACGGGCGAAGTAACGCTCGATGTATTCCCTCGCGCGGCCCTGATCGATCCCCAGGTTGCGTGCCAGACCAAACGCCGACATGCCGTAGATCAGCCCGAAATTGATCGCCTTTGCCGCTCGGCGCTGTTCCCCACTGACCGCCTCCGGTGTCTCCACGGCAAAGACCTCAGCCGCCGTCGCTCGGTGGATGTCCTGCCCGGCAGCGAAGGCATCGAGCAGCCCCCGGTCGCGGGATAGGTGCGCCATGATGCGCAATTCGATCTGCGAGTAGTCAGCAGCCAGCAGCACGTAGCCTGGTTCCGCGATGAACGCCTGCCGGATTCGGCGGCCTTCCTCGCTGCGCACCGGAATGTTCTGGAGATTGGGATCGGAGGACGACAGCCGGCCGGTTGCGGCCACGGCCTGGTGATAGGACGTGTGTACGCGGCCACTGTCCGGGTCCACGCGCTCCGGCAATCGTTCGGTATAGGTACTGCGCAATTTGCTCAATCCCCGATGCTCGAGAATCAGGCGTGGCAGGGGATATGCGGCCGCCATCTGCTCGAGGACGTCCTCGGCCGTCGACGGTTGGCCCTTGGGTGTACGCCGCAACACCGGCAACCCGAGCCGTTGGTAGAGAATCTCCTGGATCTGCTTCGGCGAGCCGAGGTTGAACTCGCCGCCTGCCTCCGCGTAGGCCTGCTCGGCCACTTCCTCCATGCGCCGCAGGAGTTCCCGGCTTTGGCTGCGCAGCAGGTCGACATCCACCTTGACACCGGTTCGCTCGATTTCCGAGAGCACCGGAACCAGGGGAATCTCCAGATCCCGATAAACCGACGCCAGCCCCCTGGTATCGGCAAGGCGCGACGCCAGAACCGAATGCAGGCGCAGACAGGCCTCGGCGTCCTCCCCTGCGTACTCGGTGGCGCGTTGCACCGATACCTCGGCGAACGGGATCTGCCGGGCACCCTTTCCGGCCACGTCCTCGTAGGTGATTGTCGTATGCCCCAGGTGTTTTTCTGCAAGGGTATCCAGATCGTGCCGGTTGGCACCGGCGTCGAGGACATAGGACTCGAGCATCGTGTCTTCACGAATCCCGCGCAGAATGATGCCGTGGTTGGCCAGCACGTTGCGGTCGTACTTCAGGTGATGGCCCAGCTTGGCGCGGTCGTCGGCTTCGAGCCATGGCCGCAGGCGTTCCAGCGTCTGTTCACGATCGAGCTGGGGGTCGGCGTCGGCGCTTCTGTGCGCCAGCGGCAGATACCAGGCAAGGCCCGGATCGATGCTGAACGACAACCCGACGATCCGCGCCTGCATATAGTCGAGACTGGTCGTCTCGGAATCGAAGGCCACGAGGTCACTGGATTCGAGGCGCTCCAGCAGGGTGGCGAATTCCTCAGCGGTGCGTACCGTCCGGAACTCCGGATCAGAGGTCCCGGGTTTCGGTGACGCCGTGTCCTGATCGGCGCCATCGTCCGTTTCCAGCGCCTCCACCAGGCGTCGGAATCCGAATTCCGTATACAAATCGCGCAACCGCTCGGTATCGGGCTCGCGGAGCGCCAATTCATGTTCATCAAACCCGAGTTCCACATCACGCCGGACCGTGACCAGTTGCCGCGACAGGGGCAGGTGTGCTCGTGCCGCACGCAGATTCTCGCCCACCTTGCCAGCGATCGTATCGGCATTCTCCAGCACCGCATCGAGGCTGCCATACTGGCTGATCCATTTTGCCGCGGTCTTCGGCCCCACCTTGTCGACACCGGGTACGTTGTCGACAGCATCCCCGACCAGGGTCAGGTAGTCGACGATCCGGTCCGGGTCGACACCGAATTTCTCGCGTACACCCGGCGGATCCAGGACTGTGCCATTCATGGTGTTGACCAGGGTGACCCGATCGCTGACCAGTTGCGCCAGGTCCTTGTCGCCCGTGGAAACCACGACCCGCTCGCCCCGACTTTCGGCCTGTTCCACGAGCGTGGCGATCACGTCGTCCGCCTCGACACCCGTGATGCAGAGTAGCGGCAGGCCCATCGCCCGGACCAGTTCATGCAGCGGTTCGACCTGCGCGGCGAGTTCCTCCGGCATGGAGGGCCGATTGGCCTTGTACTCGGCGTACAGGTCGTCGCGGAAAGTCCTCCCTGGAGCATCGAAGACCACCGCCATTCGCGACGGAGCGTAGTCGGCACGCAGCTTGCGCAGCATGTTCACGACCCCGTAGAGCGCACCGGTCGGTTTGCCGCTCGGGCTGGTCAGGGGTGGCAGCGCATGGAACGCGCGGTACAGGTACGACGACCCGTCGACCAGAACCAGGGGGGCATCATCGCTCATGAATACAGGCACGGTGGGAAACGGCCCCCAGTGTACTGCGGGCAAGCATGTCTCGCGAATCCCGGAAAGTCGCTGAGCGTCTGGAGTCGTCCTTGGGTGAAGCTTTATATAAGGGACGATTTGAGCAGGCACTTGTGCGCTCGAGTTGGATGCCCGTAGCTGTCTCTACCCGGCCCGGAGCGGGCAATGGGGCTCTGTCGGCGTGTGACCGGTGACCGCCGAGCTACAGACGCTGCCGGGGGCAGTCAGGTCATGAACCCGGAACCGATGCAAGCAACGCCTTTGGCGCTGAGCCACTGAAGGGCTGCTGACGTTGATCGGGCTTCGAAAAAAAGGCTTAGCCGGAACGGCGTCTGTTTGCCCGCGCGTCGTGGTGTGACCCGGCCAAGGTCCGTGCGCCACATTGGAAGAAGACCCACGTTCGACTTTGAACAGTAGGTGAAGCTTTCGGATCGCGATGTTATCTCGCCCCCGTGATGACGGATCAATAGACACCTCCAAAATCTTCCGGATGGGGCGCTGGACATCACCGAATGTCAGGCCGCGCTGGCGACGATACTCGGCCAGTTCGACCCCGCTCAGCAGCGCCGTTTCGATCACGGCACTGAACTTGCCCCGTGGCGTCCAGCCTTCCGGATCCCGACCGTGATCGGCCAACAGGCGGCCCTTCGCACAGGCCTGTTTGCGCCACGCGTACAGCATTGTTCGGTGGTATAATGCATATCTTCGACCTGATTAGCACGAATGCTCCGCAGATCGGAAAATTAAGGCCCAAGGCGTCATCGCGAGGAGCGAAACCTTTAGCCGCGAGCGCAGCGTGGCGGGACGTGGCGATCCAACCCACATTGGTTTCTGCTGAGCCATTTGGATTATTCGCTGCGCTCACCCTTCGGGCCAGCCTGCGGCTGTTCAATGCGCTTCGCGCATGAGTGCCGCGCTGCGCTCGCAATGACGGGGTGAATTCATGCGCGAGTCCGGCTTGCGGAGCATTCGTGCTAATCAGGATCTTCGAAATGTTCGTGTAACAAGAAGTAACAGATATTCAGGAGAGCAAAAGGGTCAAAAGAGTTGCTCTGTTGCGGGATAGAAGGGCCTTTTAGTGCGCTGCTGTCCTATGACTTTTAAATAGATGTTTAACGCAAAAGGGGAGAAATATGTTTAAAAAGAGCGCAGCGTTGATGGCTGTGTTAACAGCCGGTTTTTTCAGCATGGCATTAGCAAGTGACCATGACGACGAAAAGAAAAGCAATGGTATCAGAGACGGGGCAACGGTTTATGAGCAATCTTGCGCTGTATGCCACTCGAATAACAGCATCAAAAAGGCATTGCAATTTGGCAATCGAGATGATTGGGAAGAGCTTATTGAGGAGGGGCAACAATTTCCCGTCGCGCATGGCTGGGTTGGAACGCGCCAAATGCCACCTAAGGGAGGGGATCCAGAGATCACCCTTGACGAGTTCATTAATGCTGTCGCATATATTGGGGATTCCGTCGGTGCTGAATGGAAAGATGCGGAAAACATTGATGAAGACATGTATGAAGAAATCCTGAAAGAGATTCAAATCAGATATCAAAGAAATGAGCTATACGATAAAATCGGCAAAAAATACTAGCTGAAGTGTCCGGATTTCGGAGAGGGTTGGGAGAGGGGTATTTTGAGGGGGGTTTGCCCAGATTCGCGCAGATCCTGCCGAAATCCAGCCCCCCCCCAAGCACTGTTGGAAACTGACCGTACCAGGGCCCGGAAACGTCAGGTACATATAGCAAGGCAACTTCACCACCTTGATCGAGGACTACAGTCGGTCACGGTGATTCTCGCCTATAACAACCACGAGATGGAGCCATGGGGGATGCGCAAAACTGGAATGGCACTCTTGCCAACGCCATTGCGTCCGACCAAGGGCCCGCGAGCCCTCCTCATCGAACGCGTCGTGTGCAGGGGCCGAACGCTCACGAATCACTCTACGGGTGCTGTCACCGCACCGCTGCGATGTTGCCGTTTGGCGGCCATCGCGGCGCGCGACGCAGCCGCCCGGTCGGCGGAAACCCGCTCCCACTGCAATCGTGCCTCGGGCGGCAGCGGCTGGCCACAGACGTTGTCCGGGATGCAATACGAACGTTCCTCGAAGGGATCGTCGAAGCTGTAGCAGACCTGCCCGTCGGGACAGGATCCAGACGTGCAGCCATCGCGCCCGGCGCAGACGGCGGGACGCAGGCTGCTGCCATCCGGACACCGCACACTCCAGCGTTCGAGGCACTGCGTGGCGCAGTCGTGGCGAGAGAAAAAACCATCTCCCTGGAACGCGCAGGGGGAGCCGGCAGGCTGGCCGCAGCCGGCGAGCCACAGGCTTGCGCAAAGCCCAAGGACGGAAATAAGGACGCGTGTCCTCATTTGCACGTCACCTCCACCCTGCGGTTGAGCGAGCGCCCGGCCTCGGTTCCGTTGTCGGCGATGGGCTGGGACTCGCCGGCGCCGTCTGCGGACAGGCGCTGCTTGCCGATACCGCGTTCCGCGAGCGCGGCCACCACCGCCGCGGCCCGTCGTTCCGACAGTTCCCGATTGTAGCCTTCCGAGCCCTCGCTGGAGGTGTGCCCAACGATGACGATGCTCGACTCCGGTGCGTCCTTCAGGCCATCGAACAGCGCATCGAGCACCGGCCCCGAGTCCGGGCGGATCACGGCCGAGTCGTAGTCGAACCGGATGCCGTGGACGATCGATCCGCAGCCGGGCGACCGTGTGTTGCGTTCACTGCACTCGGTCGCCAGCTTGGGATCGGGCGCGCCGGTATAAAGCTTGAACGGCGCGCGGTTGGTCGAACGCACGCCGATGATGGCGCCGTCGTCGTTAACACTCAGCACGAAGCTGCTGGGTACACCGCTGCCACGATGCGTGCCGGTGGCGCGCAGCAGGTTGCCGTTCACTGTACCGCTCAGATCGCCGATGCCATCGTAGCAACCGGAGACGTTCGCGCCGTCCTGCTTGAGCTCCAGCAGCACGCCGCGCCCCTTCCACTTGCCAGTGAAGGTTTCCAGCATCGGCACCGGTTCCTGGCTCCCCTCGCCGACGATTTCGCTGAACTCGAAGAAGGTCTTGTCACGTTGCACGTCGATACCGCCGCGCAGCGTGAGTTTCACCCAGGTCACGGGCTTCGCGGATGCGGCCGGAAAGCGCGTGATCTCTCCCTTGTTTGCGTGCGTCGTCAGCGACACCGCCGCGAGGCGATCGAAAGGACCCTCCGGCCCCTCGACGCTGCCCGCAATCTCGACCTCGCGGAAAAAAGTCTGCGAAGGGCTCGGCGTTTCACGCACTTCCGGCACGGCAAAATCCGTAAAAGTCGTCGCTGCAGGCAGCCGGTAAACGAACCAGACTTCCGTGTGCGCAGTACCTGGCTTTGGCGTCAATACGTAACCGGTGCCGTTACCATCGATGGCCGCCAGCGCATGATCGATGTCTACCCTGAGTTCCTGTGCCATCCCACCCACCCGTACGGGCAGCGCCCCGTTGGCGAAGTTCAGATAGTCGACGGCATGGGAATCCTGGCCGGCCAGCATTGCCGGAATCAGCAGGAAGGTGGCGAACGTCAGAACGCGAAGCAGCCTGGGTCGGTTCAGAAACGGCATTGCGACATACTCCTGCGGTGGGGCCCACGGTGGGGAGGCGCATGTTCTTCCAACTTGCGGCCGGTGGAGCGCGTAGGCGCCGAACCTCTCCTTGAACATCGATTGATGTCGGATCGATCGCCGAACGCTCATTGCATCCCGGAACAAGCGCCCGCGAATCGGTCACGTCCGGCCGGCGGCCATTCGCTCCCAGCTGCGGTTTCCCAGGCGCTGCCACCTGTGCGCGGCGAACGCCAAACAGAAGCCGGTTACCTGGTAGATGCAGACGTGACAGCCGTCTGCCGTCATACCCACGAACTGCTTGAGAAGGCGCGGGTGTACCAGAGGGCGAAGATAGACCCCCTCCCCGTTGGTTGGCAACCTCGATCAGTTGCCTGTCAGTTCTCTCGGCACCCCCGGTCGGCAGATGCTCAGCCTCTGCAAATCGTCTATGAGGGGCCGTGGTTGACCCCGACGACGGGTTAGCCGAATCGTTTCCAATGCGCCGCCTCCTACCCTGCCAATTGCGATTGTGACTATCTTCAACCGCAGTACAGTTTCAGAAGGCCCGCACTCGATCAATCGACTTGCCGGAACGCGGCATATACGAGGATGGCCACGATCCGCATCTATGCTGCTGCTCGCCAGAGATGCCTCGGTGCCCTCTCAGGGTCGGGTAGAGACACCCGATAACCGATGGTGGCAGTAGCCGGCCCTGAGCCGAGAGATGTGTTCGTTCAGCAGGTGCCCGCAGTGCTCTGGTTACCGGACAACTATCCCATCGACGAGCGCCTGACTACAGGCGCAAACTCCTCCCGCCATTTTTTCTTGCCCGAGTTCTGGCTGGCAGCTCACGTCATTTTGCGCCCACCTCACCGCCGATGGCCTTCCAGCCTTCGATGCCGCCTTCGATGAAGCGCGCGTTCAGGCCCTGGGCCTGGAGGGTATCCACCACACTGTTCGACACGGAACCGCCGCGCACACAATAGAGAACGATTTCACGTTCCCTCGGCAGTGTGTCGATCCATTCGGCAATCCTTTCCGGATCGTGCCAGACGGCACCGGGAATCTGCTCCGTCGAGGCGCCTCGGTCGGCGGCGCGGCGTACGTCGATCAGGTGCGTGTCAGCGAGTGCGGTCTTCAGGGTCTCCGGATGAATGCTGCGTTCCATGTTCAGGCTCCGATTTGCCAAGGGTTACGGTGGTGCCGTTCGCGCAGGTCGTTGCGGCAGAAGGATCTGCGCTGCCGATGCCTCGGTTCAGACGACGGGACTGATTCCGCCAGCGATGTAGGTATAGGCAAGGCCGATCGCGGCCGAAGCCGCGAGCACGCGCAGGATGTCCTGCTTGTATTTCCAAAGCGCGACGAACGCCGCAACCGCCATCAGGCCGTAGAACCACTCGAAAGTCCCGGCGAAGGGCGTATCAGCGGTGCCCTCCGGCCAAAGCACGTGCCAGCCGAAGAACAATGCGAGGTTCAGGATCACACCCACGACGGCCGCGGTAATGCCGGAAAGCGGCGCGGTGAACTTCAGATCGCCGTGGGTGGACTCCACCAGCGGCGCACCGGCCAGGATGAACAGGAAGCTCGGCAGAAAGGTGAAGAACGTCGCCACCGAAGCGCCGGCGAAGCCCGCCAGCAGCAGGGCTTCCCCGCCAAAGATTTCGGCATTCCAGGCGCCAATGAAGCCGACGAAGGCGACCACCATGATCAGCGGGCCGGGAGTGGTCTCCCCTAACGCCAGTCCGTCGATCATCTGCGGGCCGGTCAGCCAGCCGTAGGTCTCAACCCCGCCCTGGTACACGTAGGGCAGCACCGCGTAGGCGCCGCCGAAGGTGACCAGCGCCGCCTTGGTGAAGAATGTGCCCATGTCGCGCAGGTCAGGCTGGATGAGCAGGGCCATCGCCGCCGCCCACAGCACGACGAACAGCACCAGCAGGAGCGCGAGCCACCAGGGCCGGAAGCGGGCATGCGCAGGCGGCGGGGTATCGTCGTCGATCAGCGCCGGTCCGTGCGCGGCTACAGCGCTACCGTGCCCCCCGCCGATGCGGAACATGTCCGGTGCCAGCCGGCCGCCGATGAAACCCAGAATGCCGGCGGTGATCACGATCAGCGGGAACGGCACCCGGAACACGAAGATCGCGATGAACGAGGCGGCGGCAAAACCCCAGAGCAGCCGGTTCTTCAGCGCACGGGTGCCGATACGCCAGGCGGCAAAACCGACGATGGCAACCACCGCCGGCTTGATGCCGTTGAAGATCCCCTGGACGAAGGTCACGTCGCCGTAGACCAGATAGACGTAGGTCAGTGCGGCGAGGATGAACAGCGAGGGCAGCACGAACAGCGCGCCGGCGACGATACCGCCCCAGGTTCGGTGCAACATCCATCCGATGTAGATCGCGAGCTGCTGTGCCTCGGGACCCGGCAGCACCATGCAGTAGTTCAGCGCGTGCAGGAAGCGCCGTTCGGAGATCCACCGGCGCCGTTCCACCAGTTCCTGGTGCATGATCCCGATCTGCCCGGCGGGGCCGCCGAAGCTGATGAAGCCGAGTTTCAGCCAGAACAGGAAGGCTTCGGCGAAGCGCGGGGGCTCCGGGCGTGCGAGGGGCTCACTCATGCAGATTCGCTGTCCTTTTGAAAGGCAAGATGGAAGTCGTCGAAGAGTCCACCGGCGTCGGCCAGCAGAGCGTCGTCGTCGGGCGTGCGTTCACGGATCCCCTGGAGCAGTCGCTCCAGCCCCGCGGCTTCGGCAACCGGCAGGCCGCCTACGTCGAGTTGATGCACAATCGCGGCAATCCGGGCCAGGGCGGCATCGCGATTCAGGCCGAACGCGGCCAGCAGGGTTTCGAAGGTCACCCACATGCCGTCCTCCGTTTCGACGTGCGAGAACTCGGCGCCATCGAAGTCGAAGCCGACGGCGTCCGCCGGACAGTCGGCCGGAGAAGCAAGCCAAAGGAACCGTGCTTCAGGGTCAATGAAGCGGCGAATCAGCCAGGCTGAAGCGATGCGATCCACCCACAGGTTTCTGCGCGTGGCCCAAAGTCGTCGCCGGTAGGCGGCTGGATCGCGGACATGAACAGTCCCTGGACGGCCTCCGGGTTCACCGGGCGAAAGACGTGCTTCCAACTCCCGGAGCAGCGCATCGGTCTGCCGCAGGGCCTCACCGGGAAAAAAGTCGATTTCCGTGAGAGCAGTCCATGTCTTGCGCAACTTTCGAATCCGCCGAGTCCACTCTCCTGCGTCCATCGGGGCATCTGCCCCGGCCAGTGCGTTGATTTCCCGCGCCAGCTCTCCGTATTCAAGCGTCCGGTCAAAAGCGCTGACAAACGCGTAGCGATCGTCAGTAAACCCCAGCAGCCATGCCATGCCACCGGCCGCGGTGATGTCCGCTTCGATGCCCTCCAGCGCCTTTCGCCTTTCCTCCGAGTCGGGAAGAAGGTAGACGCCGTCGCGCAGTACTGCAGCTCCACTGGCCTTCAGGGCCCGCCAGGCGCGCATCCGCGCGGTGGCGTTCTCCGTGGGCAGGGAGAGAATGAGTAGCAACCATTGCATATTCGTAGTGTATGCAACAGATCCTTAGGTGTCCATCATGAGCAGGTCTGCGATCCATCAGGCACCGTCGAGTCTTCAGGAGCGGCATCAACCCCGTCCGTGCGCCAACATGGGACGAGGCAACGCGAAGGTACACACGGTCATGACGACACCTGATTAGCACGAATGCTCCGCAGATGGGAAAATTAAGGCCCAAGGCGTCATCGCGAGGAGCGAAACCTTTAGCCGCGAGCGCAGCGTGGCGGGACGTGGCGATCCAACCCACATTGGTTTCTGCTGAGCCATTTGGATTATT
>JAABSN010000157.1 GCA_011390385.1 Thioalkalivibrio nitratireducens | reverse complement strand
GCGCTCATTGACACCCTACGCTTGGACCTTTCATGGTCCGGGGTGGCGGGCATGGCCATGACAGTTAGCGTGAAAGAACCGCGTAGGGTGCCGTGAGGCGCAGCCGAACCGCACCGGATACAACGCCGAACCTGGCCCCGGGCTCCCGGGCCTCGAGCGGTGCAATTCGCTGCGCTCATTGACACCCTACGTCTTTCATTATCCGAGGTGGCCGCCAGCGCCATGGCAGCCAGGAGCCTGTCGGGCTTGGGCTGCGCCTACTGCGCCGGTGGGAAGATCGGTGCATTTTCCTTGATTTCTCGTTACATAGAACCACTGTACGCGTCGAAATCATGAAAAACCGCCATCGTTCTCCCACCCAGCTCGCTACGGGCACCCAGGTCCGACAGGCTCCCAGCAGGAACGCCTTTTCACTCAGTACCCATAGCGGCGTCCTTGCGCCAGATCAGCGTGAAATTATCCGCCGGCATCGACACCACTTCGACCAGTCGAAGCGCGTGCCGGGAGGCTTCATGGACCAGGTCGTCCACATCGCGGACTCCCATTCCCGGATCCGCGCTGCGCAGAGCCTGATCGAACTGGAAATTGGACGCAGCCGTATGCCTCCCCTCACGGGCGAACGGGCCGTACATTGCGAAAATCCCTCCGGGACGCAGACTCCGGCCCACACCCGCAAGCATCGCGATCACTTCCGGCCAGTGCATGATGTGCGCGGTATTCGCCGTGAAGACGTAATCGAAGGTTTCCTCCGGCCACTCGCCTCCGGCATCCAGAACGCGGGTTGGCCGAACGTTCGCCAATCCGGCCTCCGTGCGCCAGGCTTCGATACCGCTGACATGCGCTGCGACATCGCTGGGCTGCCAGATCAGATGTGGCAGATGATGCGCAAAATACACGGCATGCTGGCCGGTTCCACTACCGACTTCGAGCACGCTGCCGGGACCATCGAACCATTGACGCAGGACGCGCAGGATCGGGTCCCTGTTCTGTTCGGCCGATGCCGCAAACGGCTTGTTCATCAGTACGAACCCTCCTCAGGCTTGAAACATCGCATGGGCCGCCGGAGCCGCAGGATCTTTGCCTGCACGGCAGCCTACAAGCACAGGACCATCTAGTGGGCCATGCGGAGCCTGCATGCCAATGCAGGGGGCGCTGCCACCACTCAGCGCTCAGGCAGCCGTACACGCAGCCATTGGATCGTGGCTTCGGTCGCTGCATCATGCGCATGAACACTCCGCCCTTGGGCAGCGAAGTCCTCCTGCACGCGGCCGGCCAATTGCTTGCCCAGTTCCACGCCCCATTGATCAAAGGCGTTGATACCCCAGATCGTGGCCAGCAGGTAGATCTTGTGCTCGTAGAGGGCGACCAGCGCGCCGAGGCTGCGCGGGTCGAGGCGCTCGAGCAGGATCACGGTGCTCGGCCGGTTGCCGGGAAAACTCCGGTGTGGGACGAGGCGGTCGATGACGTCCTCCGGCAACCCTTCGGCCGCCATTTCCGCCGCAACTTCGGCTCCAGTCTTGCCGAATGCCAGCGCTTCCGCCTGGGCCACCAGGTTCGCAAGCAGAATCGGGTGATGCGCCGGCAAGCTGTGCTCCGGACGCGCGACGCCAATGAATTCGGTCGGCGCCCAGCGCGTGCCCTGATGCAGCAGTTGGTAGAATGCATGCTGACCATCGGTGCCCACCGCACCCCAGACCAGCGCCCCGGTGTCGTGCTCCGCTGGCGAGCCGTCATGGCGGACCCCCTTGCCGAGGCTCTCCATTTCCGCCTGCTGGAGGTAGGCTGGCAGCAACTGCAGCCGCTCATCGTAGGGCAGCACGACGCGGGCGCAGGCACCGAGCATGTTGTGGTTCCAGATATCGACCAACGCCATGCGCAACGCGGCATTTTCCCGCGCCGGGCTTTCAAGGACGTGCTGATCCATTGCGTGCGCCCCGGCAAGAAACGCCCGGAAGCCGTCCATTCCCAGATACAGCGCGATCGGCAGACCGATCGCCGACCACACCGAATAGCGCCCCCCCACCCAGTCCCAGAAACCGAACATGTTGCGGGTATCGATGCCGAATTCCCGAACCCGTCCGGCATGGGTCGACACTGCGACGAAGTGCCGTGCGACAGCCTCCGGATGATCGGTATGCTGGAGCAACCACGCCCGGGCCGAGCGGGCATTGGTCAGCGTCTCCTGCGTCCCGAAGGTCTTCGACGCCACCACGAACAGAGTGGTCTCCGGGTCCACCTCGCGCAGAACCGCATCCAGTGCGCCGCCATCCACATTGGACACGAAATACATGTGCAACGGCGCGCCTCCGGCCGTTGCCGGGGCAAACGGAGCCAGTGCCCTGCACACCATCCTGGGCCCGAGATCGGAGCCACCGATGCCAATGTTGACGACACTGCAGATCGCCTTCCCCGAGTAGCCGACATGACGAGCCTCCCGAACGCTTGTCACGAAGTCTTCGATCGCATCGAGCACGGCATGCACATCGCCAACGACATCATGACCATCGACCATGCAACTGGCTTCGCGCGGTAAACGCAAGGCGAGGTGCAGCGCGGCGCGATCCTCGGTGGTGTTCACATGCACCCCTTCGCGCTGGCGCCTCAGCGCACCCATTGCATCCGCGCTGTCGGCCAGTGCAAAGAGGCTGTTCCACGCCGGCGCATCCAGACGCTGCCGGGCCCAGTCCAGCCTCAGGCCGGCGACACCGAGCACATCGCGTTCGGCGCGGCCGGAGTCCTCCGCGAACAGCGCGCGCAGCGAGACTCCGCGCAATCGGTCGAGCTCTCCGGCAAGCTTCGACCAGGCAGTCGGGCGGGGATCGGGCTGCGGCACGGCGTCACCTCGGGCAGGAAATATGGAAGCACCCTAAACTACAATGGCAGCCGCGGTCATACAACGCGTCACCGGAGCGAGCATGCGCATTCTTTTTGCGAGCAGTGAGGCCTTTCCATTGGTCAAGACCGGCGGTCTGGGCGACGTCAGCTCGAGTCTTCCCACGGCGTTGAAGCGCCGTCGCCATGATGTGCGCCTGGTCCTGCCGGCCTATCCCCGTGCGGCCCACCGCCTCGCCGACCCGACACGTCTCCCCGGTCCCGCGGATGCACCGTGGAGCCTGATCCAGGGCCTTCTCCCCGGCACCTCGGTGATGGTTTATCTGGTCGACTGGCCCATGTACTTCGAACGGGATGGCGATCCCTATCGCGCAACCGACGGCAGCGACTGGCCGGACAATCCGCAACGGTTTGCCGCATTCGCCCGTGCCATTGCCGCAATCAGCCTGGATCAGGCACAACTTGACTGGGCGCCCGACATCCTGCACCTGAATGACTGGCAAACCGGTCTGGTTCCCGTGTTCCTGCGTGACCAGCCGCGTCGCCCCGGGACCCTGTTCACCATCCACAATCTGGCCTATCAGGGTCTGTTCCCGGGTGCCACCCGCCATGCGCTGGGGCTTCCTGAAGACCTTTGGCACATGGAGGCACTCGAGTTTCACGACCAGCTTTCGTTCATGAAGGGCGGCCTGGTTTTTTCGGATCTGGTCACCACGGTGTCGCCGACTTACGCGCGCGAGATCCAGACACCGGAGTCCGGCATGGGACTGGACGGCGTATTGCGAGCCAGGGCGGGAAGCCTGCATGGCATTCTGAACGGCGTCGACTACCGGGAATGGAACCCCGAGAAAGACGGCTACCTCGCCGCGCACTACAGTATCGACGACCTATCCGGGAAGGCACGGAACAAGGCCGCGTTGCAGGCGGAACTGGGACTCCCGGTGCGCGAGGAGACCCCGTTGCTCGGTTACGTTGGCCGGATGGTTTCGCAGAAGGGGATCGATCTGCTGCTGGAGTCCTGCGCACCCTTTCTCGCGGCGGGTCGCATGCAGCTGGCCCTGGTGGGCAGCGGTGAACGCTGGTTCGAGGAGCGCGCGCGGAGCCTGGCTCACACCTATCCGGAAGCCTGCAGTGTCGTCATCGCTTACAACGAAGGCTTGGCACACCGGGTCGAGGCTGGCGCCGATGCTTTCCTGATGCCGTCGCGCTTTGAGCCCTGCGGCATGAATCAGCTTTACAGCCTGCGTTATGGGACACCACCCATCGTCCATGCGACGGGCGGTCTTGCGGACACCGTGATCGACGCCAATCCCGCGACCCTGGAGGATGGTACGGCGACCGGGTTCTGCTTCGTCCCTGCCGGCACTGCGCAGTTGACTGGAGCCATCGAGCGGACACTGTCGCTTTTCAACGAGTCGGGGCAGGAGCGCTGGCGCATGGTGATACGTAACGGCATGGCGCGGGACTTTGGTTGGGACGCGAGTTCCACTGCCTATCTGGATCTCTATCGCAGCCTGAAGCGCGGCGCGGGCTGATCGCCCCCGCGCAGCACCCGGATCGGAACGCTCGAGGGTGCCCGCGAACACTGGGTTATAATGCGCTTTCGACGAACGCAACCAGAACAGGGCCGGCCGCAAGTCCGGCCCTGTTCGTGCAGACCAGACGAAAGGAATCCATGACCCCAAACCGAACCGATGAGCGCTTTCTCCCCAAGGACCGGGAACTGCGCGCGCGCGTACGTCTCTTCGGCGACCTGCTGGGCCGGGTCATCCGCAGGCTGGAAGGTGAAGCCGTATTCGACGCGGTGGAAACCCTGCGCAAGGGCTTCGTGAGTCTTCGCAAACGCGAGGATCCACGCCTGCGGCAACGAATGATGCGCTGCATCGTCCGACAGAACCCGGAGATGACCGAGCGCATCATCCGGGCGTTCAGCATCTATTTCAGCCTGGTCAACATCGCCGAGGAAGATATCTTCTACCGTTGGCGCCGTGCTCAGGTCAGCAGTGGTGATCCGTTGTGGGTGGGCTCCTTCGACCGTACGCTGCGCGATCTGCACGCGGAGGGTATTACCGCCGCCGAACTGGAAAAACTGCTCTCGGAACTCAGCTACACACCGGTATTCACCGCCCATCCGACCGAGGCACGCCGGCGCACGACGATGCAGAACCAGCGGCGTGTGTTCCAGACGGCGGATCGCCTCAACCAGCCACGAATCGGGATTGCGGAAAGGCAGCTGCTGGTCGAGGAACTGGAGAGCCAGATCCAGATCCTCTGGCGCACCAATGAAGTACGGGTGAAGAAACCGCAGGTCAGGGACGAAATCAAATATGGGCTGTTCTACTTCGAGGAGAGCCTGTTCGAGGCGATCCCGCTCGCTTACCGGTTTCTCGAAAAAGCCGTACGGCGAACCTACGGCACCCAGGCCGATGGCAGCCTGCCGATTCAAATCCCCGCCTTCCTGCGTTTCGGATCCTGGATCGGGGGCGACCGCGACGGCAATCCGAACGTGACCCCAGGGGTCACCGCGCTGGCCTGCAGACTGGCAATGCAGCAGGTGCTGCGCGAATACCTGAAACGGGTCGCGTACCTGCGCAATGTACTGACCCACTCGTCGCTGATGTGCGCGCCGTCGGATGACTTCCTCGCCAGCCTGGAAGCCGACAACAGCATTTCCCCGGCGGTGTTCCAGGGCTCGATGGACCGCTACGAGACCGAGCCTTACCGGCGCAAGCTGCAGATCATGACTTATCGCCTGAAGGAAACCCTGGCGACCGTGGACCGGCGATTGGCAGGCGAGGCCGCAATTCTGCCGACCAGTTCGGCTTACACTGGCGCCGACGCGTTTCTGGCCGACCTCCGGGCGATCCACGGTTCGCTGGTCAGCCACGGAGAACGCAACCTCGCAGGAGGTGAGCTCACCGATCTGATTCGACTGGTCGAAACCTGCGGCTTCCACCTGCACCATCTTGACGTGCGCCAGGAATCGACGGTACACACGGCGACGGTGTCGGCAGTCCTGGCTCAGACGGGCCTCGGTGCAGACTACGACGCGCTCGACGAACCGGCCCGGTTAACTCTGCTGGGCGAACTCATCGACCGGGACGAGCTTCCCGAAATCGACGACCAGACACTGGATGACGCGGCCCGGGAGACACTGCAGGTCTTCGACGTGATCCGCGAGATGCGCGGCGAAGTGGGCCCTCAGGGAATCGGAACCTACGTGATCTCGATGACCCATGCTGCATCCCATGTCCTTGAAGTCCTGTTGCTGGGACGCCTGACCGGGCTTGCCGGTTTCAGCGATGACCAGCCGTTCTGCCAGCTACGGATCGCACCGCTGTTCGAAACCATCGAGGATCTGCTGCACGTGGAGCAGGTCCTGACCGGACTGCTCGGCAATGCCAGCTATGCGCGCATGCTGGCGGCGAACGGCAACATTCAGGAAGTCATGCTGGGCTACTCGGATTCCTGCAAGGACGGCGGCATCCTCGCGTCGAGCTGGAATCTTTACGAGGCGCAGAAGAAGATCGTCGCGATCACCGACCGCTTTGACGTCCGCTGCCAGCTGTTTCACGGGCGTGGCGGCACCGTCGGCCGCGGCGGTGGCCCGACCCACGACTCGATTCTTGCCCAACCGCCCGCTACGGTACAGGGGCGCATCAAGTTCACCGAGCAGGGCGAGGTATTGTCGTACAAGTACAGTAACGTCGAGACCGCCGTGTACGAACTGGGGATGGGCGCCACCGGCCTGATCCTGGCCAGCCGCAGTCTGATCCGCGCCCCGACCTGCGATCGCGAAGACTATCGCACGACGATGCACCAGCTCGCGAAACACGGCGAACAGACCTACCGGAAACTGGTCGACCAGACCCCGGGTCTGCTCGATTACTTCTACGAAAGCACCCCGGTTCAGGAAATCGGGTTCCTGAACATCGGTTCTCGACCCTCGCACCGGCGCAAGAGCGACCGTTCCAAGGCTTCGATCCGGGCCATTCCGTGGGTGTTCGGCTGGGGCCAGTCGCGCCACACCCTGCCCGCCTGGTACGGCATCGGCACCGCGCTGGAAACCTGGCGCGGTGCCGACCCGGCACGGCTCGAACTGCTGCAGACCATGTACCAGGAGTGGCCGTTCTTCCGCTCGCTACTGTCAAACAGCCAGATGGCCCTGACCAAGGCGGATATGCGTACCGCCCGGGAGTACACGCAACTCTGCGGAGACCGCACGCTCGCCGACCTGATCTATTCCCGGGTGCGCGATGAGCACGAACGCACCGTGCGGGAAGTCCTGCTGGTTGCGCAGCTCGACGCACTGATGGACGAGACGCCGTTGCTGGCCTTGTCGCTACAGCGGCGGAACCCCTATCTGGATCCGCTCAACAGCATCCAGATTCATCTGTTGCGGGAATCCCGCACGCTCGAGGCAGCCGAGGAAGAGGAAACGCCGGAAAACCCATGGATGTCGCCACTGCTGCGTTCGATCAACGCCATCGCGGCCGGTATGCGCAACACCGGGTAAAGGCGTTGTGCGCCCCGATCTGACCCGGCCCCGGTTGACTGACTCAGGCAGCCTGCACAGGTATCGCGTGACCGGTGTGCGTAATCCGGTTACCCACCCCCAGATAGACCAGATTCGGGGTGAATTCGCGAGCCTCGATCGCATCAAGCTGGCCATAGGCGCAGATGATGACCCGGTGACCAACGGCGGCCTTGTGCGCCGCCGCGCCATTCACGGAGATCACTCCCGAACCCGCCTCGGCCTCGATCGCGTAGGTGGTGAAGCGTTCGCCATTGTCGATGTTGTAGATCTGGATCTGCTCGAACGGGATGATCCCAGCGGCTTTCAGCAACAGGATATCGATCGCACAGGAACCCTCGTATTCGAGTTCGCAATGTGTGACGTGGGCTTTGTGAAGCTTGCCCTTAAGCAGTGTGATCATCATCGGCGCTATCCCCGGTGACGCTGGCAACCAACGGTTATTGTGCGGCGCATTATGAGGGAATCACCCGGCACCGGCAAACCTACCATGCCGCAGGCGTAGGTTATCGATCAACCGCACATCCCCGAGCCATGCTGCAGCCACAATGATCAGATCATGATCACCCGCCCTGGGTTCCCCCAGATCCCGTGCGCGGCGGATACGCAGGTAATCGGTCCGGAAACCCGACCGCTGCAGCCGCTGCTCCATTCTGGCAACGATTTCGGGGAAGATCCCGGGCCACTGGTCCGGTTCGAGCAAGCAG
>JAABSN010000156.1 GCA_011390385.1 Thioalkalivibrio nitratireducens | reverse complement strand
CGACCCGCCTGCGCGCGGTTCCAGGCCGATATTAGCTCAGCTTTTCTAAGTTTGCGCCCGTCACTCCACCACCGGGTAACACGGATCGCCCCAGAGCGAGTTCGGGGTCTCCATCATCAGGTGAATCACCACCGGCACCACGTCGCCGAGGATGCTCGCGCCGTCGCGGACCTGGCCACGGTTGACGCTGCTGTTCCAGGTCGCGCCACCGTGCATAACCTGGTTACGCAGCATGTACAGCCGCTCGAAGGTGATGGCGAACACCTTCTTGGTGTGGCCGCGGCCGAGCGCCCTGTGCGCCGAGGCACGGCTGCGGCGGAAGCGCTCACGCCATTCCGCTTCACTGATATAGCCGTTGTGGTAATCCCAGAACGGCTGGTAGACGTGCCGGTTCTCGATCATCAGCCGGATCGGGCCGGGGTAGCGGCGCCACACCAGCTCCTCGAGCAGGCGCTCCCGGTCGGCGTCGATCAGCCGGTTGAGGAACATCAGCCGCAGGCGCGTATCCGAGAAGCGGTGCCGCTGCGGGATCTCGTTCGCATAGGCCGCGTTGAAGGCGATCCACAGGAAGACGAAGCGCGCGTCGTGGTCCTCCGGCTCCTGCTCGGCGCGGTGCAGCCAGCTCAGCGCGCGGTGGGTGCGCAGCGTAAGGGCTTGCGGGAAGCCGTCGCGCAGCTCGCGCTGGCGGGCTTTCAGGGCGGGATAGCGGGGCCTGTGCGTGCTGGGGGTCATGGCGAAGGCGTCCGACTGGCTCGCTGTTTCAGCGTTGGGCCGAGGTATAGCACGCGGCGGGGCGGTTGCTAATGAACTGGTGCACAGAAAGTGGCACCGTCGCCGGGCACGCGCCCTCGCCTACTGCCGCGCCAGCAGCGTGTGGATAGTCCGGCCCCGGAACACGAAGATCCGGTTCAGCTGTCGCCGCACCAGCGGCAATGCCACGCCTGACCAGGGATGCAGCGGCAGCCGGTAGTCCACCCGGTCCGTCATGCGCGTGCCGTCCGCGACCGACTCGAAGGTGTGGCGATGAATCCAGGTGTGATAAGGCCCGCGCAGCTGCTCATCGACGAAGCACCGCGGCGGCTCCCATACGCTGATGCGCGAACGCCAGCCAAAGGGGATGCCGAACAGGCCGAGGCGGTAGTCGACCAGGGTATCCAGGCCGATCGCCACCGGCCCCGGCGTGAGCACGCGAAAGGCCAGCTCCGGCGGAGTGATGCGTTCCAGGTTCTCCACGTCGCAGAAAAACGGGAACACGTCGTCGATGGGTAGTGGGAAGTGGGTGACGGTTTCCAGGGCGTGGTGGCCGTTGCCGAGTTGGTGGTGGTGGACGATGGGGGGGGCATTTTGGTTCTGGGCGTACGTGGATCGGTGATGGCGGATACGCGAAGCAGCACTTGTGCGACGCGACGTGTTCGGCATCGTTTTCGTACCCGCCGTTCAATTCGATGCGCGTTTCCGCGAAACGGCCACGAGCCCTACTGATGACATAGCCACCGGCTTACCGATCACGAATCGCGCGCTCTATTCTGAAATGGAGCTTCAGCGCTGTCGAAAAGTAGTACAAGAACGGATTCCGCACGACTTGTTGTGCCTCGTATTCCGTGATCGAGACAACGACGCCCCTGGCTTCGTAGAAGATTCGGCCGCCATCCCTGGTGATCACGGCCGTGTAATCGTTCTCGGCCGTCGCCGGCGCCTCTTGCCATCGGCAAAGCCGGATTCGCACTGATTCAGTCACGGGGTGACCCACCGCGCGACCAGGCCTGAAAGCTCGCCTCGATCGCCGCCCCCAGCGACTCCCGCACCACATCGAACACCCCGAGCCGCACGGCAGTGTCCTCGTCCATGTAAAGCCGCCGGTTCACTTCAACCATCAACGCCGAGACGCGAGTGTCGTTCCGGTAATACTCCATCGGCACCAAGGCGCCGGCGAACGGCCGGTTGAATTCCACGGAAAAACCCTGCGCCTCGAAGACCCGCGCGGCGCCCGCGGCGAGGCCCGGCGGCGTGTGATAGTCGTCAGTACCGAGACAGATGTCGGGACGGCGCGGGTCCTGCTCGATTTCGTAAGGCAGCGGCTTCGATGGGAAGCTGTGCACATCGATCAGCAGGCACCGCTCATGCATCGCAAGGGCGCGGCCGACCGCTCGTGCAAGCGCCTGGTGATGCGGGGCGTAAAAGCGCCGCATCAGTTGCTCTCTTTCCGCGGGAGTCGGGACACTGCGCAACGGCCTGCCATCAGACGTGCGCTGGTATATCGCTCCCATGCCGATCCGACTCATCGGCTCCGCGCTGTCCTCGGCGAATCGCTCCGGGTCGACCACCAGTCGGTTGACGGGAAACCTGGCCCGGGCTGCGTCCGGCAGAATGTTCTCTACCAGTTCATCCGTGTAGTGATCCGTCATGCGAATGATCTCCGCGTGCAGATCGGCTGCCGACAGCAGGAAGGTGTTCGAGAGGTCAGGAGGGATGCCTGTGGATGCATGCGGGATGTGGAACACGACGGCACTCTCGGACGCGCGGGAACAACGTGAGTTCATTCGCTCTCTTCCTCGAGCATGGGAAACGCCTCCATCACCCGAACCCGGCACAGGGCATCCAGCTGCGGGTAGAAGTCGGATTCCGCCACGAAGAAGTCGAGCATGCGCCCGGCGTCGCCCTCGAAGTTAATGTCGAGAACCTCGTGGAAGGCCCAGGCGCTCGTGAAGAAGTCATATAACTCGCCGAGCGTGAGCGGCTGGGTTGACTCGCAGGTGGTCTTCCCCTCGAGCGTATCGCCTTCGTATTCATCCACTACGCGGTAGTGAATCTGCGGGCCCGCCATGCGGGCGTAGACCGCGGTCACGTCGCCCGTGGTCGAGCGGATGAATATGCGCGCGATCTCGACCTCCCCGGAATCGGAGCCGGGAAGGTAGTTGCCGCCCATCAGCAGCGGGTGCACGCTGCCGAGTGCCCGGCACTCCTCCTCGGGCACGCCGTGTTCCCGCAACACGCGCGCCACCTCGTCGTGCTCGTTGGACGCCAACAGTTCCCGCAGGCGCGCCTTCACCAGGGCGCCCTTCACCCGCGACAGGACATAGTCCTCCAGTGACTGCGGGCCGAAATAGCCGGCGGGACGATAATCGAGGTCGATTGATTGAGTCATGATGGCTCTCCAGGATGACGCCCATGTCGGGCAGTTCCACAACGACGACCGGCGAACTCGTGCATGGGTAAACCGGCCTCCAATGCCTTGTTGCAAAGGAAGCTGACGCGCGTCGTGGAATGGACCCGGTTCGTTGCCTGGGTCGGCCACATCCCCCCTTTCGGGGGCAGCCACCTTGCCCGGGTCGGGCAGGTTGGCGGAGCGTCAGCTCACTCTTGATGCGTGATCGAATTTAGATCTGCCTGCGGCGCTAAGCAAGCTGCAGGCGTGGCACCAGTGTGCTGCCCCGGTGGCTCAGGAGATGAGCTATCGGGGCTTCACGTTTACTGCGGGTCCCGCCGCCGCGGCTCGGCCTTGCCCTACGCCGACTTACGGCGCAGGTAGTCGGGCGCATCCATGGCGACGGGATCGCACGATTCATCCACCGAGGCCAGCCGGCTGCGCACCCGGCTGGCCTCGCAGGCAAAACCAACGATTCAGGACTCGTCTCTCGCGCGACCCCCTCGAGGTCGCGCCAGGTGACGCGAATCTCAACCAGGTCGCGCAACTCGCCCGCTGTCGCCATGCTAGCGTCGACGGTGAGCTGCAGCACCGCCCAAACCTCGCCCTCGTAAGCCACGTCCGGCAGCCGCCAGCTGCCGCGTTCACCACGCCGGTAGCCTTTCAGAATCTCGACCGAGACGCGCTCCGCAGTCTCAACCAGCAGCTCAACCTCGCGAGCGCAGAGCGAGCCCATCCGCGCCAGTTCCTCCTGGAACGGGTCGGCGAACACGCATTCCCCGTTTCCTTGTCCTCATGACCGGCCACCTTTTGGGATGTAATGTCTTGGATGTGCCGAGCACCGTACTACTGGAGGTCAAACCTTAAAACCTCGGTGAACTGAATCATCTTGCGATTCCCTGCCAGGTCTCTCACCGTCATTTCGGTCAGCCCCCAAGTGCCAGGCGCGGAGCCGACCGGCAGTCGCACCTCGAATTCATACTTGATAGGCGTGGTAGCGTCACATGCGCCAACCTCCTCCAGGATCAAGGCGGGGCAACTGAAATACCGTGCACTTTGATCAGGTGACCGTCCAGCCACGCCCGTCGATCCATCGCCGTGATACCAGAAGAAATCTTGTCCCTGCGGATTGCGCAGCGTGATAGTCACTAGCATCACGCCCGATGCTGTATCGACCGGCTGCACCTCGTAGGCCCAGTAACTTATGCGAACGATGGTCTCGCCATCCGGATTATCTGGCCTGACAGGCTCCGCGGTCACACGAATGCATTCCTCTTCCGGGTTGTCCGTCAGACAGGAATCGATATTGAGGAAGGGTTTGATTACATCTTCAAGCGCGTTGTAGATATCAACCGTTTGCGGCGATTCAAAGGTGGGGTGGTCGAATGCGAACGGATAATCCTCGAAGTTATTTGCTCGATCGCCCGTAGAGATATAACCAGGACCAAATGTCCCACTGGGTGTGTATCGCAAGATTCGCCACCGGACTTCGCAGACGTGTGTCGCTCCGTCACTCTGGAAGCTAGGCAGCAGTGTGCTGCTGCCATACTGGTCGTAGAAACGATCCGACGTGGATGCCGTCTCCGCGTACTGAATAATTCTCGAGAAACAAGAGACGTGATCCCCATTCTCGATGACTCGCCAGCGCAACAGGAGTTCGCGTTCATCGCCCACGAGATCGGCACTTGCTTCTGCGTCCCCAGCGAAAAGGAGCTGCGCACTCGCTGAATCAGGAATGTAGGCGGGTCGAACCAAGTCTTCTTCTGGATTGTTGACGTAAAGCTTCCATCCGAAGTCTGCGTTGGTCATTTTCTGGACCCTGCGGTTACCCGCCTGGTCGAATATGGCGATGTCTCGCGGCGCCCACCATCCCGCCGCGGCATCGCTTGGCAATGTCATGGTTCCGACAAGGGTGGTATCGAGCTCGGCGCCGTTTTGTGGCGAAAAATAAAGATCCCAATACGTGCCTTGCGAGCTGAATAGTCTTGTAAAGCCTCCGGATGCGCCTTCAAAACACTGGGTCGGATCGCCGTCCAAACAGTTCACTCCACCCGTCAGGCCAAGGGTGATCGTGACCTGCTTGTCTTCGCCAGCCGCACCCAGCACTTCGATGTGAACCCGATTGATTTTCCCCGGGTAAATGTAATCCGGGTAAAGATTGAGCACTTCAAAGGTCAGATCCGGGCGGAACAATGAAACGTAAACGCTGCCCTGCATGATGTAGTCGCGTACAAATTCATATTTCGGCAACGAAGTCGAGCGAAGCTGATCCGGGTTCGTGAGGAAGTAGGAAATGCTTTCCGCCATGTCCTCGTTCGGGTTCATCGCGGCGGCATATGCGCTCGGGAATTGCGTCGAGCTGCAAGACGCCCAGCCGGGCGCGAGAGGGGGTTCCCCATCTCCCGGCGGGTGGTCATGGTTGACGGTCGGTCCCGTGAGGTCAGTGAGCGAGACATTCGGCGGCTGCCAGAGGCCAGGGTCTTCCATCCATAGCGCGCAGTTCCCGTCCGTGGCGCCGTCCGAGATGTACCAGCCACTTTGCCTGAGCCAATTGAGCTTCAGTTCCGGAGAGAGGCTGTAGTCCCATAAGAAATGGGCTTTTTCGTGAATGATCAGTCGTTGTATGAAGGCGCGCGAGTCGAGGGCAAACGCGTTATCCATAAACTCGATATAGTTCGCCGTCGGCCAGGCGACGGCGGTCGTTGCAGCCCCGTAGAGGGGATGCGGGATCCCGTCGCGCCGCCGGAGAATGTAGCGCAATCCGCCGGGCCCGGCTGGCAAGCTCAGGTCCTTCATGCCGTCCGGGAACTCCTCCAGCATCGCAATGAGTTCCACGATTTCGGCGGGGTTGAAGGTTTGCCAGATGCTTGCTGAGCGATCGACCTCTGTTACCGGTAGAGTTTCGTATAGCCCATCGAAATAATCGTCGGTCGCGATCCGGATTCCATATCGCCTCAGAATGATCTCCGCCGCTTTCGGGAGGTCATTACCGTAATCCGTCACGAATCTGACGACAGCCCCGAACAGGCGATTCGAGAAGAAACGGCCACGCTTACCCTCTATCGTTCCGACAATCGGGCTTGCGTAGGTAAAGGCATGGGCCGAGACGCGTACTGAACGTTCACCCGACTCATCAACTGTAACGGCCACGTCATCAGGGATACGGTCACCGGTCAACGACCATCGGCTCTGGTAGGGGCTCGACGAATTCTCGAGATCATAGGGGTTGGCGGCCGGCACACCGGTTCGTTCCATGCTCTGCAGCAACCGGGTGGCGTGCTCCGGTGACCATGCCAATTCGTCATCCACGAGAAGGATGCCGTAATGCTCAAGCAGCGTGGTCGCGCTATGGCTGTCAACGTCCGACAGGTCGGCAGCGCCAGTCTCTATTGCCAGAGGCTCGTTGATGTAGGACGCATACTCGTAGCCGGCCACTGAGACGTCGCCGGACCATTCGTAAATGAAACGATCTGATTCGAGCCCGGCTACTGGCAAGCCATGGAACTCGAGTTCGCTACCGGGCAATGCGACGCCGTCGTCTTCTGAAGCCACCTTGAATAAGCGTGGCGCAGTCGTACTTGCTGGATCGACCTGGTTGGCCGTGACTGGAACCGCTGAGAAACGATGACCCTGCTGCGATACCGAGACTTTGTATTGCTGGTCCTGCCTCAGTCCCGAAAAAAGGAAGGATCCGTCGGGCCCGAGCGGAACCGAATCGAGCGTGTCCGGCGTATCGACCGATGTCAGCGTGACCAATGTTAGCCGCGCCGTATCGAATCCAGCTACCCGGCCGACGATCGTATCCGGCAGGGGCGCAAACTCTGCCGTGATGTTCCGGTCCTGGGACGCTGCAAAGCTGTAGACGGGGTCAGTGGATGCGAGTTGTCCTGAGTCGCTCCACCCAACAAAATCGTAACCGGCATCCACGGTTGCAGTCAGTGTGACCGGGTCGCCGTACAGGTAGACGCCGCCGCCATCGGCGCTGCCGCCTGAATCGCTTGCCAGGAGGATGCTGAACTGGCGCGGCACGAAACTGATGTTGACCGCGCATTCTGTGCTGATGGGCCCGGTAAGGTATGTCGAGCCCTCTATAGCGCCGCCGCAGCCTTCACTGCGCTCAACTGCGTAACCCTCATTGGCAACAATATTAAAGCTGCCGACGGAGCCATACTCGATCGAAGCGGATTCAGGCGTGACCGATCCCCCGGGGCCTGCGCTTGCGGAGACCGTATAAAACTTGAGATCAAAACTCGCGGTAACCGTGCAACTACTGGTGATGGGAGCCGTCGTGTACGTTGTGCCGCTGAGAGCGCCGCCACACCCGCTTATACCGGCAATGCGACTGCCGGCCGCCGGGGAAATCGTAAAGGTCGTCGTGCCGTCCTGGCTGACGGTCCTTGAGGACGGCCCGATTGAGCCGCTGCCGCTACCTGTAACGGAGGTCGTGACCGTATAGGTCGATGCAGATGGGGGCTGAACGCCAGCATCTCCTCCGCCTGAGCTTCCTCCGCCGCAGGCACTGAGAAGAAACAGAACCGAACAGAATCCCGCCACCCGACCAATGCTGAACATCATGCTCTCCTGCGCCGCATCCGTGCCAGGGGCGCTGCTATTGGGCTTGATAACCCATAAATAGTCCACGCCACAATGGTGTAAGTGCTTATGGTCCTCATACGAAGTCAGTCACAATTTGGATCGGTGACAGGTATTTGGCCCGGATGGACTCGGGAGCGTATTACCAGATCGGGGCGGGCGTGGGAGTACTGTTGCCGGCCGAGCTGGTTGAGGCCGCCAACCTCCGCATTGGAAACTCCCTGGAAGTCGAGTTGCTGCTCGGCAAAATCATGCTCGCCAGGATCCGGTGGCGCCCTCTCACCCTCGAAGAATTGGTGGCCGAACATCCCTCGGACTTTGATAGGAATGAGGCAGCGAG
>JAABSN010000155.1 GCA_011390385.1 Thioalkalivibrio nitratireducens | reverse complement strand
TGAATTCTCGATCAGCGCCGTCCGGGACGTCTTGATCTGGTTTCCGGCGTTGGCTTCAACCAGGGTTCTGCGAATGGTGACTCGCCCGTTGTCGTCCAGGTAGAGCAGGTCGATACCGTCCGAGGTGTTGTGGTGAATCGTGCTGTCCTCGAACACCCAGTGACCACCGGTTGTTCCGGTACCGATGCCGTCACCCCAGCCACCGGTTTTCTGCGCCCAGCAGCCGAAGATTTCACCATCGGACCAACGCTCGACACAGCCGTTCCATCCAACGATGGACTCCTTGAATGTTATGGTGCCGCCGTTGGAGCTGCTGGAACCGATGTTGCCGTCCCAGCCGGCCCATCCGTTGGCGCGGATCTCGACGCGCTCGAGCATCCAATCGGCGATGCGGCCGGCGAAGATGCCGCGATTTGCCAGACCGTGGATATTCAGATCGCGCATCACGACGCTGGTGGAGTCGCGTGCGGAAACGCCCGTGGAGGCCCATTCGCCATAAGGTGCGGCGTCTCGCTTGCAGGCAGCGACTTCGCCCTCGCACTGGCCGCCGTGGCAGTGAAATTCCGCACAACTTGCCCGATCGGTGATGTCGAGACAGGCCAACTCCACGTTCGAGCTTCCTTCAAGGTTCACGACCATCCAGGCGCGCTCCGCGCCCCAGAGCTCGGGCGCCTGTTCACAGCCTTCCGCATGACCCTGGCCCAGGATTCGAGTGGGTTGTTCCGGTGAGGGACCGCTGGGCACGGCCGACATCACGCATTCCCAGGACCAGCTTTCATGACAGTTGTTCGCGCCGGGCGCACCGTGACCCATGCGATAGCTGCCTGAACCGACGTGGAGCGTATCGCCCCCCTGGATTCTTGGCGTACCGAGCGGCGGTAGCGCCATGAACGGGTGGCTCCACGCGCAGTCCAGATTGGTACCGCTGCCCGGATAAGCGCTGTCGGCCAGTCCGGTGCATTGAGTGCTGTCGCCGCCATCGGCACGGACGTAGTACTCGGCAGCCGATGCCGCGGGTACCACGAGCATGAAAAGCAGGCACGCAAGTGCCCGTCGGGTCCGAAAGAACCCGAGACTTGTCGGTATCATCTTTTGAGCTACCTCTTTGCTGGTTGCGCCCGTTGCGGGCGAGTCCGAAGAGCGATCCAGCAATGCATGAATCACTGCGACGAACGGAAATTATCCCACCCATATTGTTGGAAAGGTATTTTCTGGTGGTTGGATCGATGTTGGATATGGCGTGCACGATCACGAGCGATTCGGGAATCTGTGAGCCGCGACCCAATGTGTTGCACCGGACAGCCCAGAAAACCGCCGCAAGAGCAAAAGCGCAGCCCTTGCAGGACATGGCAATGATTCAGAGCAAGTCGCTTGGTTAACAGCGACAATGTTGGACTTCGAACAGAACGCCTTTGCCTTCCATTGCACAGTGGACTCGTCGTTAGGCCACCTGGCTTGGCGACGAAATCAAAATCCGCGCTCACGCGCATCCACGCACACACCAATGGAGATCAATCATGAATATCGCGAAATTTGCTGTCCTGGGCGCGTTCCTTGCCCCTGCTCTGGCTTTCGGAGTCAATCCCGATCAACCCGAAAAGGACCGGGACGAAAAACAGGATCAGATGACACACCAGGGCGAAGGACAAATGCAGCGCTCTGACCGCATGGATCACGCCGGTCGCATGGGACAGGGTCACCGAGACACCAGCATGGACGGAGACCGCCATGGCTTCGTCGCCCGCCCGTCCGGGACGGTCGTTTCCCTCGATCACCTCATCGGCAGCACCGCCAAGGGCCGCAACAATGATGAGGAGTTCGGCGAAGTGCAGGATATTCTCATCGACTCAAACGGCCAGGCCGTGGCTGCCATCATTTCCGTTGGCGGATTCCTTGGAATGGGCGAAAAGCACGTTGCCGTCAGCTGGCGGCAGGTCAGCATGGAGCCTGAAAACAGGGACGGACTTGCCAGCTCCCGCGAGACGGGCAACGCCGCTGTCGGCCGCAATCAAGGGCAGAATGAAAATCGCCGTGACCAGGATCGAACCACCGGACAGGACCATGATCCGGAAAACTACGTGCTGATCGTCAACGTCACGGAAGATTCGCTCAAGAACGCGCCGGAATTTGATCGTACGCGGGATTGATCGTTTACTGCCCTGCCAACGCGCTCTTGGCGCATTTGCCCTGCGATGGCTCGAAGCCGTCGCAGGGCTTTTCATTGCAAGCAGTGGGAATGGTTGCTGGTCAAACGAAATACCGACTGGAGCGGCACCTCGCCGCTCCAGTCGGTTCTTGCTCCTCAGTCCGAGCGAGCTGACTCGCGAAGTTCTTCGTACTGATGGGCGGCTTCGGACTTTGCGGCACCAATGCTGCGATCCCTCGCCGCGCCGAGCATGTCGTCCTCGACCTCCGTGGGAGGAATCAGCGAACCAAGCGCAGCGCCGACGGCAATACCAACGCTCCCCGCAAGCAGCGGCTGGTCACGATAGAAGTTGACCAGGCTCTCCCGCGCACTGTGGGCCGAGTCCCTTGCACTGTCGCTGGCAGCATGCATGCGGTCCCCCATCCGGGCGGCCTTGTCGCGGGACTTGGCAGCGGTATCGCCGAGGGAATCCATGAAGCCGCCGCCGTCTGCATTTTTGCCAGTCGCGGTGGCCTTGTCAGGCTGCGCTCGTGCAGGGTGGCCGGATGACATCATCATCCACGAAATGCCCACGCCTGCAAGTATCATCGGGATCGGATTGTCCTTGACCTGGGCGCCGAGGTTTCGGCCAAACTCTCCGCCGTGCTCGCGAGCCATACCCAGTGCCTGGTCGATGAGTTCCCCCGGAGAAAGCCGGTCGGACAGCTCGCTGACGGTACTGCCGAGGCGGGCCCGGGCCTGATCGACTTCTCGTTCCAGCCGTTCCGGGCTTTTCGCTGCGTCTTCTCGATCGCCTTCACTCGAGCTTTCTTCGCGCCGGGTGTCCTGATTCGTTTTTTCGTTGATGTCGGTCATTGCGTCGTCCTCTGTAGTGCCTCTTTGTCTTTCTTCGCGGAATCGAGGGTGCGCTCCGGCAGAACGATACTTGTGCTCATCGTTTCTTTTGCCGAACGGACCATCAGGAAGCCGACCAGCAGGGCCACCGCGCCCACGATCAGCGCTGCAAGCCACGGCGCCACGAGGTTGCCGAGCCCGTACACACCGCTCATGAGCAGCACGACGAGCCCCGCCATGGCAATGGCGACCCCCGTCGCAAGGGCCCCGACGGCTGTTTTCACTTCCGAGACGGATTCCCGCATTTCAGACTTCGCCAGCGCAACCTCCCGGCCAAACAGCGCGGACAGGTCTGTCGCAAGATTGCGAATCAGGTCACTAATGGATTCGGGACTGCTGCCCGGCATGGATTCATATTCCCGGCTCACAGCAAGTCCCTCCCGTCACCATTGCTGGCAACACTGGATGGATCGTTTTTTCCGCGGAATGCATCCTCGTGGAGGGAGTCGTCTTCTGTTCGAGGCTTGTTGTCATCGTCGCGCTGTTCGCGCTCCGCGCTCGCCTTGAAAAAACGCGACAGGCCAAAGCCCACGCCGACACTGCCGAGTATGAACAGTGCAGGGTTGTCACGCGCCAGGACCTTGGCATCCCCGGCCAGATCATTCACGCTTCGCGCTTCCAGCTGCCCCGCGGCCTTCGCGAGATGGCTGCTCAACTCACGCGCATACCGTGCCAGACCCGAACGGTCGTGATCAGCCAGACTGGATGCAGCCGCATCAATGGCATCCGACAGCGCGTCCGCCTCATCGACGACGCGCTCCTGGCCTGCCTCGGCCTGATGGCGAGCCGTGGCTCCGGCCGCGCGCTTCGCTTCCCGCGCATCCTCCTGAAATTTCTGCTTTGTCGAGCCCACAGTCGCATCATTGGGGGTTGCCCCCATATCGCGACGATCGGGGTCTGGATTGGATAATGTCATTTCACACTCCTCGAGTACTCGGTGGTCAGCACGGTCGTTTTGACGTGCTTTCGACGTGAGTCTTTCACCCTTCCTGCTCCGGGCTCTGTGCGTCACCAGACGTACCCTCACGTTGGTTCAGAAGCGTTCGCTGCCGCACAGACACGCTTTTCCCGCCCGAAGACGATTGAGGGACCTGCATCGCGATGCTCGCCGACCGTGGTCGCCCGTTACGCGACGTCATCGCCGAAACCAAGGAGCCATCCATGAACACTCCCGCGAATCCGAAAAGCCAGCTGGACAGGCAGTTTTGTCGCGTCTTCGAAGCCAGACATGCCGGCAGCAAGGCCTTCAGGACCGCACCGTCATGCACACCGGACCATGCGCCGAACAGCGATCGTGAGCAGGTGCTGGTGCAGGCGCTCGAAGGACTCCGGGATTCCTACGCCAGATGCGCCTCCTGGGCTCGAAAGCCCGGCAAGCTGGGGTAAGCGTTCATGCCTTGTCTCTGATCGGACTGCTGCCGACCGTCCTCGATCGCCTCATCCACCTCCTCGGCCTCCGCCCGGCTCGTTTGCGGTTCATCCTGTCTGGCCTCCGCATCGGACTCCAGAACCAGCTCGACGAAGATTGGAAAATGGTCGGACCCCCAGGCCGGGCCGCGTTCCATGCGAACCAGCTTGAAGTGCTCGGAGTGGAACACGTGATCCAGTGGCCAACGCATGAAAACGTTTTTCGCGTTGTATGTGTTGTACAGGCCCCGACCAATCCTCGGATCAAGCAGGCCGCTGGCCTTCTGGAACAGAGTGGTGGTATAGGACCATGCGACGTCGTTGAGATCGCCCGCAATGAGGGTCGGTCTATCGCGTCGATCCACCTCGCGGCCGACAATCAGCAGCTCGGCATCTCTTTTGGTGGTTTCGGTCGCGTGCCTGGGATTGGGCGGATCCGGGTGCACGAAATGGGCATGGACCCGGGCACCTGACGGCAAGACCAACTGCATTTGCATCGAAGGGATCGTATCGTCGAGTATGAACCTCACTTTGGGATCGACCATTTCAAGTCGGCTGTAAACCAGCATGCCATAGGTATTGCCGAGCGGATACTTGAGCGTATGCCGGTAGGTGCCCTCCAGCGGGCTCAGCGCCTGCTCCCACCAGTCATCCGTCTCCAGAGTCACGACCACATCGGGATCGTATTCCCGAACCACGTCCAGAAAGGCCGCTGATTCCCGGTTTTCCATCAGTACGTTTGCAACCAGCAAGCTCAGGCGGTCGTCGTCGGAGCCCGATTCTGCGTCCAGGACCTGTTTGGGCATCAACACCGTGTACGGGACGATCTTGACCAATTGGAAGATCACCGCCAGCACCAGCAGACCGAGAACCAGGGATTCGTGGACGCGATGCGGATCCCAGAAATAAAGATATACAGCGACCAGCAGGACGCCGGCAACGGCAATCTGCCCTCTAGGGAAGTCGAAAACGCGAATCCACCACTGATCAAAGCGCAGAATCGGAAGAGCGGTTGCAGCGACCAGCAACAGCGCCAGGGCGATGAGCAGAATTTTCACGGCGCTGGAAACGCCACCATGGCGGAGCCGGGGATCATCCGCCGTCGGTCGTCTCCTCGATCGAATCGCCCGCGTCCTCAACCGTCTCGTCGATCTTCTCTCCGGCTTCCTCCATCGGGCCCTGGTCGTCACAGCCAGACAACGGGATCATCAGAGCACCTGCGAAAAGGGTGGCGATAATGCTTGTGGCGATTTTCATGATTTATTTCTCCTGATTGTCGGATGCGAAACAGATACTACAGATCGAGTCCTGCAAACACTCAGGATGCGCCCAAAACAGTCACCGGATTAGCGAGACTGCCAGT
Organism: Thioalkalivibrio nitratireducens; assembly: GCA_011390385.1. Next base: position 2,279 of record JAABSN010000155.1, on the reverse strand, counting down.
ACGTCCTGACTGATTGCACGGTTCAATGAAATCATCACAGCATGGCTTCATGACGTCTGTGCGCCAGCGAACACCCTTTGGACGTCAGGCCGTTTTACTATCCTGCCCTGTCGTGGTGCGGTCAGGGTCCGGGTTGGCTGGCGAACAGACCTCGACGCCTTACGCTGACATGATTGCGGCTGGATCGATTCGAGCGGGGTACTTCCATGGCGCGATCATCGATTTTCTCCCTGAACCGGCTACGCTTCCTGATCAGCAAGATCAACGAACGATTGTGGGTCAGGCCGCTGGTGCTTTGCCTGTTGTCGATTGGAGGGATATACGCCGCCAGCTTTATCGATGACACGAACCTTGCCCGTGTCTTGCCGGACATCAAGTCCGACTCGGTCGAGTCATTGCTATCGATCATGGCTTCCAGCATGTTGGTCATAGCAACATTCGCGGTCGGCTCTATGGTCGCAGCCTATGCATCTTCTAGCGCAGGTGCGACGCCAAGATCATTTTCGCTGGTTCTTGCTGACGACGTGAGCCAGAACGCGCTGTCTGCGTTCGTTGGGGCTTTCATTTTCAGCCTGGTCTCGCTGATAGCCGTTCAAAATGACATGTTCGGCTCCGCCGGGCTGTTTGCGATCTTCTTTCTTACCGTACTGGTCTTTGGTGTCGTCGTCGGCACCTTTGTGCGGTGGGTGGACCGGATTGCCCGACTTGGTCGTGTTTCCAACACGATAGAAAAAGTTGAGAACGCAGCTGCCGACGCCCTGCAACGCCGTCGCCTCTCGCCGACACTGGGCGCTTTCCCCCAGGCCCTCAGGCCGCAAAACAAGGCGAGTCCCTGCGTTTACTCGTCGATCGTAGGATACGTTCAGAATATTGACATGGACGCTCTGCAGTCCCGCGCTGAGGGCTGCAAATGCCGCGTCATTGTGGCGGCGCTACCCGGGACGTTCGTCACTGAAAGTCGCCCCCTCCTTTTCATTGAGGGCAGCGATTCGTTCAGACCGGCTGACTTTTCAGACGCATTTACGATCGGTCGAGATCGCGCGTTCGAGGATGACCCCCGCTTCGGTCTGCTGGCGTTGTCCGAAATCGCCGATAAGGCGCTGTCGACGGCCATCAACGACCCGGGAACCGCGATCACCATCATCGGTGCAATGGTGCGACTGTTCACCCTTTGGCAGAAACCTCTCGATAAGGAGGACAAAAGCGCAATTGACTACGACCGGATCTCGGTTCCACAACTCCAGGTTGACGATCTGTTCGACGATGCTTTTACCGCGATTGCCCGAGACGGCGCAGGTACTGTGGAAGTCGCCATCAGGCTCCAGAAAGCACTCCATGCGCTGACAGAAACCGAGGATGCGGCCATGGCTGCTGCCGCCCGAAAGCATTCTCGAATGGCACTGGCAAGATCAGAACAGGCCATGTCGGATCGCAACGATATCGAGTTGACCCGAAGCGCTGCTGCCTTTTCTGAAGCTTAGTCCAGATTTCTTTCCTCCCGGGAGGGCTTGGCCCTCAACTCCCACTTCGATCCGGCCGCTCTTTCGATACGACCAGCGTCACGCTCCGACGTCATGCTGCGGGCAAGCCCGGCCTTTGCCTGACGCCAGGCCGCGATGAAAAACGCGGTGAGAGGGACCGCCAGGATCATGCCGGTGATGCTACCGAATGCGGTACCCCAGAAGAATACCGATATCACCACCAGCGCAGGATGCAGACCGGATCGGTTGGCCATGATCTTGGGCGTGAGCAGCCAGCTTTCCACCAGTTGCACCACGGTAAAGACCAAAAGGCTCAAGCCAAGCAGCTGAAATCCGCCGCCCGAGGGCTGCAGATAGGCCAATGGCAACACGATCAGCAGGCCGATCAGCGTGCCGAGGAAGGGCACGATGTTCAGCAGCCCGAGCGACAGTCCGATCAATATGCCCCCTTTCAGGTCAATCAAGGTGAAGCCTACGGCAAACAAGCTGCCCATGATCAGGGCGATCACGAGCTGCCCCTGAAAGAAGCCGGTCACCTGCGACCGAAAGACATCCAGGAAATACATGATTTTCTTCTGCGTCGCGGATTTGAAGATCGAGAGGGCGCTGGCAATATTGCCGTGCAGACGCCCCCCGGACAGCAGGGCGAAGAAAAGCAGCAGGGGAACGAAGCTCAGGCCAGCCAGGATGCCGGCGAAAGACTTCATGTTTTCCCCGGTATTTGCGAGACCGGGAATCGCCTTGTTGATTTCCCCGTCCTGAGCGCTCTCGGAGACTGTGCGCATGAAGGCCGGGAAA
>JAABSN010000154.1 GCA_011390385.1 Thioalkalivibrio nitratireducens | reverse complement strand
CGCCAAAGCGCGTGCTGCCTGGCAGGGGGGGCTGGATGGCGAGCGGCGCGCCCGATTCGCGAAACTATATTTTCACCCAGTCACGGTCACCGTCCGTGCGCTAGCCCACATAGTTGGCCGTTCCGCCGGGCCGTGCTCGAGTGCCCCGCTCGTCAACGGTCTGTTCTTGGCTCGACAGGGGGCAAGACAGGGTGGCCGCTTTGGTCAAGATGTCCTCGCGCTCCAGCTCCGGATGCTCCGTGATGATCTCATCCATGGTGCCCGACCCCACTTGGTCCAGCACCACGTCGACGGGCCAGTGCATGTGCCGGACACAGGGCATGCCCTGGCAGACCCCGACGTCCAGAGTGATGCGACTCAGCGGTTGGGAGATTCGGTTCAGATGATCGAAGCGCTTGCGCAACGACGCTTGAGCCGACGGGGACAGCTCCGTGGGCTAGCGTACGGACCGGGCCCGTGACTGGCTGTAGATTAGGAACCGCGCAAATCCGCCCAGCCAGTCCTCATGAGGGCTGGACCATTGGCGCGATTGGAGGAGGCGAGGCCGGATACGGCCAGTGCGCCAAACGCTACTGTAGAGGGGTCGAAAAGGCGGTCTCGATCTAGCGCAAATATCTGCGACCAAGAGAAAAGATGATGTTTGACAATCAATGCTTTCTGCTGCGCGGATTGCCGGCATGGCTATTGCGCCGTTCGTATCGGCGCAGGTGCAACCCGTGACTCCCGAGGCCCGTCACGGCCGCGGCATAGCGATGAAGAAAATACGTAATGGATTCTTGAATCGGCTTTGGATTATGCGTAACCTCGCGTTGTGCAATGCAGCAAGATTTCTCGTCGGGGCGCCCGGAAGGCGCATTGCCGCCCTGGATTGTAGTTGCGCTTCGCACCGACCCGGGCGAAGCCCCCACAGGTACCTGCCATGAGCTTGAGTCTTGCCCGGAATCCCGATCGGTCCTACGACATCCTCCGTTCCGATCACCAGCATCTGCGTTCCATCTTCTCCCCGAAGTCGATCGCCCTGATCGGCGCCACCGACCGGGTTGGCAGTGTCGGCCGCACCCTGCTGTGGAACCTGCTCAGCCACCCCTTCGGCGGCACCCTGTATCCGGTGAATGGACAGCGCCAGAGCGTGCTGGGGGTGCGCGCCTATGCATCGGTCGCGGATGTGCCGGAAACGGTGGATCTGGCGATCATCGCCACACCGTCACCCACCGTGCCCGCGATAATCCGGGAATGCGTCGCCGCCGGCGTACACGGTGCGATCGTGATTTCCGCCGGCTTCCGGGAGATCGGAGCCGAAGGCGCGGCGCTGGAGGGGGAGATCCAAGAGGCTTTGCAGCACAGTAGGCTGCGGGTGATCGGACCCAACTGCCTCGGTGTAATGAGCCCACGTACCGGCCTGAACGCGACCTTCTCTGGGGTGATGGCGCAGCCCGGCCACGTCGCCTTCATCAGCCAGAGCGGGGCCGTAGGCACCGCGGTGCTCGACTGGAGCCGGCAACACAACGTGGGCTTCAGCACCTTCGCGTCCATTGGTTCGATGCTGGACGTGGATTGGGGCGATCTCATCCATTACCTGGGCGACGACCCGCATACCCGCAGCATCGTGATCTACATGGAAAGCATCGGTGATGCCCGCTCGTTTCTCTCCGCCGCCCGCGAGGTTGCGCTGACCAAGCCGATCATCGTCATCAAGGCCGGCCGGACCGAGGCCGCCGCGAAGGCCGCCGCCTCCCATACCGGCTCCCTGGCCGGCAGCGATGCCGTGCTCGACGCCGCCTTCCGCCGCTCCGGGGTCCTGCGCGTGGACTCCCTGGCCGAGATGTTCGATGTCGCGCAGGTGCTCGCGAAGCAGGCCTATCTGCCACAGGGGTGCCGTCTGACGATCCTGACCAATGCCGGCGGCCCAGGCGTGCTCAGCACCGATACCCTGATCACCGGCGGCGGCGAACTGACCCCGCTGCACGAAGACACCGTGACCGAACTGGATGCCGTATTGCCCCGGCACTGGAGCCACGGCAACCCCGTCGACATCCTTGGCGATGCCGATCCGGAGCGCTATGCCAAGGCCTTCGAAATCGCCGCCCGCGATCCGAATGCCGATGGCATCCTGGTGGTGCTGACGCCCCAGGCGATGACCGACCCGACCCGGACCGCCGAGCGTATCAAGGAATGCGCCAAGGATCTGAAGAAGCCTGTGCTGGCCAGTTGGATGGGCGGCGCCGAGGTCGTGTCCGGCCAGGCGATCCTGAACCAGGCCAATATTCCGACCTATTCGCACCCGGATGCCGCCACCCACCTGTTCAACCTGATGTGGCGCTACCACTGCAGCCTGAAGGCCCTGTACGAGACTCCGGCCCCGGCGATGACCTGGGACGAGTCCGGCCTCGCCATGACCCAGGTGAAGCGCCTGCTGAAGCAGGCTGCCCGCGATCAGCGCACGGTACTGACCGAACTGGAATCGAAGACCCTGCTTTCGGCCTACGGCATTCCGGTGGTGGCCACCCACAAGGCGCACACCGCCGCCGAAGCCGTGATTCATGCCCGGGCGATCGGCTATCCGGTGGTGGTCAAACTGGACTCGAAGACCCTCACCCACAAAAGCGACGTCGGTGGAGTGCGCCTGCATCTGACCGATGACACGGCGGTGACCGCTGCCTTCGAGGGCATTCGCGACACCGTGGCCGCCAAGGCCGGTGCGGAGCATTTCGATGGCGTCACCGTCCAGCCGATGATCTCCCGGGACGACAGCTACGAACTCATTCTCGGCAGCAGCGTAGACGCCCAGTTCGGCCCTGTGCTGTTGTTCGGCGCCGGTGGTCAGATGGTGGAGGTGATGCGCGACAGCGCCGTCGCCCTGCCGCCACTGACCACCACCCTCGCCCGACGCCTGATGGAGCAGACCCGGATCCATGCGGCACTCAAGGGCGTGCGCGGCCGCGAGGCGGTGGACCTGCCGCAGATCGAGAAGCTGCTGGTGCGCTTTAGCCAGCTGGTCGTCGAGCATCCGGAGATCAAGGAAATCGACATCAACCCGTTGCTGGCTTCCCCAATGGACGGCTCCGGACACGGGGCCTTGCGCGCCCTCGATGCCCGGGTGCTGCTGCATGCGCCGGACGTGGATGTCCAGACCTTGCCGCGCCCGGCCATCCGGCCCTATCCGATCCGGTACGTCAGCGATTGGGTTCTAAAGGACGAGCGGGCGGTGACGATCCGTCCGATTCGCCCGGAAGACGAACCATTGATGGCGCAGTTCCACCAGCACCTGTCCGAGGGCAGCGTCTACCTGCGCTACTTCCACATCATGCAACTGACCCAGCGCGTGGCCCATGAACGGCTCACCCGCATCTGCTTCACCGATTACGATCGGGAGATGGCTCTGGTGGTCGACTATCACGACCGGGAGCGCGACGAACACCGCATCCTCGGTGTCGGGCGCTGGAGCCGGCTGCATAACAGCCGCCACGCCGAGTTCTCGATGCTCATCAACGATGCCGATCAGCGCCTGGGCATGGGCACGCAGTTGCTCCGCCTGCTGGTGAACAGCGCCCGCGAGGAAGGTGTGACGCGGATCACCGCCGACATCCTGAGCGAGAACCAGGGCATGCAACGCGTCTGTCGCAAGGTGGGTTTCCATCTTGGCGTGCCGAAGGACGGCGTCGTTGAGGCGGAGATCGAGCTCGATTGCGAAACGGCGCGCGTCAGGGCCTGCGCCTGAGCGCCGGCGGGCCACGATACGAGGCCGAAGTCCCGCTTCGAATGTCGGTTCTGCGCTTGATTGCAGTCACTCAACCGCTCCTCCCGAGCTCTTGCTCAGGTTAAGGGTTGTCGGATGCCTGCCCGCGACCGCGAGCACATGAGGCGTCCCCCAAGATCAGGGGACAGGCTTCGGACAATCCTTCAGGGAGGGAATCGCGGGCCGCGTTCCGGTGGTCGAGGTGGCCCGGAGCGTTATGGGGATCGAGGCGTCCCAGCGCTTCGATATATTCCGGCGCGGGGTATTGGAGCGCCAGACCCCGGGCGAGGCCGTCTGAGTGGCGGTCCCGGCTCTGTCACTATTCGGGGATTCGTCGCTCTGTGAACTGGGACAAATCCGGGATACAGCGAAAACTCCGCCCCGCAGCGGTCTCGTAGGTTGTTGTTTTAATGGAGCCGGCGACAGGATTTGAACCCGCGACCCTCTGATTACAAATCAGATGCTCTACCAACTGAGCTACGCCGGCGTCGGGTATACCGCGTTATTCTCCGGTCTGGATCGGGTGGACCCGTAACCGATGGTGCCGGGAGCGAGAATCGAACTCGCACTCTGTTGCCAGAACCGGATTTTGAGTCCGGCGCGTCTACCAGTTCCGCCATCCCGGCGCGGCCTGCTAGTGTAACGCAGAAGGAGCTACAGGCAAGTGCTGCGCGGTTCGCGCTTCCGTTATTCGTTGGCGGTGGAGAGGCTGCGCGGCGAAAGGACCTGCATCGCGCCGTGCCGTGACGCCGGGTGCAGGAGGAATCCGTGTCGCGGGAGTTCGACGTGCGTGACCGTCCGCGCTTTTCGAACGCATGCCGGGTGGCCTCGCAGTGACGAGGCCCTTTGTTCAAGGCTCACCGGGAATAGGTAATGGTGCAAGAGATGCAGATTTTCATTGGCTTGGGTTCGAATGCCGGTGATCGCAGGCGGAATCTTCGCATGGCGATCAAGCGGCTTCAGGAGCAGGGTTTTAAGCCTGAGCAGTTTTCTCCTGTCGTAGAGACCCCTGCCGGGCTCTCGGTGGCGGACATGGACGAATGGAATCTGCCGTATCTGAATCTTGTGTTGCAAGGGACGGACACGGTGGGTTCTCGAGATCCCAAGGGCCTGTTGCGGTGCATCAAGCTTATCGAGCAGGAGATCAATGAAGGCGACGGCCCACAACCGGCGCCATGTTCAATCAGGATCCATCTGCTGCTGCACGGGAACACTCGGTGCGGGACCCACGAGCTGGTTCTGCCCCATCCCGGGTTGATCACTCAGCCGTACCTGCTCGCTCCGTTGGTGGCGATCGCTCCTCGCCTGGTGGTGCCGGACCTGGGGCCAGGCATGGTGCTTGACTGGGCGCGGGAGTTGCCGCACCAGCCGCCTCTATGGATGGGGATCGTCAACGTGACTCCGGATTCCTTTTCCGATGGCGGCGCCTATTTCTCACCCGACAAGGTCATGGGCCAGGTGGAAACACTGGTGGATGCCGGCGCGCAGATCGTCGACCTCGGTGCCGAATCGACCCGACCGGGTGCGAGCCCCCTTTCGCCCAGCGAGGAGTGGTCGCGGCTCGAGCCGGTGTTGCCGCAGTTGCTCGATCATTATCGCAAGGATCCGCTACGCCCCCGCTTCAGTCTCGATACCTACCATCCAGAAGTGGCGCAGCGAGGCCTTGAGCTTGGGGTCGACATCATCAACGACGTCAGTGGTCTGAGTGCGCCAGGGATGGTGGATCTGGCCCGCTCCAGCAAGGCGGACTTTGTCGCCATGCATCACCTCACGGTGCCGGCGAGCAAGTCGGAGCGGCTCCCGCGAGACTGTGATCCTGTCGAGGTCGTCGAGTCGTGGCTGTTACGGAAGCTCGAAGTCTGGGACCGATCGGGCCTGAATCTGCAGCGCATACTTTTTGACCCGGGGGTCGGATTCGGCAAGACGGCGCTGCAGTCCCTTGCCCTGATTCAGCATGCGGGCCGGTTTCGTCGGCACGGTCTTCGGGTCCTGGTGGGGCACTCACGCAAATCGTTCATGCGGGGCCTCTCCAGCCAGAGTATCGCCGGTCGGGATCGGGCGACGCTGGGCGCATCGTTGCATCTCTGTACCCAAGGGATCGATGTGATCCGGGTTCATGACGTGGGCCTGCATGCCGAGACCTATCGAGCCTGGATGCACTTCCAGGGAGGTGGTGCGGCTCAGAGCGACATGCCTGCTCCGGTCTGAGCCGCACGTGGCCAACGGTTGTCCGTCGGGTTAGTCGCCGGACGGAGGTGAATCATATTTGATGTAGCGGAACCGCGGGTCCTCTGGCGTTCCTTCAAGCGCACTGTCCGAAGCAGGGCGCCAGTGAACGACTTCCTCGATCTTGCGCGCCAACTCGAAGTCCTTGTCCGTGATTCCCTTCGCAGCATGGTTGACGAGCTTCACGATCACGAACGCATAAGAGGCGCTGATGTCCGGATGATGCCAGGCAGCCTCGGCAAGATGGCCAACGGTGGCAATCACCATCAGCGTTCCTTTCCAGCCACTGGTCCGGTACTTGCGGCGAATCCAGCCGTCCTCGTAATACCAGTTCGGTAATTCTCTCTGGAGCCTGTCAAGGATCTCCTCTTCGCTATAGGTCTTGTCTTCACGGCGATCTGTACTCATCCTGTACCTCCTTCCAAAGGGTGAGATGCATGGTATTCAAGGTCGAAATTCCTTCACCTTCCGTTCTGGAATACGGGTCGTGATTGACGCTCGGGTCATGCAGTGCGTTCCAGCGCCCTGCCAGTCGCGTCCACTGCCTGGTCTGTATCTGGAGCACCGACTGCACTTGCTCGGTTCAAGTCAGAAGCCCCTGGTGTACGGAAACTTCCTCACCAGCCTCGATGGGCGTGTCGCGCTTGGAAGCGAGGAATCCGATTCGTGGATTCCCAACGGCCTCGGAACACCGGAGGACTGGTATCTGCTTCAGGAGCTCGAGGCTCAGGCAGACTGTATCATCGTTCACGGAGCCTATCTCCGGGCGCTCGAAGCCGGACGCTTGGGGAACATTCTCCAGGTCGGTACGACGGACGAGACAGAATCCCTGCAAACGTGGCGCGCGCAGAATGGGCTCGCTCCGCAGCCGGATATCGTGATTGTGAGCGCGTCCCTGGATTTTCCCATTCCTCCATCGCTCCATCTTCACCAGCAACGCGTCATGATCGCAACCGGGGCTCATGCATCGCCAGTTCGGGTTCGTGCGCTCAGGGAAAGCGGTTTCGACGTCTGGACTGCGGGCAGTGAACGCTGGGTCGAGGGAGCGGCTCTGGTGCAGCAATTGGCCCGACATGGCTATCGGAGTATCTACCTGCTGGCAGGCCCGCGAATTCTCGCCGCAATGGCCCGTGACAACGTGTTGTCGCGCCTGTACCTGACGCTGAGCCATTGCCTTGTGGGTGGCGACGCATTCCATACCCTGTTCAATGGGAAGGATTTGCCCGAATTGCTCCGCTTCGAACTGAAATCCCTCCATTACCAGGAGTCGACCGTGGACAAACCTGGCCAATTTTATACCTGCTTCTCCAGAGAGCATTGAACCTCGATCACGTGTCGATGAAATGACGTCGGCCTATCGTTCCCAATGATCGGCGAGCTCGACGTATGCACAGGTGTGCGGGATCGGCGGCTTGAGTTTTCGAAGCCGGACTTCGAGCGACATGATCTCCGGAAAGCGTGCCATGAGCGATTTGCCAATCCGATCCAGAAGTGTTTCTATAAGATGAACTGACTCACCGTTCATTATTTCTGCAACCGCATCTACCGCCGGCGCATAGTCAAGAGTGTCTTCGAGTCGGTCAGTGACTGCCGCTTTCCGGAGATCAGTCCGGCAAACAAGGTCAATAGAGAAACTGTTGCCGATCTCGCGCTCGAATTCAAAGTGACCATGTTTGCTGCGAAATCGGATGTCCTTTACTGAAAGCGTTCCCATGATTAATCTCCTTGTGTGCTGGACAGAGTCCTGGCAGTTATGATCTCGATTCTTTAGGCGCAGCCGATACTGATTCGTTGTCGGTAAACACGTAACGGTCTAAAGGACGGTGCTGATCGACGCACTTGTCATTGTGAAAGAGCCTTCAACCGCGAGCGCGGCGAGTAATCCAAACGGCGTTCTTGAAATCAATGCCTTATGGATCGTCCCGCCACGCTGCGCTCGCGGCTAAAGGCTCCGCTCTTCGCGATGACGATTTGATCGGCGTTTCCTCAAGTCTTCGTGCCGCTTGAGTACTGTCCGCGCTCGTGTGACCATCCGACGCGACCGGTGGCGATTGGTGTGTTCCACGGCTTCCAGTGAGTGATATCCCCGGATATCCTGATCCACGCTTGTTGGAAAAGGAAAGGCGAGCTTATGTTTAATGCTCCGATCATAAACCGAGGAGGGATGGGCTTG
>JAABSN010000153.1 GCA_011390385.1 Thioalkalivibrio nitratireducens | reverse complement strand
GTCACGTCGATTCCGAGAACTTCGGCCCCATGCCGTGCCATGCTTTCCGAAAGGATTCCTCCGCCGCAACCGACATCGAGCATCCGGAGTCCGGACAGAGGCACGGTGGTTTCGGAGTCCCGGCCCGACTCGCGCGCCAGATGCTCGACAATCCAGTCCGTCCGGACCCGGTTCAGGACGTGCAGAGGCCAGAACGGGCCTTTCTCATCCCACCAGGTCGCGGCCAGACGTTGATAACGCGCCACCTCCTCGGGGTCGATGCTGGCCGCCTTGATCGATTCCGCTTCCGACATGAACCACCTCATCCGGCCGAAGGACCTTGCGCATATCCCCAATTCGGCCGATTCCGCGAGCGTTAGTTCAGCCCGGTGTCGATCCGAAGCTTCGGTTGGAGGCGGGAATCGGGCCACCCGGTATCGCGAGTGGTTCGACGTCGGGCCGATCTGAACAGCGTAATGGACAGCCCGAGGGCAACCGGGCGCAGTCTGGCAGAATAGCCGCATGAAGCGACCCTCCACCCCGAAACGCGCTCCCGGGCGAGATCGATGGCGCCGGGCTCTTGTCCGCCGGGTTCTGCGCGTGGCGATGTTCTCGCTGGCGCTGCTGGTCGCGTCGGCACTGCTCCTGACCATGCTCCTGCGCTGGGTGAACCCGCCGTATTCCATGTACATGTTCAGCGAGGCGGCGGGGCCGATCGCGCCACCCCTGCGCAGGCACTGGCAACCGCTGACGGCACTGCCCGCACACGTTCCGCTTGCCGTGATTGCCGCCGAGGACCAGCGCTTCCCGTTGCACCACGGCTTCGACTGGCAGTCCATCCGCAGCGCGATTGGCGGCTACTGGCGGGGACAGCGCCTGCGCGGTGCGAGCACCATCAGTCAGCAGACGGCCAAGAACCTGTTCCTGTGGCACGGCCGGAGTCTCACACGCAAAGTGCTGGAAGCAGGTTTCACGGTAGCCATCGAGACCTTGTGGCCAAAGGCCCGGATCCTCGAGGTCTACCTGAATCTCGCGGAGTGGGGTCCCGAGGTATTCGGCATCGAATCCGCCGCGCGTTACCACTTTGGCATTCCCGCCAGCCGGCTGAACCGCGAACAGGCAGCGATGCTTGCGGCGGTACTTCCGAATCCCAAGGCGTATTCGCCGACCCGCCCCGACGCGACGGTACGCGATCGTGCCGCGTGGATCGAGCGGCAGATGCACCAACTCGGTCCCGCGTGGCTGGATCCGGTTCTGTCCAGTCCCCTTGGAAACCCGATGAATTCCGGATCAGGCCCGGAGGCACGACGGGCTGGCAGGGACCTGATCGCTGACGCGTTCCCCTGAGATCCCGGGATGCGGCATGGCCCACTGCCGTTCTTCGCAGCAAAGTTTATCCCGGAGGGTGCCGTGAGGCGCAGCCGAACCGCACCGGGGTGACGCCGCCCCGGATCCAAGTTCCCGGTCCTCGAACGGTGCAATTCGCTGCGCTCATTGGCACCCTACGGATTTCGTCGTGGGCGGGGAGGCGCCCGGGGCGCCTCGTTCAGGCCTTCGGGCCGCAGTCGCTGGCCGTGTCATGCATCGTGCCGTTAAACTGCGGTCGGATCAGAACCCGCGGCCCACGGACCATGGCTTCGGGAATTGCGCCAACCACGAACCTGGAGACCGCCGTGTCCGGAAGAAAACCCTGCCACGGGCTGCAAACGGTCCTGCACACCGTTCTCATGGCCATCCTGCTCGTGATCGTCAGCGTCCCGGTCACGGTGGCTGCGAATCCGGCCGAAACCGATACCATCCGGGCTCTGATCTCCGCGCTGGAGGACCCCGAGGCCAGGGAGCGGCTGCTGGACAGTCTCCGAAGCCTGCCCGAGATCGAATCCGCGCAGACTGCGCCCGAAACAACCAAAGAGCCAGCCACCGTATCGCTGCCCCGCCAGATCGCGCAGTTCACCCAGCAGGTGGCCGAAGGCAGCGTGACGGAGGTCCGCAACCAGGTGGCGATGGCCCGCGAGATACTCGGCAGCCTTCGGGACGCCAACTGGGTCGCGTTCGGCCTGGCTCTGCTCGATCTCGCGATCGTGATCGCCGTGACGGTTGGCGTGTTCCTGCTGCTGCGCCGGTTCGCACGACCGCTTTTCACGGCTCTCGACCAGTGGGTACTGGGCTCCAACCGCACCATGGTTCTGCTGCGGACCGTGCCCGCGGTTCTGGTTGCGGCGCTGGTCGACCTGCTGGTGGTGGTGCTGGCGTGGGGCGCCGGCTACGGGTTGGCGTTGTTCGTGCTCGGCGACGCCGGCGTGATGGATACCCGACATTCGCTCTTTCTGAACGCCTTCCTGCTGATCGAGGTCACGAAGGCCGCGCTGCGCCTGCTTTTTGCCAGCCGCTATCAGGGCTTGAGGGTGCTTCCGATGGCAGGGGAGGAAGCCGCATACTGGAACGCATGGCTCAGCCGAATGGTGGGATTCATCGGATACGGCCTGTTGCTGATCGTTCCGATCGTGAATGTCCACGTCACTGCCGCGGCCGGCCGGTCCGTCGGGTTGCTGGTGATGCTGGTTGCCTTCAGCTATGCCGTCGCGATCATCCTGCAGAACCGATCCCGCGTGCGGCAGCGCCTGCTGAACACGGGCGAGCGCAGCGACCTGATGTTCGTCCGTTTTGCACTCGGTACCCTCGCCCGCATGTGGCACTGGCTGGCCCTGCTCTATTTCGCCGCGCTGGCGGTGGTCAGCGTCACCCGCCCCGAGGACGCGCTTCCGTTCATGGCGCTCGCCACTGGTCAGACCCTGCTCGCGATCATTGCCGGCTTCTTCGTCGCCGCCATTCTCACCCAGATCATCAGCCGAAGGATTCATCTTCCCGAAGAGACGCGTCGCAACTTCCCGATGCTCGAGGAACGGCTGAACGCCTATATCCCGACCGGACTGAAGATCATGCGGCTCGCGATTCTCGTCGTCGTGCTGGCCGTGATCGCGGACGCGTGGAGTTTGTTCAACCTGGGCGTGTGGCTGAGTTCGGAAGTCGGTGCGGGCCTCCTTGCCAAGGTGCTTTCGGTAGCGGTCATTCTCGGGCTGGCGGCATTGTTCTGGCTTGCCGTGGCGAGCTGGATCGAACACAAGCTCAGTCCGGACAACGGGCGCAAGGCGCTGGGGGCTCGCGAAAGAACCCTGCTCGCGATCTTTCGCAACGCGATTGCAGTCGCGCTGGTGGTACTGGTCACCATGGTCGTTCTGGCCGAAATCGGCATCAACATCGGCCCTCTGCTCGCCGGGGCGGGGGTCCTCGGCCTGGCGATCGGCTTCGGTGCCCAGACCCTGGTGCAGGACATCATCACTGGCGTCTTCATCCAGATGGAAAACGCGATGCACACCGGCGACGTGGTGCAGGTGGCCGGCATCACCGGAACCGTGGAAAAGCTGACCATCCGTTCACTGGGCCTGCGTGACCTCTCGGGGACCTTTCACGTGATTCCGTTCTCCTCCGTGGGGACCGTATCCAACTTCACCCGGGATTTCGGCTATCACCTCGGGGAATATGGCGTCGCCTACCGCGAGGACACCGACGAAGTGATCGTCCGCCTGCGCGAGGCTTTCGAAGAACTGCGCTCCCACCCCGAGCACAGCCGGAAGATTGTCGGCGAACTCGAGGTCCACGGCGTGACCGCGCTCGCTGACAGCTCGGTCAACGTCCGCGTTCGCATCAAGACGCTGCCGGGCGAACAGTGGGGGATCGGCCGCGAATACAACCGACTCGTGAAACGACACTTCGACGCCGCCGGCATCGAGATCCCGTTCCCGCACATGACCCTTTATTTCGGCGCGGACAAGAAGGGTTCGGCACCCCCCGCACACCTGCAAATGGTGCACAGCAAGGCCGAAGACCCTGAAGCGCCGGAGGAATCGGAATCCTTCGGGTCGGGTTTCAGCGCTCGCGCCAATCCAAAATACAAGGGCGATTTCGATGAAGGTGACAACACCTGAACATCCCGCATCACGCGACACCGGAACGGGAAACGGAAACCCGGACGGCGATCGATTAGATTGAGCGCATGGCCCGCCTGCTGATCATACTCGTTCCGCTACTCGTACTCGTGACCTACGGGCCAGGATGGTGGGTGCGCAGGACCATGGAGAAGTACAGTCAGCCTGCCGATCGTTATCAGGGCACTGGCGGTGAGCTGGCGCGACATCTGCTGAACCAGCGGGGCATGCACGACGTTGCGGTCGAGGTCACCGAAAAGGGGGATCACTATGACCCGGAGGCGCGTGCGGTACGTCTTTCCGAGGGCAATTATCACAGCCAATCGCTGACGGCCGTGACCGTGGCCGCGCATGAAGTCGGTCACGCGATCCAGCATGCCGAGGGCTATAAGCCGCTGAGGCTGCGCGGGGAACTGGTACGCTGGGCCGCGGGCGGACAACGCCTGGGTGCCTTCATGATGCTGGCCATCCCGGTCATCACGATTATCACCCGCCATCCGGCGCCAGGGCTCCTGTTTCTGCTCGCCGGCCTGCTATCGATGGGGATGGCCGCGGTCGTCCATATGGTCACTCTGCCCACGGAACTCGATGCCAGTTTCAACCGGGCGATGCCGATCCTGCGCGACGGCGGTTATCTGTACGACAGCGACTACCGGCACGCGCACCGCATCCTGAAAGCCGCCGCCTATACCTATGTTGCCCAGTCGTTGATGAGCCTGCTCAACATCTGGGCATGGCTGCGCTTTCTGCGCCGCTAATCCGGCAACCCATACTGCAGGGTCCCGCGAGACGCAAGGCGAACCGGGCCCGGACCACGCTGCCCATTAGCCTCGAACGGTGCCATTCGCTGCGCTCATTGACACCCTACGCTTCGCCACCCGTAGGGTGCCGTGAGGCGCAGCCGAACCGCACCGGCCCAGTGGCAGCCGCGGCCGCGACCCGGGTCGGTGCGGGCGGATCAGGAAAATACTCAATCCTTTTCGGGCAGGGTAATGTTCAACTCGAGGACTTCACAGTCCCCTTCGCGTTCGAGGTTCATCTGCACGGCCTCGTCGTCCACGTGAACGTACTTGCGGATCACGGCCAGAATTTCCCGGTGCAGTGCGGGGAGGTAGTCGGGTCCGCTCTGGTGTGCACGCTCCCGTGCAACGATGATCTGGAGCCTCTCCTTCGCCAGTGACGCGGATTTCGGCCGGGGCGAGCGGAAGTAGTCAAAGATACCCATACCGATCAACCCCCGAACAGACGGCCGAAGAAGCCTTTTTTCTTGAGCGTGATGAAGCGGTACGGACGCTCTTCACCGAGGAAACGGGCCACCGAATCCAGGTAGGCCTGACCAGCGTCGGATTCTTCATCCAGCACCACCGGGACGCCCGAATTCGATGCATTCAGGACCGCCTGGGATTCGGGGATCACACCGAGCAGATCAATCGACAGGATGTCCTGTACATCCTCGATGCTGAGCATCTCGCCCTTCTCCACCCGGGAAGGCGAATAGCGGGTCAGAAGCAGTTTCGCCGGAATGGCCCCTTGCCCCTTCTCCGCCTTGCGCGTCTTGCTGGCCAGAATTCCCAGCATCCGGTCGGAGTCCCTCACGCTTGAAACTTCGGGGTTGGTCACGACGATCGCCTCGTCGGCAAAATACGATGCCATCAGAGCGCCGTGTTCGATCCCGGCCGGACTGTCGCAGACCACGAAGTCGAACTCCTTCGACATCTCGTCCAGAACGCGCTCGACGCCTTCCGTGGTCAGCGCTTCCTTGTCGCGGGTCTGCGACGCGGGAAGGATGAAGAGATTCTCGGTGCGCTTGTCCTTGATCAGGGCCTGACGCAGGTTCGCATCCCCGTTGATGACATTGACGAAATCGTAGACGACCCTGCGCTCACAACCCATGATCAGGTCCAGGTTGCGCAGCCCCACGTCGAAATCCACAACCGCCGTCTTCCGGCCCTGCATCGCCAGACCAGTGGCAATGGCGGCGGCGGTCGTGGTCTTGCCAACCCCACCCTTGCCTGAGGTTATCACTACAATGCGTGCCATAGAGCCTGCATCTCCTTGGTGTATGGAATTTTCTTCTGGCAGCCGGTCGGACCCGGCCTGCGCCTGCTGCGCTTCAACGGCGGCCCACTAGATTTCCGTGATGCGAATCGTTTCCCCCGACAGCGTGATCAGCCGGTTCTCGCCACGTTCGTGATCGAGAATGTCTTCCGAGATTCGGTAATGCCCTCCGATGGCGATCAATTCCGCATCCAGGCGCCGGCAGAAGATCTGCGCGGACACCAGCCCCCGGACTCCCGCAAGAGCGCGGCCACGCAAGGCACCGTAGACGTGGATGTGACCGTCCGCCAGAACTTCCGCGCCGGCGGAAACGGCGCCGGTCACGATCAGGTCGCCCCCACGGGCATAGATCTGCTGCCCCGAGCGCACGGGTTGGGTGACCACGCGGGTTGGTGTATGCACGGCAGGCGACGCCGGCCGTGGCTCCGGGGCTGCGGTCTCGGCGGGTTTCGGTGGTTGCGGAGCCGCGGCGCCCGCAGCCCCCTTGCCACTCAGCACCAGCAGCGGCAGACCACTCGCATCAGCCAGCGGCTGGGTCGCAATCTCGCCCTTCTGGAGGCCAATCAGCTTGAAGCCATGCCGACGCACATGCTCGAGCGCGACCAGAAGATCGGGAACCGCGACCGGGCCGAGTGCGTCAAGGTCCAGCACCACGGGCATGTCACGCATCAGATCCGGGGCTTCGGCCATCCGCGCACCCAGAGCGATGTCGAGTTCGCCCGGATCGCTGGTGTGCAGACGCAGGATGGACACCAGCATCATGCGCCCTTTCAGCTCGATGGCGCGCAAGGCATCCCCCTGAGCGCGCGCGGCGTCACGTGGCATGAATCACCCGAAATCCCCGGTTTTGCTGATCTGAAGGGTATGACATCGGCGTATTGTATCCATTCACGGCCCTGAAGGCATGACTCAAACGCGTGATGCTGCCCCGAAAAGGCGATTCAGGGCAAGCCGGATACCCTCGACCAGTGAACCGGGCGTTACGTCAATGCCTTGGGATTCCCGGGATCAGCGTGTTGGTACGTTCCGCGTATTCGCGATAACCGGGTCGGGTTTCGCGCATTCGCCGGTCGAGCAGGGTCACGCCCGAGACCCGCAGAATCAGAAAGATCATCAGCGCAACGCTGGGCAGGGTCCACCAGCCACCGAATGCCAGCGCGATCAGGCCGAACCCCAGCCAGAGGACGATCTCACCGAAATAATTGGGGTGCCGGCTGAAATGCCAGAGTCCCCGATCCATCACCCTGCCCCGGCTTCCGGGATCGGCCTTGAAACGGGCGAGCTGCCAGTCGGCGACCGACTCGTACACGAACCCGAACAACCAGACCGCCCAGCCCAGCCAGACCAGGCTCCAAACCGGACTGCCACCCTGTACGCTCGCCAGCATCGGCAGTCCGATCACCGCCACCAGTGCCCCCTGCAACCAGAAGATGGTGAACAGGCTGCGCACGGCAAAGGCGTACTCGGAACGATCCTCACGCATGTCCGAGTAGCGGGCGTCCTCGCCATGACCCCAGTTGCGCCAGGTGATGTGCGCGGACAGACGCAGGCCCCAGAGGATCACGGGAACGAGCATGATCCAGGCGGTCCCCGGGGTTTCGGAGAGCAGCCACCAGACCAATGCGACAACGATGAAACCCAACCCCCAGAAGCGATCCACCAGACTCGCATCCCGGAGCGGCACGCTGAAAATCCAGACCAGACTCATCAACGCGATCGCCGCCAGCAGACCAAACAGGAACAGTGTCATGGGATCCCCTTTCGAGTTCGAACATGAAGAATGTCGGGGCGCAAGCTTACGCCGAGTCCGACAGGCTGCCGGGTGATCGTGGTCATGCGGTCGGAGCGGAGCCCGTCGGACGCTCGAAAAGCACATGCGAAACGAACCACTCGTTGCCGTCTCGGTAGCCGAACAGCTCCGCGCAGGCCATGTAAAACATGCGCCAGCGCTGGAACCACCGCGCCGCATCGGCGCCGTAGGTCTGCTCGAACAGCGGCATGATCGCGTCGCGGGCTGCGTCCTGGCGGCGTAGCCATTCGTTGCAGGTCCGCTCGTAGTGCCGCCCGTTCACCCGCCACTGGCGGACCACTTGCAGGTCTGCCTGGAAATGAC
>JAABSN010000152.1 GCA_011390385.1 Thioalkalivibrio nitratireducens | reverse complement strand
CTCTGGCTGCTGGCCTTCTATTCCGCCTGGTCGTGGCTGGTGCTAGTCGGCGACCTGCGCCAGGTACTGGCCGAGCAGTGGCCCATCGCCCTGGCCATGGCCCTCGGCAGTTTCGCGGCGGGCTCCACGCCCATGGGCGGAGGCACGGTCGGTTTTCCCGTGCTGGTACTGCTATTTGACTTGCCGGCCGCCCTGGGCCGGGATTTCAGTTTTGCGGTTCAGTCCATCGGCATGACCAGCGCCAGCATCTTTATCCTCGCCCGGCGTCAGCCCCTGGCTTTTGCGGTGCTCAAAGGGGCGCTTCTGGGTTGCCTGCTGGCCCTGCCCGTGGGCGTGTTTCTCATCGCACCGCTCTTGCCCGACCTCTGGATCAAACTCATCTTTGCCGTTACCTGGGGCAGTTTCGGCCTGCTGCACCTGTACCGCATCCGGGAGATCGCCGGCCTCACCGGCATGACCGAGTTCGACGAGCGCTGGGATTTCCGCGGTGGCGTGTTGCTGGGTGCCATACCCAGTTTGACGGTCGTTGCCGCGTCCGGCGTGGGTGTCGACATGGTGGTTTACGCCGCCCTGGTACTCATGTTCAGGACAGACCTGAAGATCGCCATCCCGACCTCCGTCGTCATCATGGCCTTCGCCTCGGTTTATGGTTCCGTGCTCAAGCTCTGCACCACGGGGATGCAGCCGGGAGTCTTCGAGCAGTGGCTGGCGGCAGCGCCGGTGGTAGCCCTCGGCGCCCCGCTGGGCGTGTTTGTCGTCGAGCGGATCGGCCGGGCGCCGATCCTGCTCTTTGTGGCCGCCTTGTGCGTGGGCCAGCTCGCCTGGACCCTTCGGGAAGAATATGCCGTGCTGGGCCTTCGCGGCAGTCTCCTCGCCCTCTTTGCCGTCGGCATCCTGTTGGTGACTTTCGAGGGTCTGCGCCGGTATGGCGCCATGCTCGCGGGAGAAAGGGATCGCGACAGGCACCATCGAAGCCTTGGTGTCGAGAACCTGCAGCCACACGTGGGCTCGCAGCAGCCACCGCCCGACAGTGAGCAAGACTCGCGACGGGATCATGTTCGCAAAGGATCGGGTTAATCAGAGAAGTCTAAGTCTTACTTTATTAATACCTGCATAAGTAAAGCCTCATAGGTTATACTATGGGGCATGACAGGACGAAGCAAGATTGATGCACGCAAGTTGCCACCCAAGGCTCAAGAGTTGCTTCGGCGCTCGGCCATGGAACGGGTTGATGCCGGGGAAAGCCCTGAAGAGGTTGCCGCTGGCATCGGTATCAACCGACGCACGATCTACAAGTGGATCTCGGCCTATCACTATCATGGGGAAGACGCCTTCGTCACGGGTAAGCGGCCGGGCCGGCCAGCCAAACTGGACGGCAAGCAACTCCAAAAGCTGGCCAAGATCATTCGTGAGAAAAACCCCCTGCAGATGAAGTTTGAGTATGCCCTGTGGACGATCCCCATGATCCGTCGTTTGATCAGGGAACAGTTCGCTGTCGGCTTAAGCGAGGTCTCGGTCGGACGTCTGTTGCGACGTTTGGGATTCACTCCTCAGCGCCCCTTGTATCGGGCCTGGCAGCAGGACAAGGCGCTGGTCGAGCAGTGGCTGGACAAGGAGTTCCCCAAGCTGGCCCGTCGGGCCAAGCGCGAGAACGCCCTGATTTTCTTTGCCGATGAGTCCGGTATCCGTTCAGACCACCATGCCGGACGAACCTGGGCCCCGAAGGGCCAGACGCCTGTGGTCGAGGCCACTGGTGCACGGTTTTCCCTGAACATGATTTCAGCCATTACCAACCGAGGCCACTTTCGCTTCATGACGGTCGATGGCACGGTCACTGCCACCGTATTCCGGGATTTTCTCAAGCGTCTCATCCAGGGCATGGACCGAAAGATCTATCTGGTGGTTGATGGCCATCCAACCCACAAGGCCAAACTCGTCAAAGCCTTTGTCGAGGCCAACAAAGAACGGATCGAATTGGTCATCCTTCCTCCGTACTCGCCAGAGCTCAATCCCGATGAATTGGTTTGGGGCCATGTCAAGCAGCGGGTCGGGAAGAAGGCAGTCCAGACCAAGGAAGAGTTGGTCAGTGCCGTCAACGCGGCACTGCGCAGCTTGCAGAAGCTGCCCGATACAGTGGCAGGGTTCTTTCGGACGCCGACCTGTGCCTATGCCGCTTTATGAGGCTTTATTTTCGTAGGTTTTAGTAACTGTTGACCGTGTAGCGCACTCGACCTGGATCGAGCCAGGCTCAATTTCCTGGGTAGCGGTCCACGATCAGCATTGAACTGATGTTGGTCGATGCACCGGGGACCCTGCTCACCGCGGACTTTCAAGTCGTCTGGCAGCCTGTCGGACTTAGATTCATCGACTGCGGTGTGGCGGTTCTCAATCTGCAATTTTTCGAGTATTCTGAAGGATTTTCTGAGCATGGTATTTTTCATGGTATTACCAATTAGAAGGAAAATAAGCTATTGATAATAAATGATAAAAATGGCTTATTGATAATCGAGTGGGAATAGCGTGCCTGGTGGCCGAGTTCCGGTCGCTTTTGCGTATTGGAAGGGAAAGGGGAATTCTGGCCTGCGGGTGCTGACCCTGGGCGAAGTCATGAATCGAATCGGAGCTTTTCCATGATGAAGAAACTGAAGACGCTGCTGACGGCCGGACTCGTCTCGACGCTTTGCATCGGATGCCTCGCGGCCGACGCGCCGAGCAACGCGGACATCGAGCAGATGTTTCTGGACGACCTGAGCGTGAGCGTGACGCCGGTGACGAGCCCGGCCTTCGACGGGGTGATGGCGCAGCCGATCTACCGACTCGAGTACAAGCTGCTTACGGGCAACGAGGACTCCGCCCGCGGCGGCGAGGTCCATGTCTGGCCCTCGGAGAATGGACTGGTGGCCGTCTACGAACTCAACACCAACGACCCGCTGACGTTCATGGATGGATTGCTGGACCCGGCCTTCCGGCTGAACGCCGAGACCGCCGAGCAATTCATGTCCGCCCTGCGTGTGCTGATGGGCACTGACACCTTCGAATCCGTCCCGGTCGAGGCGATTCAGAACGACGGTGATCGCTGGTACTTCGTAAGCGGTGATTTTCTGAGTTACTACAAGGGCTACATGGTCACGGTGGACGCAGAGGGCGCCATCGCGGATGTCGAGTACAAGCTCGATATGCTCGAGGAGTAGGGTGCCGGATCTCCATCGGGCACGTTCTTCGACCCGTCGTCCTGCCCCGACCCCGATGCCGGTTTCTCGATCTTCGGGCGAATCAGTGGGTCCCGGATCGATTCCGGGACAATGGGCATTCGAACCGCGGTGCATGAATGCTGT
The DNA here is from genome assembly GCA_011390385.1 of Thioalkalivibrio nitratireducens. The sequence goes on along the minus strand of JAABSN010000152.1, from coordinate 4,837 downwards.
GTCGTTCCGGGCTGGACCCGGAACCCGGTGTTTTTCCGCGCAGCCAGTCCATCCGTCAAGCCGGCGGCATCCGTTGGATGGCCGCGTTGAGCGCAAGCTGCGTTGATTCAGTCACAAGCTCACCCTATACTTGCGACGCGTTTTTCTTTCTTACGGAGTGATTGATGAAAAAGCTGTTGGCAGTCTTGGCCCTGCTTGTGCCCATGCTGGCCGTTGCGCAGGACCCGCCGGAATGGGTGGGATACGACAATCGCTGGTACGCGGGCGTCATGGGCGGAGGCGTGATGGCCGGCGACAATCGCCGTGCCGGTGCCGATTCTCCGTATCTCGGCGTGTTCCTCGGACGCTTCATGAGTCCGAACTTCAGCCTGGATCTGCAGCTCGATACCTATGAACTGGATTTCGAGCCGTCGCGCTTCGGCAGTCCGCCGGTGGGCTTCCCGACCGACGACGATTTCGAACTGATGGGCTACGGCGTGACCGGCCGCTGGCATTTTCGTGACCCGTCCGATCGCGCGCGGCCCTTCATGATGGTGGGTCTCGGGATCGCCGAGCACGACAGCATTTTCGACAAGGGCCGGGATATGTACGTCTCCTGGGGTGGTGGGGTCCGCGCCGAGCTGGGTGACAACGGTTGGCTGCGCGCACAAGTCGAGGCGCGCTACGACAATGACCGGGAAACGTTCAACTCGAAGGACGGATTCATCGACGTGATCGGCTCGATCGGCCTGGGATGGTCGTTCGGACCGAAGCCACGGAAGCCGGCCCCGGCGCCTGCGCCGGAACCGCGCCGCGCCGCGCCGCCGCCCCCGCCGCCCGCACCGACGCCGGCACCCGAGCCGGAACCGGTGATGCAGTTCGAGTTCGACTCGACGGTGCTGTTCGCCTTCGATTCGGCCGAACTTCGGAACGAAGCGCGTGCTGAATTGGACGCGGCGGCCGAAGTGCTGGCTCCGCGCGATGATCTCGTTCGTATCGACGTGGAAGGCCATACCGACAGCGTCGGGGCCGAGGCCTATAACCAGACCCTTTCCGAGCGCCGCGCGGCGGCCGTTGCCGACTACCTGGCATCCGCTGGCGTGGACCGGGACCGGATGCAGGTCATTGGCTATGGCGAATCCCGTCCGAAGGTCGCGAACGATACGGCCCCGAATCGCGCAGAAAATCGTCGGGTCGTGATCTCCGCATACAATCAGTAGATTGTTCCTGAAGATTGAAGGAACCGAACGGAACCCGGCCTCGCGCCGGGTTCCGTCGTTTTCGGCAGTCGGCTGAGAAAGGAGCGCAAGGCGGAAACAGGAAGCAGGCGAAGAGGATTCACGGATGAAAACTTCGTGTACAGCGTTCCTTTCAGAGAATCCGTTCTCCGGGATGCGCGTGTTGATGATGAACTGCTGGACTCGGGAAGCTGCGTGACCGTGAACCGGATCGACGAGGCGATGATGCGTCGCGCGCTGGAACTGGCGGCGCAGGCCGCAGCGGCCGGTGAGGTGCCGATCGGCGCCGTGCTGGCCGGGGACGGGGAGGTCCTCGGCGAAGGATGCAATCGCGTGATCCGCGATGCCGATCCGAGCGGGCATGCCGAGATCGTCGCGCTGCGCGCCGCCGCAGCGCGAATCGGCAACTATCGGCTGCCTGGAACCACCTTGTACGTGACGCTGGAGCCGTGTGCGATGTGTGCCGGGGCCCTGGTCCATGCGCGCGTCCGGCGCGTGGTATTTGCGGCGTTCGACCCGCAGGTCGGGGCCGGCGGATCGGTCTACAACCTGCTCGACAGCCCGCATCTGAACCACCGCTGCCTCGTCTCGTCGGGCCTGCTGGCGGACGCGTCGACCCGGCTGCTGGACGATTTCTTTTCGACCCGACGGGGTGGGATGTCTTCCTGAGTCCTATAATGGCCGGCTGTCTCCTTGCCTGGTCCCCGATTACATGAATCTCCGCAACGTCGCGATCATCGCGCATGTCGACCACGGCAAGACGACGCTGGTCGATCAGCTCCTGCGCCAGTCCGGCGAGTTCGCCGCCCATGAAAAGCTCACCGAGCGCGTCATGGACTCCAACGATCAGGAGCGCGAGCGCGGCATCACGATCCTGTCGAAGAACACGGCGATCACCTGGCGCGACTGGCGCATCAACATCGTCGATACGCCCGGCCACGCCGATTTCGGCGGCGAAGTGGAGCGCGTGCTGTCCATGGTCGACTCGGTCCTGCTGCTGGTCGATGCGGTCGATGGACCCATGCCGCAGACCCGCTTCGTGACCAGCAAGGCCTTTGCGATGGGATTCCGGCCGATTGTCGTGATCAACAAGATCGATCGTCCGGGTGCGCGGCCCGACTGGGTCATCGACCAGACCTTCGACCTGTTCGACAAGCTGGGTGCCACGGATGAGCAACTCGACTTTCCAGTGGTCTATGCATCGGCGCTCAACGGCTACGCCGGGCTCGAACCGGACGTCTCCTCGGGCGACCTGACGCCGCTGTTCGAAGCGCTTGTGAAGCACGTTCCGCCGCCGGTCGTGGATGCCGAGGGGCGGTTCCGGATGCAGATCTCGAGCCTGGACTATTCCAGTTACGTCGGCCTGATCGGCATCGGCCGGATTGCCCGGGGATCGGTGCGACCCAACCAGACCGTGGCCATTGTCGATCGCGAAGGGCATCAGCGGCAGGGCAAGGTGCTGCAGGTGCTCGGATTCAAGGGGCTCAAGCGCGAAGAAGTCGCGCGGGCCGAGGCCGGGGACATCGTTGCGCTGTCCGGTATCGCCGACATCGGGATTTCCGACACGCTCTGCGACCCCGCGGCCGTCGAGGCCCTGCCGCCGCTTTCGGTCGACGAGCCGACCATCCACATGACGTTTCAGGTCAACGACTCCCCGTTCGCCGGTCGGGAAGGCAAGTACCTGACCAGTCGGCAACTGCGCGCCCGGCTGTACCAGGAGTCCAGTCACAACGTCGCGCTGCAGGTGCAGGACACCGGTGATCCGGACCAGTTCGATGTGGCCGGTCGGGGTGAGCTTCATCTTTCGGTGCTGATCGAAACCATGCGGCGCGAAGGGTATGAACTTGCGGTTTCGCGACCGCGAGTGCGAAAACGCGAGATCGACGGCGAGACGAGAGAGCCCTGGGAGCAGGTCGTGCTGGACCTGGACGAGCAGTACCAGGGGCCGGTCATGCAGGCCATGGGCGAACGCAAGGCCAGGCTGGAGAACATGCTGCCCGACGGCAGGGGTCGCGTGCGTCTGGACTACACCGCGCCGGCCCGCGGGCTGATCGGCTTCCAGAGCGCCTACCGGACCATGACGGCCGGCACCGGATTGTTCTTCCGCGTGTTCGACCACTGGGGGCCCGCCACCGAGCGGATCGCCGGCCGAATCAACGGCACGTTGATCAGCATGGACAACGGGTCGACCAATGCCTACGCGCTGTTCAACCTGCAGGACCGCGGCAAGCTGTTCATCGGCTCCGGCGAGGAAGTCTACGAGGGCCAGATCGTCGGGCTGCACAGCCGCGAGAACGACCTCGTCGTCAATCCGCTCAAGACGAAGAAACTCACCAATATCCGGGCAGCCGGCAAGGACGATGCGCTGCTCCTGACGCCGCCGGTCCGGATGAGCCTGGAACAGGCACTGGAATTTCTGGCGGACGACGAACTGCTGGAGGTTACCCCGGGTTCCATCCGACTGCGCAAGCGTCTGCTCAAGGAGCATGAGCGCAAGCGGGCAGGGCGCTGACGGCCGAATTGTCCTGAGGCGGTCCGGTCGGGCCGCATTCCCGCCGCTTCATCGACGACCGGCGCGTTCGGGGGCCCGGCGCTCTTCGATCAGTTGCCGGGCTCGTCCTCCCAACTCTCCTCGTCGAGGAACGACTCGTAGTCGGGCGTGGCCGTTTCGCCGTGAATCCTGAAATCGCGGTTCTGCAGCCACGCGTCGCGGACGAACAGGTACTCGTCGAACGCCTCTTCCAGTTGTTCTTCGCGATCGAGAAAATTGGCTCGCGTCTGGATGATGTCGGTGGCGAGCAGGTAGGGCCTGCCATTGACCGCGCGGCGCCAGATGATGTTGGAGTAGCTGTCCGGAAACTCGGCGAGGCCGTCGCGCACGGTGCTGGGGCCGAGGAACGGAAGCACGAAATAACGCGAATCCTCCCAGCCCCACACGGCCAGCGTCTGGCCGAAGTCTTCATCGAACCGGGGGACGCCGGAACGCGTGGCGACGTCGAAGAATCCACCGATGCCGAAGATCGTGTTCATCGTGAAGCGAGTGACCATCTTGACCGTATCTCCGGGCCGGCCCTGCAGCGCCAGGTTGACCATCTTCTGCAGGCCGAGCAGATTTTCGAAGATATTGGTCAGGCCGGTTTCGATCGGGTCGGGCATGACCGCGCTGTAGCCGCGTGCGATCGGGCGGACCAGCGCCTTGTCCAGTCCGCGGTTGAATTCGTGCATGGTGCGGTTGTAGGGCTCCCAGGGATCGCGTGGATCACGCTGCTCCGGCGGCGGCGCGGTCGTTGCGCAGCCGGACAGTGCGATCGCCGCGAGCACGATACCGATCATTCGGAACGGATTATTCATGGACTTCCTCGGGTTGGTCCCAACCGAGCAGCGATTGGATGGAGCTCAGGCCGGCAATCGTGCGAAGCGCTTCGGGCGGGTTGCGGAATTCGATTCGCCTGCCGGCATGGCATGCCCAGTCGGCCCACTCCAGCAGCAGGGCAACGGCGGACGAATCCGTCGCCTCGACCGACTGCAGGTCGACGATGGTCGGCAGCTCGTCGATTTCTCGCCAGGCCAGGCTCTTGCGATAGACCTGCGGTACCTCGTCGACCGTGAGCTGTCCGGAC
>JAABSN010000151.1 GCA_011390385.1 Thioalkalivibrio nitratireducens | reverse complement strand
GGAATTCGTTCAAGGTAGTTGCAGAAACAGTGAGTCGAACTCAAGCAGGTACCACGAGATTGCGCCACTTGGAGCCACCAAGGCCATCGCGCTGATGCCCTCGCCGTTTCGTTTCCGCACGGCGCAGTATCTCTTTCTCGGACGATCACTTGCAGGGTTAATGCAGGAGTCAATAGGCCCCACCTGGAGCCAGCTCGAAGCGGTCCACCGGCGGAGCTTTCGGGTTCGACAGACTGGGATTTCGTCCAGGTAGAGGCCCCCCGGATTCCCAAGTAGTCGAGTGTTCAGGAAGTGCCGGTGGATTCTGGCAAGGCGGCGCGTCCACAATCCCGGGCAGTCTCGCGCACGCTGGCTGCCAATGCCTCCGCCGCGCCGGCACGAAGCCGGGCACGCAGATGCTCCACAAGGTCGATCTGGCGCGTTCGCAGATCCCGAGCGAGCGACATCAACCCGGCCCGTTCATCTTCCTGCCGGGCACGCTCGAGTTCCGGCGCATCCAGTGGCAGGGTCAACGACATCTCGATCAGACGGCGCATACGTGCTGCCCCCGCCTCTTCCGAGGCCGCGGCGAGTTCCTGCCCGAATACCTGCAGATCATGGATTTCGCCGAGCAGGTCCTGCAGGACCTTGAGCGCGGCAACCTGCTCGACCGACCGCGGCAACGCCAGCGTCAGTGGCTCCAGCAGATAGCGAAGACGCTTGCCGCTGATCCGAGCCATGTGCAGCGGTTCCTCCGAGCTGTCATTGAGAACCTGGGCACAGCGCGTCGAGAAATCCCCCGCGACTTCCAACAGAAGGCCCGCGGTCACTTCGGCGAAGCCGGGTTGCGCATCATTGCTTCGGGCCTTGAGTCGGGCGCGCAGGGGTTTGTGCACGAGGCGAAAGCGCTCGGCGAGCGTGGCCTTCAATTGCTCGCGTTCCGCGTCCAGACGCTGCTCCAGCCGCTCCCGCAGCCACTCCAGCCCCGGCCGATGGTGCGGCTTGGGATCCGCGCAGCGCTGTGCCAGCCGCTCCAGCTGCACCTCGGTGTCGCGGGTTGCGCCCGTTGCCGCGACGACGTCCTTCAGGCGGCGCCGCAGTTTGCGACTCACGACGTCTGTGAGATACGGCCGATAGGCCTTCTCGATGCTCCGAGCCCGGCGCATCGCCACGCGGAACTCGTGTACCGCCTCGGGATCGTCGAGACTTTCGAGCAGGGAGTCGGCGACCGCGAGACGCTTGCGCATCAGCAGCCGAGCCACCTGGCCGACCGGTTGATGCAGGCGGGCCGGTTTGACCGTCAGTACCTTTGCTACCATCCGGCTAGCGTAATCGACCCAATGTTACAGTTTCCACCTCGGGGCTTCTGGCGGCGGCGTGTCTGCGTCCTTGCGATAAGGCTGGATGCTCCCGCCAGGACGGGTCCGGAAGATGCGCATCGTCCACAAATACTGGGCCGGGTTCTCCCGAATCGCCGTTTCGATCGCGGCATTCATCGCCTGCGCATCCACTTCTTCATCGCCCTCGGGAAAGGGTTCCAGCGGCGGCCACAATTTCAGAATGTACTCATCCCGGGCTGCGTCGTAGAACGCGAAACTCGGCAGTACAGCCGCCCCGGTAAGACGTGCCAGCCGCCCAAGCGCGGTCAGCGTGGCCTTGGGAACGCCGAAGAAATTGGCGAAGACCGCGCCCTCCGCTCCGAGATCCTCATCGGGCAGATAATAGAAGAACCGCCCCTTCCTGATCTGTCGAATCGCCGGACGCAATCCCTGCTCCCGGGTGAAGATGTCACCGGAGTAGCGGGTCCGGGAGCGGTGATTGATCCACTCGACCACCGGGTTGCGCATCGGCTTGGCGAAGGAAACGCCGTCATGAAGCTGGCTCATGCGCAACCCGCCGTGATCGAGCGCCACCGAGTGCGGTGCAAGGACGATCACAGGGATCTTGCGCGCGTGCAGACGCTGATAGTGCTCCTCGCCAACCACCCGGATGCGTGCCGCATGGATCCCCGGGGAACCGAACCAGAGCATGCCGTAATCGAGCATACTGCGCGCCGAGTAGCGGTAATGGTCGCGCAGCAGCTGGTCGCGCTGCTCTGTGGTCAGTTCGGGGAAACACCAGGACAGATTGATCGTCGCAATCCGCCGGCGTTTTTGCGAACCGATGCGCAGCAACCACGCCAGCAGAGCGGCCGGTCCATGAAGCAGAGATCGCGGCAACCGATGCAACAGCCACAGCATCCCTAATCCCGCCCACGTCCCCCAGTAGCGGGGGCTGAAATGCGCGCGCGTCAGCGGCGCCCGATAGGCCTGGCCTGCATCGCTGCCCGAGCGATCCGCCCCGCTCGTGCTCATGGCCCGTCCGGAGGCGGTTCCAGTTGTTTCCGGGCCCGCCGCGCGAAGACCTCCATTTCCCTTACCGCCTGCAGGTCACCTTTCGCACGCGCCACGGGAATTCCCTTTTCGCAGGCATCCAGTGCGCGGGCTGGATCACCGGTCACGAGCAACTGGCGCGACAACAGTTTCCAGGCAGCCGAATAGCCAGGGTCCTGCTCGATCGCCTGTTTCAGATGAACGATGGCGTCCTCGCTTCTTCCGGCCGCAACCAGGGCATTGCCGAGGGAAAGGCGCAGCATGGGGGAGTCCTGTCCCGCTTCCAGCATGGCCTCGAAACGCTCGATCATGTCGGCCATAGGGCACTCCTGGAGTGTTTTCCATCGTGTTGGCAGAAACCGCCCCGAGACTTCTTGGTCGCCCAGTGCGGGATCAGAAAAACCTCCGGCCCGGCTGAAACAGCCGATGAACCGCCTTCAGACGATCCCGGTTGGTCAGGAAAAGGATGACATGATCTCCGGCCCGGATCACGGTATCGTGATGAGGGATGATCACCTCCCGGTCCCGCACGATCGCCCCGATGTTGGCGCCCTTGGGCAGACGCAGGTCGTCGATACGCCGGTCCACCACCCGGGAACTGCTGGCATCGCCATTGACGATGGTCTCGATCGCTTCGGCGGCACCCCGGCGCAGGCTATGTACGGTGGCTGTCCCCCCCTCGCGCACGCGCGCCAGAAGGACACCAATGGTCGCCTGCTGCGGGGAGATGGCGATATCGATGGAGCTATCCTGCATCAGGTCGACGTAGCCCGCCCGATTGATCAACGCCATCACCCGGCGCACACCTCGGCGTTTGGCCAGCATGGCCGAGAAGATATTGGCCTGATCGTCATTGGTGACCGCGCAGAAAACATCCATCTCGCCGATGCCGGCGCTGTCGAGAAAGCGGTCGTCGGAACTGTCACCGGAGAGCACCTCGGCAGCATTGGGCAATTCCCGCCTGAGATAGTCTGCCCGCTCGGGTTCGCGTTCGATGATGCGGACCTCGTAGCGCTCCGCGAGTGCCTCGGCGAGACGCCGGCCGATGTTTCCTCCGCCCCCGATCAATATCCGTTTGTACGGTTTTTCCAGTCTGCGCAGTTCGGACATCACGGCACGGATGTTCTTCTTTGCAGCGACGAAGAATACCTCGTCGTCCGCCTCGATCACCGTGTGGCCATCGGGGGCGATCGCGTGGTTGCGACGAAAGATCGCTGCGACACGGGTCTGAATACCGGGCATGTCGGTACGGATGTTGCGCAGCTCATGCCCGACCAGGGGCCCGCCATAGTAGGCACGCACACCAACCAGTGACACCAGCCCGTCGGCAAAATCCAGCACCTGCAACGCACCCGGATGTTCCACCAGACGCTGAATCTGGCTGGTCACGATGGCCTCCGGCGAGATCAGCATATCCACGGGGACGGCTTCCGGCGCAAAAAGCCTCGGGTTTTCATGGTAGCTGCGTTCACGGATCCGGGCGATCTTCGTGCCGATGCCGAACAGGGTCGAGCCGACCTGACAGGCGAGCATGTTCACCTCATCGGAGTCGGTGACCGCAATGAGTATCTCGGCATCCCGAGCACCGGCAACCTCCAGCACCCCGGGGTGACAGCCGAAACCGTGGATGGTCCGGACGTCCAGATGGCTCTCGATCGCCTCGAGGCAGTCACGGCGGGTATCGATCACGGTGACGTTGTGACCGTCGCCGCTCAGGGCCTCGGCCAGGGACTGCCCGACCTGGCCCGCACCAACGATCACGACGCGTTTCATTCCCTCGCCTGGGGGTCCGTCTTCAGTCGTTTCGGATCAATCCCCAGCGTCTTGAACTTGCGGTACAAATGCGTCCGTTCCAGGCCAACCCGCTCCGCGAGCCGGGTCATGTTGCCCTCGCTGCGCTCGAGCTGGTGGATAAGGTACTGACGTTCGAACTGCTCGCGCGCCTCGCGCAGGGGAAGATCGGGGAAGAGGCTGGCCTCGTTGAGGTCGATTTCGTGCAACGTCTGCCCGGAAAGCGTCCGCTCGACCTCGTCACTGGTGATCTCATCCCCTGAACCAAGGATCATCAGGCGCTGCACGAAATTCCGCAGTTCGCGCACGTTGCCCGGCCAATGGTAGCGATGCAGCCTTTCCAGCGCCGGCGTTTGGAATCGGCGCATCGGAAGACCCTCCTGCTGATGCAGCTGAGCCATGTGATAGTCCAGCAGTTCCGGGATATCCTCCATATGCTCCCGCAATGGTGGAATCTTCAGCGGCAGCACGTTCAACCGATAGTAGAGGTCCTCACGGAAACGACCGTCGCTCACGGCATCGGCGAGATCTTGCTTGGTGGCGGCAATCACTCTTACGTTGACGGCAATCGGCTGGTTGCCGCCGATCCGGGTGATCCGCTGGGTGTTCAATGCATGCAGCAGCCGGCCCTGCGTCTGCAGATCCATTTCGGAGACCTCATCGAGGAACAGGATGCCTCCCGCAGCCTGCTCGAGCAGGCCGAACCGGACTCGATCACCCCGCTCGGTGCCAAAAAGCTCGGCAACGGACTCCTCGCCAGTGAGCGAACCCACCGCAACCACGATGAAGGCGTTGTCGCGCCGGGCGCTGCGCGAGTGCAGATAGCGCGCGAAGGTCTGTTTGCCCGCACCCGCCTCGCCGGAAATCAGCACCCATGTGTCGTGTTGCGCCACACGCTGGACCTGATCGCGCAGATTGTTCATCACCGCGCTGTCGCCTACCGGCTCGGCGATCGCACCTCCAAGCCGCCGCAAGCCCTGATTCTCGCGCTGCAGGCGATCCGACTCCAGGGCGTTGCTCAGGGTGATGGTCAGCTTGTCGATCGACAGTGGTTTCTCGATGAAGTCGTAGGCGCCAAGCCGCGTGGCATCCACCGCAGTCTCCACGTTGCCGTGCCCGGACATCATCACCACCGGGCACGGAAGTCCGTCTTCGTCGCTCCATTCCTTCAACAGACTGACGCCATCGCCGTCCGGCATCCAGACATCGAGAAGGATCAGGTCGGGACGCCGGCTTCGCCGCGCGACCTTGGCCTCGGCCACGGAACCCGCCAGTGCGACCTCGTAACCCTCGTCCTCGAGAACATCGCGCAACAGCATGCGGATGTCCGGCTCGTCGTCCACCACCAATATATAGGGTCCGCTCATTCGCGCTCGTCTCCGACACGTTCGGTGTCACCGCCCGGAATGCCGGGAATCCGGATCACGAACACGGCACCGCCTGTGGTCTGATTATGGCATTCAATGATACCGCCGTGTTCCTCGACGATCTTCTGCGCAACCGCCAGCCCAAGACCGGTACCCCTGGGCTTGTCGGTGACGTAGGGTTCGAAGATGCGTTCCAGGAAGTCGGGGCGGATGCCGGGGCCATTGTCGGCCACTCGCAGCTCGACCCGATGGCCATGATCGTCGGCGACGCTCTCGGTGGTGATGCGGACTTCGCCATCGGGCTCCCCGCGTACCGCCTCCAATGCGTTCTTGATCAGGTTGTGCAACAACTGGCGCAGGCGTCCGGCGTCGGCCCGGATACTTGGTACGCGCGGCGCCAGATCCAGGGTGACGCGGGCAACGTACCCATCACCCTCGTAGAGTTCGCAGATGTCGCGCAGCAGCCCGTTCAGGTCGAGCGGCGCCAGCGCCAGACGCGGGGCCTGGGCATAATCCCGGAAGGCATTGACCAGCGTCTTCATGGCCTCGACCTGCTGCACGATGGTCCGGGTGGCCCGCTCCAGCAGCTCGCGATCGGCTCCCTCGAGGGTATTGCCGAGCCGCCGCGCCAACCGTTCCGCTGAAAGCTGGATCGGTGTCAGCGGATTCTTGATCTCGTGTGCGAGACGCCGGGCCACTTCCCCCCAGGCGGCATCACGCTGTGCACGCAGGAACTCGGTCATGTCGTCAAACACGATCGCATGCAGTCCCCGGTTGTTCCCCGGGTCGGGCAACCAGACCGCGCGGGTCATCAGGACCTTGCGACCGGAGCGCGTGAACACCACCACCTCGCGCGACCACTCCTGGTCACGGCGGACCAGAGCGTCACTGATGGCGTCGAAGAACTGCCCGACCAGTGGGCATTCCTCGTCGAATTCGGAAAGAAGGCGATTGTACTCGGCACACATGTCACATTCGAGAATCTGGCAGGCGGCGCCGTTGGCCGTGCGCAGACGCAGACTGCCATCCAGCGCCAGCACCCCGGAACGCAGGTGCTGCAGCACGCTCTCGAGGTAGGCCCGTTCGGCATCGAGCAGACGTCGATTGCGCTCGGCCTCCTCGCGCGCCTCGTTCAGCGTTCGTGTCATGGTATTGAACGACCGCACCAGGAACCCCAGTTCGTCGTCGCGCTCCACGGCCAGCCGGGTGCTGTAGTCGCCCGAAGCCACCAACCGCGTACCCTCCGCGAGATCCGTCACCGGTCGCACAAGCCGCCGGGCAACGACCAGACCCGCCCACAGTGCCGCCATCAGCGATAGCGCGAGCGCGAGCGACATCGTGAAAATGAACCCCTGCTTGATCGGCCCACGGAGATAGGCGAATTCGCGATAATCGACGAAGGCATCCTGCACCCGAACAGCGAGCGCGCTCATGCGCGGGTCGACCGGGAAGATACCCTGCAGGATCCGGCTTTCCCCACCTGGTCGGCGATCGCTTGCCGCGGCAACCACACGTATCACCAGCGAGCCATCCGGTTGTGGCTCGAGCCGTGTAAACGGTTGGCCCGGGCTCATCCGCAGCAGTACATCCGCGCCCGGTGGCGAGGGCAGGCGCCGAATCGGGCTATCGGTACTGGAAGCAATGATCCGGTTGTTCGCACCGACCAGCGTCAACTCCTGCGCGCCCATCTGGGCACGTACATCGTTCAGTGCCAGCGGCACCAACCCTTCCGACAGGTCCTCGAGTTGACTCATGATCTCCCGGGTTTCCCGCGACAACTGGCGAACGCGCAGATCCAGGGAAGAACGCGAAAGCTCCAGCGCGTCCTCGAGCGCGCCATCGACACGCACATCGAACCACGAATCCACGCCTTCGTTCAGAAACTTGAAGGAGAAGTAGTAGACGACCGTCACCGGAAGGACCGCGACCAGCATGAATCCCACCACGAGACGCAAAGTCAGCCGGCTGCCCGGCACGCCCCCCCGATACTGCACGATCAGGCGGACAAACTGATGAATGATGAGGACTGCGAGCGCGACCAGCACCAGTCCGTGGAACGCCAGCAACCAGAGGAACACCTGCTCGAACCGGTCAGAGTTCTGCGCGGTGTCCCCCATGACCACGAGCGAGGCCAGCAACAACAGGAACAGCAGAACCATCCCCAGAAGGCCCCACGGAAACCGCCGTCTCATTGCTGCAACGGCCACCGATACCACCCCAGTTGCGTCACATAGGCACCCCGTAGCCGTGCATCCCATTGCAGAGGCAATGGCAACGCCGTGTGGTTGAGCTTCACACGCGCACCGAACATGTAATCATGATCCGAACGCAGGTGGTCCCGATCGATCTCCAGGACGACCCGTCCCAGGCGCTTGGCAAGCAGTTCCAGGGCATCGCCAAGCGTGGGAGCAAGCTCGATCCGGTCGCGTTCCAGGTCAGTGACCATATAGTGCCGGCTCAGCGCGTAATACCGGATCTGCACGCTATTCTCGGCCTCCTTTACCGGGCGCTCGCCGAGGATGCCACGGGTACGTACCAGCCGCACCTCGGAACGCAGCGTTACCCCGACCCCGTTGGCGAGTGCCTCGACCAGGACTTCGGGCAGATCGACATCGAGGTACACTCGCACCAGAAGTCTGTCGTGATCCTGCCAGATATGGTCCGCGTGCCT
>JAABSN010000150.1 GCA_011390385.1 Thioalkalivibrio nitratireducens | reverse complement strand
CTTGCTCGACGAGCCGCTTTACTTCGCCGATGGCCAGATGCGTGGTGAAGTTTTTGTTTACGGTTCGTTCCTGCAAAGCCGAATGTATCAGGCGGGTGTCAGCTGCAGCGATTGCCACAATCCACATTCGTTGAAACTCGTCACGGGTGATGGCCCCGACAACGTCTGCGCGCAATGCCATTCACCTGCACGATTTGCCGATCCGGGGCACCACCGGCATGGGGAGGCAGATGTGGGTTGTGTCGATTGTCACATGACTGCGCGCACGTACATGGTGGTCGATGATCGACGTGACCACAGCTTTCGCGTGCCGCGGCCCGACTTGACGGGCTCGATCGGAACGCCAAACGCCTGCAATGGCTGCCACACCGATCAGGATGCAGAGTGGGCTTCCGGGGAAATGCGTCGCTGGTACGGTGCAGCGGTATTCGATCGGCCGGAATTTGCCACGGCACTGGTCGCGGCAAGACGCGGCCATGCGAATGCGGATTTGCGCGAAGTCGTGAACGCGCCTGTTCATGCGGGAATCGCGCGGGCGACTGCTCTGACGTTACTGAGCGATCCCATGTCGCCCGAGGACTACACCGTCCTCGGTGCAAGCCTGGCGGATCCGGATCCGTTGTTGCGTATTGCCGCTCAACGCGTCCTGCGCCGTCTGCCGGTCGAATTGCGCGTGCGTTTCGGTACCGCCGGCCTTGCGGATTCCGTGCGTGCCGTTCGTGTCGAGGCAGCGGTGACGTTTGCCGATCTCCGCAATCGGCTGACCACGGAGGATGCCAGACGCTTCGATCGCGCGGCGGACGAACATCGCGCGGCTTACACGTACAGTGCGAATCGGCCGGAGGCTCTAGCCCAATTGGGTGACTTCGCGCTTGCAGACGGAAAAGTCGAACAGGCTCTCGCGCACTATCGCGCAGCACTGGCGATGGAACCGGCTGGCGCCGTGACGCGCGTCAACCTGGCCGATCTGTATCGGCGGAGCGGCAGGGAAGATGCGGCAGAGAAGTTGCTGCGTGAGGGACTCTCGATCGATGCGTCCAACGCGGCGCTGCATCATGCTCTCGGGCTGTTGCTCGTGCGCACTGATCGGAAGGTGGAGGGGTTGGAGGAATTGCGGGAAGCGAAGCGCCTGAATCCTGAGAATCGGCGTCTCACCTATGTCCTGGGGATCGCGCTGAATTCCATGGGTGAACAGGAAGAAGCAGTCGAGCTATTCGAATCGGCGTACCGTGAGTTTCCGGCAGACTTCGACATTGCCTGGGCGCTGGCGACGATTTACCGGGATCGCGGCGAAATCCCAGGAGCACAGTCGATGAGCGCGCGATTACTGGAGCAACATCCCGAGAATCCTGACGTTCTTGCATTGCGGGAGTCGCTGACTGTCACGTCCTCGGACGTGATACAACCCTAATGATGAATGATGAAGCAGGAGATCTCCGACGACGAGGAAGTTTGTAGGATCGATCGCCACGACTATCGAGAGTTGGCGCTGCGTGTTGAAGGCGCGTCAGGTATTTTCGGCAAGATCATCATCGATGTTGTCGGGTGCGTAGACCGTATCGTGCAAGGGCGGGGCCAACCAACGGTCGCTGCCTGGTGCCGGCCTCATTCATGCACGGCTTCACCTGTGGGACACGCATCGGAGCCCGGGCCACGAAGCGAGGCGAGGCTAGCCAAGGCCGGCACCCGCAACACACCGATCGGAGTAAGAGGCTGTTTCAATAGCTGTTTGGTGTTGCGTCGTCTTGCCCCGTGTCGGCTTCGCGGGACCCATAATCCTTTTTGGTGACAGGTTCGCCCGGCTCAAGCTGTCGCCTGGTGGGGCTGGCCGATCGAGAAGGTCACCGTCCACACAGCCTCGGCCTCAGTCCTTCCGTGCGACGAACCAGACGTTCATCGGGTCGTGTGCCAGCATCTGACGGGTTACGTTGGTGAAACCTGTCTCCTGCAGCAACGCCTCGGCGGTTTCCCAGCCCCACATCGTACCCAACCCGTCACCGCCCTGGCCGAGCGACACCGGCGTGCAGTGCACGCAGGAGATCGCATACAGCAGCGAGGCCATCGGGAAGTCGAGGTTGCGCTCGAGACAGGCGGAGCCGCCGATGTCCTGTACCAGGTACGTGCCTTCCCGGCGCAGCGCCCGGTACAACCGCCGGACGAGATCGGCGGGATGCTTCTGGTCGTGGATCGCATCGAACGAGGTGATCAGGTCGTAGGCCTCCCGCTCATCGAATTCCGTCAGGTCGCGTGGTTCGAAACGGCAGTTGGTCAATCCGGCCGCAACGGCACTTTCGCGAGCGGTCGCGATCGCGTCGGCGCAGAGGTCGTACCCGGTGAACCGACTCGCCGGGAATCGCCGGGCGAGCGCGATCAGCGCCTCGCCGCGGCCGCAGCCTGCGTCGAGCACGTCGATACCCGCAGCGAGGCTGGCCCCCAGGCCCGGAACGAGCGGCAGGATCGACTCGAACAGCTGTGCCACGACGGTCTGCCCGCTGTCCTCCGCCATCATGTGGTGAAAATGCGGATACTCCTCGTAGGATGTGCCTTCGCCGGTGTGAAAGCAGTCGACGATCCGGTCCTGGACCTGGCCCATCAGCGCGACATGCTGGGCGTAAACCGCGAGGTTGCCAAGCGGCGCGTCAGGGACCAGACAAGCCACATGCTCGGGTGGTAGCGCGTAGGTTCGCCGGTGGGGGTCGTAGAGCACGATGCCGCCGGTGACCAGCGCCGCCAGCCATTCGCGCACATAACGCTCCGCGAGACCGGCGGCGGCCGCTATTTCCCGGCTGCCGCTCGGAGGCAGCGACGCCAGGGTTGCGAGTAATCCGGTGCGGTGGCCGATCGAGAGCATCACCGCGATCGCGCCGGCGTTGACGATCTCGGCCGCCCGGTCGGCAAAGACCTGCGCGCGCTGGGGGTCGTAATCGGGAATCACCAATTCGGGAAGTGCGGACATGGCTCGGGTCCTCTCTGGGGTGGATGTGACGTTCAGCATGCGCTCCGCGCGAGCCGTATTTGAGTGGCCAACTGGACAGATGCGGGCCGATCCGGCCATATTCGTGCGATGAACCCGCGTGCTAACACGTCGCCGGTGCCAGTCAGCCTGACGGTACTTCCGGAAACGACTCCGACCTCGCTATTCGGCCTCTACGAGGTGTTCTCGTCCGTTGGCCACATCTGGTCCGAGCTCACTGGAGAGCCGGCCGTCGCACGACCCATGGCTGTGCGCCTGGTCGGCCCGAGCCGTGACCCGGTCACCGGTGCGGGCGGAATCCCGATCACCCCCCACCTCACGTTCGCGGAGACACAGGACCCCGAAGTGGTCATCGTGACCGACCTGGCACTGCCCATCGACGGCGACCCGCGTGGGCGCTGGCCTGAGGCCGCCGCCTGGCTGCGCGCCCAGCACGACGCCGGCGCGATCGTCTGCTCCGTCTGCACCGGCGCGGTGCTGCTGGCCGAGGCGGGACTGTTGGACGGACTCGAGGCGACCAGCCATTGGAGTGCCACGGACCTGTTCCGGCGCTGCTACCCGGCCGTCCGGCTGCGCGCGGAACGCATTCTGTCGCCGGCCGGCCCGGAACACCGGCTGGTCACCTGTGGCGGAATGGGCTCGTGGGAGGAACTGGCGCTGTACCTGATCGCGCGTTTTTCCGGTGAAGCCGAGGCGGTGCGGATCGCCAAGGTCTTCGTGCTCGGCGACCGCAGCGAGGGCCAACTGCCGTTTGCCGCGATGGCGCGGGCACGGCGTCACGACGATGCGGTGATCGCCCGCTGCCAGGCTTGGCTCGCCGGGCACTACGACGAGCCGCAGGCGGTGCAGAGGATGCTGGCGCTGTCCCGGCTGCCGGTACGCAGCTTCAACCGGCGCTTCCGTGCCGCGACGGGATATTCGCCGGTCGAGTACCAGCAGACGCTGCGAATCGAGGAGGCGAAGCAGCTGCTGGAGACCACGCGCGCGCCCGCAGAGACCGTGGCCCTTCGGGTCGGCTACGAGGATGTTGCTTTCTTTCGCCGCCTGTTCAAGCGCCGCACCGGTGTCACCCCGGCGCGCTATCGGCAGCGGTTCGGAATGACGGGACGCGTTTCCGGGGCTGAGGGGGCGAGCGAAGCGATGCGGCAATAACCGCGCAGCACGTGCATCGATTCCACGGCGGCCCTGAACCCCAGATTCCCGGAACCGGCAGCGTTTGGCTTCATCCGATCAGGACACAGCCGCGGAGACCGCTCTCAGGGGTCTCTGCAACGGTCTGCACGATATCGAGGAAGACTTCGGCGTCCGCTGGCGCGTGGGTCTGCAGAACCTGGAGGCCGCTGACCACCAGAACCCGCTCCCGGGCCGCTCGATCCTCCGGACCATGCAGGGCGTCTTCCAGGGCATCCCAGTTGAAGCCGAACCAGTCACCGAACTCCAATGCCTGATGGAGGGTTTGCAACAACGCGGCCTTGTCGGCCACTGCACCGAGATCGACCGCGCGGGCATCGATATCCTGATCCCGCAGGATATCGACGACCAGTTCCGGATCGGATTCCTCCGGCAGCTTGAGAAAAGGCTCCGACCCGGACAGCCAGCCACCCATCAACGCCAAGTCGGGAATAGCAGACATCATCGGATCCTCTGGAAACTCCGGTAGTGGTCATGCGTGTAGTAAACCTCGCCATCCGCCCCGATCACCAACCGCTGTGGACCCGCGTGCGAGATACCCGGTGTGCGCACCACGTATTCGCGGTAGTGGCCGCGCGGCCGATCCGGCAACAGACCTTCCCGGTTCTGGAACACGCCGCCATCGTTGCGATGCGGATCGCTCTCGCCCGCCCGGATCCGCGCCAGTTCCGGCGCCAGGTCGACGTCGCCACGCCAGGCGACCCTGCCGTCGAGATCGCGTACCTCGACGCTGCGTACGACGAGACCATCGTTGCCGGTGTCGATCGCTTCCACCGCTGGCGGAGCCGGCTCGGGACCGAGCCAGGAGTTCGAACCGGGAAACAGCAGGGTCAGCGCCGCGACAGCAACGACCAGTACCAACACCACATTGCGCACGTTCATGATTTCGCGTTCTCCGGGATCGGTTCAGGGTTCGACCGGTTGCCGTATCCGTCCGCGCCCGCGTTTGCGTTGACCCTGCTGTTTCTTGGTGGTGAGCCGCCGCTCCCGGGAGGCCCGCGTCGGGCGCGTGGCAATACGCTTTGCGGGGGGCTCCTTCGCTTCGCGCAACAGTTCCGCGAGCCGGGCGATGGCATCCTCTCGGTTGCGCTCCTGGCTACGGAAACGCTGGGCGTGAATGATCAGGATACCTTCACGGGAGATCCGCTTTCTGGCCAGGCGCTGCAGACGCTCTCGTACCCCGGGCGCAAGGGCTTGCGTGGCGTTCAGGTCAAAGCGCAGCTCGACCGCGCTGTCGGTCTTGTTCACATGCTGCCCACCAGGCCCTCCCGCACGCTTGTATCGGAATTCGAGATCTTCCTCGGGCAGTTTCAACCCTGGACCCATGTCGATCATCCGCCGTTCGCCTCCAATCCTGAAAGCGAGGGCCCAACGTGTGGAAATCGACGCTTTTGAGCGCACCAAAAAGGTGCGGGTTTGTTGTCGCGGCCACAAGTCTCTAGGCTATGCGCTTCCCCGTACCGGGGTCCGAGGCACGAAAGCGTCGGTATCCCGGGTCGCCAGGCCAGTGCCATCAACGTCTCTTGCGAGATGCCTTGCGGCGCAGTGCGGGTACGACTGCGGCATTTCGAAGCCGCCCTCGCCCATCCGGCGACCCCATTCAACAACAACCAAGGAGTCTTCATGTCCGCTCTGATCTGCGGTTCCGTCGCTTTTGACACCATCATGGTCTTTCCCGATCGTTTCAAGAACCACATCCTGCCGGACAAGGTACATATCCTCAATGTCTCGTTCCTCGTTCCGCAGATGCGTCGGGAGTTCGGCGGCTGTGCAGGCAACATCGCGTACAACCTGAAACTGCTCGGGGGCGAGCCGGTACCAATGGCCACCGTGGGCGCCGATTTCGGGATTTACGCGGAGTGGCTGGAAAAGCAGGGCGTCGACTGTCGGCACATCCGCACAGTCGATGGTGCCTATACCGGACAGGCTTTCATCACCACAGACCAGGACGACAACCAGATCACCGCCTTTCACCCCGGTGCGATGGGCTTTTCGCACTACAACCGGGTCCAGGATGCGACCGGTATCCGGGTCGGTATCGTCTCACCCGACGGGCGCGATGGCATGATCCAGCACGCGGAGCAGTTCGCCGAGGCCGGCATTCCGTTCATCTTCGATGTCGGGCAGGGTTTGCCGATGTTCAGCGGTGACGATCTGTCGCGCTTCATGGATCAGGCCACCCATGCCGCCTTCAATGACTACGAAGCCCAATTGACCGCCGAACGCACCGGCCTGACCGTGGAGCAATTGGCCGAGCGGGTCGAAGCCTTGATCGTCACTCGAGGCGGCGAAGGCTCGCATATCCATACCGGCGGCCGGCGCATCGAGATTCCGGCTGTGACACCCACCGCTGTTGCGGACCCGACCGGCTGTGGCGATGCCTACCGCGCCGGACTGCTGTACGGGCTGGAACGCGGCATGGATTGGGAAACCACCGGCCGCATCGCCTCGTTGCTCGGTTCGCTCAAGATCGCCAGCCCGGGCACCCAGAACCACCGCTTCACGCCGCAGGAATTTGCCGATCGCTTCCAGGAAACGTTCGGCTATCGCTACTGATGCGATGGCGCTCGCTGTTGAACGGATGGCGCAGATCCGCACCCCCTCTGCCAAGGCTGACGGCAATTTTCGTCAGCCCCGGGGCGGGTGCCCCGATGCAATCGCTGGTGTCGGTCCGCGCATTCGCCGGCCAGGGGCTGGCCGGCGACCGTTACAGCGAGGGTACGGGGCACTGGCACCCGATCGAAAGCTGCGAGGTGACGTTGATCTCGGAAGATGACCTGGAACGCGCACGGCGGCGGATACCGATCGCCCTGAATCACGGCGAACATCGGCGTAACCTGGTCATCGCGGGAATTCGTACCCACATGCTGGAGGGCCGGATTTTCCGGATCGGCGAGGCCCGTTTCGAGTATTGGAAACCACGCCCACCGTGTGGCTACATCAACCAGGTCACGGGCAACAACATGGCCAGGGCGCTGGGACGCAACAGCGGCGTCTGCCTGCGCGTCCTCGACACGGGCGAAATCCGCGTCGGGGATGTCCTGATCGAGGAACCCTGAAGGGAACCGAGCAACCTCTTCGGGCGCAACGAGGCAACGGGTGCCGGCAACGGATTTGACCGACACCCGGCCCGCGGGAGTCAGCAGTCTCCGACGCGATGCCCCTCGAGCCTGACGTTCATCTCCATCGGTCCCATGGGTGTGCGCATCTGCGCATCCATCGTCCCTTGTACACGATCCCCGAGAAACTGCATTTCCGCGCTCATGACCATATCCATGCCCTCTTCGTGCTGGCAGGTCATCGTGTAGGTCATTCCGTCATCCCGCACGTCCATGTTCGTGAGTTCACATTCCTCCGCGTCGACGTCGAAGGCAAGTCCTTCCTGCACGTCCTCTTGGGTGACGCACTCACGGGCCGATTCCCGCTGCTCTGGCATCGGGGTTCCGGGAAAGCTCGTGATCGTGCTCATTTCCCACTCGCCCGGCTGAATGTCGGGCTGCACGGCGAGTGCAGCCATGGGCATGGCCAGCAGGGCGGCAATGGCGAATTTGCGAACGCGCATCAGGTGATTCCTTTGTCGTTGAAAAAGGTAGGCAGGCCGGCCGGAACCTCCGACTCGGGATCTCGATCCAATGGTTGACCCTGGATCAGGACGCTAACGCTGCCATGGCGGCGAGCCACGGTCAATTCCGGGTATGGCCCTGCGGGTCTGTGCCGTACCATGACCATGGCTCGGTTCTTCGCCCGCACGGGTCGCGCCCGATGCGGACTACAGATCGAAAAAACGGAGGTTCGATGCAATCCCCAGTCGTCCTGAACAGATGGCGAGTCCCGGCACTCCTTTGCTTCGGGATGTCCATGCTCCTGACCCTCTCGGGTTGCTCCTCGAAACCGGAGACGCTCTCCCCGCTTCCTTATGACGCCACCATCCTTGCCTTCGGGGACAGCCTGACGGCGGGTACCGGCGCCAATCCGGATGCATCGTACCCTGCCCAGCTGGAATCGCTCACGGGTCGCCGCGTGATCAACGCCGGACGCCCCGGGGAGGTTTCGCGCGACGGAGCCCAGCGCCTCCCGGCGTTGCTCGACGAGCACGAACCC
>JAABSN010000149.1 GCA_011390385.1 Thioalkalivibrio nitratireducens | reverse complement strand
GGCTTCGATTCCGAAGGCGATGTCGATCCTGCCTGGCGTTTCCCGGTCTCTCTGGGAATGGCGCCCTGGCGCTTCACGCTGGAATTGCCCCGCGCGGTCGCAAGCATGCCCCTTTTCCAGTTCGGCTCGGCTCTTGCATTGGCCGTGGCGCTTGCAACCCTTACCGGGTTGCTGGGGGGACGATCGACGGCCCAACGCCTCAGGCGCGAAGTGGCGACGCTGACGGGTGATTCGACCGAAGCCGAGTTGCCAGCAACTACCGAGTTTGCCGAGGCCAGGGATCGCCTCGCGGCCAGCGTGGAAAAGCTGCGCGCGAGCGAAGCCAGCCACCGGGAAATGTTCCAGGTACATCCGCAGCCGATGTGGGTGTACGACCTGGAGACGCTCAGCTTCCTGTCGGTCAACGACGCCGCGATCCGTCACTACGGCTACAGCCGGGAAGAATTCCTGGCTATGACGATCAAGGATATCCGGCCGGCCGAAGACGTTTCACGGCTCTTATTGAACGTCTCGCGAGTGACTGAAGGGCTCGACTTGGCCGGCATATGGCGTCACCGGCTCAAGGACGGGCGCATGATCGACGTTGAAATATTTTCTCACACGCTCAGGTTCGCCGGCCGCGATGCCGAGCTGGTGCGCGTCAACGATGTCACCGAGAAGCTGCGCCTGGCAAAGGAGGTGGAAGCGTATCGCGACCACCTTGAAAAACTCGTCGAGAAACGAACCGCGGCAATGCAAGATGCCCAGGCACAGGCTGAAGCCGCCAATCATGCCAAGAGCGACTTTCTTGCCAACATGTCACACGAAATCCGGACGCCGCTCAACGCCGTTCTTGGGCTCACGTACCTGATGCGGCGCCGGGCCTCGGTTGAACAGGTCGAGCAGCTGGACAAGATCGACGGCGCCGGGCGGCATCTGCTGAAAATCATCAATGACATCCTGGATCTCTCAAAAATCGAGGCAGGGCGAATCAAGCCGGAACGGATCGAGTTCCGATTGTCGGACCTGCTCGAAGAGGTGCGGGCATTCATGGCCGATCAGGCCGCTGACAAGAAGCTGGAAATCGAACTGCACTGCAGCGACGTTCCCGACAAGGTCATAGGCGACCCGACGCGCCTGCGGCAGGCACTCCTGAACTATGCGGGCAATGCCTTGAAGTTCACCGACCACGGTTCCATCCGGGTTGGTGTCAGCGTCGCCGAGAAGAAGCCCGATAAGCTTTTGCTGCGATTCGAGGTGGAGGATACGGGCATCGGCATCCCGCCGGAGCGACTCGATCTTCTGTTCCAGCCCTTCGCGCAAGCTGACCGCTCGACCACTCGCAAGTTCGGCGGGACCGGGCTTGGCCTGGTGATCACGCGAGGCCTTGCCGCCCTGATGGGCGGCGCCGCCGGCGCCATGAGCACACCCGGCGCGGGCAGCATCTTCTGGTTCACCGCGCGTGTGCAGCGAAGCGAGTCCAAGCTCGCGGTCCCAGGGCCTCTGCCGCGGTCCAAAGAACAAGAAGCGGCGCCGACATCCACTCAAAAACTGCGCGCAGCCCACGCCGGTCAACGGGTGCTCCTCGCGGAGGACAACCCGATCAACAGCGAAGTGGCGGTGTCGCTGCTCGAAAATACCGGGCTCGTGGTGGACGTCGCGAAAGACGGTCTGGAGGCGGTGGAGAAAACGCGGGCGCGTGACTATGACCTGATCCTGATGGATGTCCACATGCCGCGCATGGATGGCCTGGACGCCACGAAAACCATCCGCGACCTGCCGGGCTGCGAGGATATTCCGATCGTTGCCATGACGGCAAGCGCTTTCGCCGATGATCGCGAGCGCTGCCTGGCGTCGGGCATGAATGACTTTGTGCCTAAGCCCGTGGAGCCGGGTGTCCTATATGAAGCGTTGCTCACCTGGCTGCCACAATCGCCGGGGAGCCACGGCCCGCGCACGCAGGCCGCGCCGTCGATCCGGCCCCCTGCCGTGACGGCAACACAGGGTCTTGGTGATATCGAGGGGCTCGATCTGGAGAAAGGCCTGGAGTTGTCGCTCAACCGCCCTGAACTGTACCAGCGGATGCTCAACGTATTCCTTGAACAACATGCGGGTGATCCGGTCATTTTTCGCAAGCTGGCGCACGCGGGGGACAACGCTGCTATCAGGCGCATGGCGCATACCCTTAAAGGCGCGGCAGGGAGCATCGGCGCCACAAAGCTGTGTCAATCTGCAGCTGATCTCCAGTCGGCCATACGCGAAATCAAGGGCGATATTGCCGAAAGGACCTTGGACCTGGCGTTTTGCCTCGAGCGCCTGATCGAGGATCTGCGCACGGCGCAAGCGGGTACTGATGAGGCTCACTGAGCCCGGCGACCGCGACTGTGTACTGTCTCGTGGTTACGCAGCCAACCTGGTAGCGCTGTCGCGGTTTCAGGTGGCCGGCAAGGTATAGCCTTGTTCCCGAAACAGCCGAATGCAGGCTGCCGCGACCTCGGCATCGAACAGAGAACCCGCCGTGGATTCGACCTGCTCGAGTGCTCGCTCGACAGGGCGCGCGGGCCGATAAGGTCGGTGCGACGCCATCGCCTCGACCGTGTCGGCCACGCCTAGAATACGGGCCTCCAGCAAGATTTCTTCTCCGCGCAAGCCTTGCGGATAGCCGCTGCCATCCATTCTTTCGTGGTGTTGTCGCACGATATCGGCAATCGGCCACGGGAACGGCACGTTCTGGAGCAGTTCGTACCCGAGTTCGGCGTGTTGCTGGATATACGAAAGCTCAAGCTCGGAAATCCGCCCTGGCTTGGTCAAAAGGCCGGTTGGAATGGATATTTTCCCAATGTCGTGTATCAGCGCGGCCAGCCTAAGGCCGTCGACCCGGCCTGCAGGGAGGCCGAGTTCACGGCCAATCGCCGCGCACAGCGAGGCCGTCCTGCGCTGGTGTCCCGCGGTGTAAGGGTCGCGCAGCTCCACCATGCGGGTGACGACCGCAATCGTTCCCTGCATCGCTTCCTCGATGCTCTTTAACTGCGCCTGCTCCCGCGCCTCGGTCTTTACGCGCTCCGTTACGTCGAGCGCCGTGACCACCCGCGCGGGCCGTCCCTCGTAGTCCAAGGAGTGCGCGGAAACTTCCACCTGTATGCGCGACCCGTCCTTCTTGACGTGCGTCCATACGTCAGAGTCGGAGAAAGCGATGTCCGCCTTGGCAGTCATCTTCGCATGCAGGCGGTCTCCGTCTTCGGTCGGACGTATATCCTCGATCGTCATCGCGAGCCATTCCCGGTGCGAATATCCATACACCGCTATGGCGGCGTCGTTTACCGCCAGAAAACGCAGGCTTGCCGGGTCGTATATCCACATCGGCTGCGGATTGGCCCTGAAAAGACGCGCATACTCTTCGCTCTGCGTCTTATAGGCGGTGTTCAGCACGCGAAGTTCGGCAATTTTTGCCTCGAGCTTCCTGGTGACGATCTCGCGATGAGCGTGCTCGATGTCATCCTCATCCTCTGCTGGCGAGCGACTCTCGCCATTGGTCTTGGACAAGTGGACTTCAGCTTCCGCAATCAGTTGATCGACTGGCATCGGTTTCGTGAAATAGCCGCGCGCGCCGATACGCAGCCCGAACTCGCGGTCGCTGTCACTGGGGTAACTTGCTGAGTAAAACAGAAAAGGAATCCGGGCAAGATCCTGGTCGGCCATCCAGCTTCGGCACAAGGCAAAGCCATCCATGCGCGGCATCAGCGCATCTGAGATGACAAGATCCGGGCGATCCTGCCGCGCGATCGATAGCGCCTCTACACCATCGCCTGCTTCCACGGTGCTGTAGCCGTGCGCTTGAAGGCTCCAGGTGAGCAAAGAGCGGCCGGTTAAGTTGTCGTCAACAATCAGGATTTTAGCCATTCCGCTGCCTCTGTGCCCCGTATTCGCGACTTTTATGGGATTTCTTGAACCTCGAGCGCGCAGGGCTGCCTTTGGCGGATGCTCTACTGTAGGAGATATCGGCTGTTATCCGCGCGGCTTGAGCGGCCCGTCTTCTGGGCGGGCTCGGCAGTGCGAGCATCCGTACGCAGTTGCCGATCGCCACGGCAACGCACAACGCACGGAAAAACCGGCGCGCCGATCCAAGAAGGCGGCTAGCGTTTCCCCGGGCTAAACGATTTCCCACCTGCCATCGCAAAACCGGCAGCAATTTTGTGAGGCGACTCACGGCAGGAATAATTACCGCGGCGCATCATTGCCTGGCGTCGGTCAGGCCAATTGCGGTATTCGCGACTCGAACCCACAGGAATCACCGCCGGGCTTTCAGCCCAGGAGTCTTGCAGCATGCGAGCAGCAAATTTCTCTCGAGATCCGACCTCGGCGCTGGTCCCTGGGGAGCTGGAGATCGCACGCCTCGCGCGGCGAAAAAAAAGCGTTGGCGAGAAGGCTCCCGAGCCAGGCAAAACCGACGCTACGCGGGTGATCGTCGGCTTGCGTCGGTGCACGCTGGGCGTTGAAGACCATGCGATGTACTTCCGCCTGAAGATTGCGCTGGTCAGGACGCTCCGCCGTTCCTTCCGGCGCGCAATCATAGAAGTCGACGACCTGGATGAAGCGAAGAGCGGGCAGGCCTTTAGGGTGGTCCTGGCGCCAGCCAATGCCGCGTTGCAGGCAAAGACCGAAGCCACGGTAGCGCGGGTCATACGTCGGCGCCGCTGGTGCATCCCCGCACCGGCTACCGATGTCGGAGCTGCTGAGTAAAGAGTCCTGGCGACCGGGGCTGCGGGCGTGACGGCGGCGGCGGATTCTTCGAGGGAGGAGGCCTGTTCGTCGGTGCGCTGGGAAAAGTTGGTGTTGCCGGCGGCGATTTCCTTGGCGCCGGTGTTGATGGTGTCGGCTGCAGTCTTGATACCCCCCATAAGCTCGCTGAGCTTTTCTACTGAGTTGTTGAAAGCGTCGATACAGGTGTTGAAGTTGTTCTTCAGGGCGTTGAAATCGCCCTTGTACTCGTCCGTGATTCTCGCAGGAATATCGCCCTTGGCGATTTTGTCGACATAGTCTGCCGCCACGGAAAGCGGCCCAATGACCGCGTCCAGCGTCGCATTCACCCCCTCGCAGATCCCGTCACGGGCGTCGGATTACAGCTCGAAAGCGAAATCACCTTCGGCCATCTACCTCGCGGCGCCGGAAACCTGCGCCACCGAACGGGTGATCGAGGCCGTGATCAGGAAGGAAAGCACGATACCGATCTTGAGGTTCTTCACTGCGGTTGCGGTCCTTGAAAAAATCAATCAGGCGGGCGCGTTGGCGATCTTGGTGACCGCGTCGTAACCCCGGATTTGCGCAACATTCAGGATATTCAGCCCGTACTCCTCTTTTCCGAGCCTAAAGGCCATATACTCGCGCGCCGCGTCTTCTCCGGACGCGACGAGTCCGAATTCCTGATCGTTCATGGACTGGCTTACCCTAAGGTTTCATAAAAGACGGCCTGAGGTTTTGAGCGCCCCATACCAGACCGGGCTGATCTTCTCGTCAATCGCCCCGATGGATCCCATCCGAAGCAATCCATGCGCTGCCGCTGCCCGCGCGCGGACACGCCAGCTGGCATCCCTCAAGAGCATGGCCAGCCCTTTGGCCACGCAGGCGCCCCCGCAACGACCCATACGCTCTGCCAGTGCAGCCCGTACCTTCGCGTCGGCCTCATTCACGAGCATTTCCGACCAGTCAAGGGACTCCGATCCTGCCGCGACCGCCGCTGTGCGCACGCGCGGATCGGGATGCCGATAACAGGGAAGAAGCAACCCTTCGTCCAGCGTCTTGCTCAAAGGAGCCAGCCGCCACACGCTATCGATAGCAATCAAGAGTTCGGGTATCGTCACCGTGTCCGCGGCTGCAACGGATCCGAGAAGAATCTTGCAAACCCTCTCCGCCGCACGATCCTTGCACCGGTCGTTTCTCTCAGCAGCAATGCATGCCGGCAACACCCACGCGCGCAGCTGGGGCGACAGCCGGTCCCAGGCATCGAGCAATGTGACCAGGGTCTCGTTGCCGGTGGCGAAAAACTCCTGGCGCGCAACTTCGAGCGATTCATCGCCCGGCGCCCGCAGCAACAGCGCGGCCACCATGTCGCGCTCAGGGTCCCGGGCAAGCCCGCGATAACGCGCGTGCAGCACCTCGGCCAGCTGGGGATTGACCGCGCGGCCTCAGCCATGACCGAAGAACCACGAGTCGAGCAGCTTGATGTCCAGCTTGTCGTCGTCCGACAGGTTGCCCAGCTCGTTGGCGAGCGCGTAACGATACTGCTCCGAGACCGGGATCTCCAGGTGGAAATCGCTGCCGCTCCAGGTCTCGACCAGGTCGTAGCTGAGAATCTTCAGCCACGACACCTTGATGTGCCAGCCGAAAGAGAAGTTGAGGCTGGCGCGCTGCGTGAAATTCAGGCCGATGCCCGTCATCTCGCCGACGTGCTCGGCGCCGGCGACGATGTCGCCGACGATGACCGAGCCCTCGGTGCGCAGCTTGTGTGTGGTGATCTCGTGCTCGCGGGCGGCCCCGTAGTAGCCGCTCAGTCCCGAGATCTTCAGATGCGACTGCAGGAGAATCCCCATCACCGGCCCGGTGCCAAGCGACGGCCGCAGCCAGCTGGTCACGCGTTCCAGCAGGCTGACCGCCTCGGCGCCCGCGGTCACCGGCGGAATCAGCGCGATGGTTCCCGCCAGCGCCCTGGCCAGCTCGATGAGATCCCACTCGGCCTGGTATTGCGGCTCGAGCAGCATGCCTTCCCATGCCCAGTCGAGCACGCTGTCCGGGTCGCTCACGTAGTCGACGATGCCGCTCTTCGCGTCCACCAGCTTGGGCTCGCCCGTGGGGATGAAGGCCGCCAGGACGTTGAGAAACGGGATGAAACCGCCGATCGTCTTCACCAGCGGGATGAGCTTGTAGGCCCAGGTGATCGGCTCGAGCTCGATGTCCTGGTCGATGTTGAACACGTCGCGCCAGGTGCGGGTGAACCACAGCTTGGGCGGCCAATAGCGATGGTGCTCGGTGACGGTGTAGGCCTGGATCTGCAGCCGCAGGATCGGGTTGATGATCGCGCCGATCAGGATCCCGGCCTTGATGTCGTCCAGCAGCAAGTCGGCGTGGATCTGGTCCTCGTTCGCGCTGCCCTCCACTTCCAGCCGCCCGGCCCAGTTCGGGCCGGCGAGACCGACCTCCAGGTTGAGCGCGCTGTAGGCCGCGGCCTTGCCCTCCAGTATTTTCAGGTCGTACTTGCCGACGGTGTCGAACAGCCTGCCGCCGAGCTGGTACGCGGCGCCCTCGGGGAAATGGAACACCGTCGAGAGCGGCACGCCATGGGTGATGTTCGGGACGGTGTTGGTGCCGACGAGTGTCCGGGGAATGCTCTTGCTTGCGCTCATGTCCTGCTTCTCCAGCTCAGGCCGGCACGCCGACCACAATGGCCGCGTCGCCGTCGGTGAATTCGCACAGCATCACGATGCGCTGCTCCGTATCGACATGGTTGGTGGTGGTGGCAAACACGATGTTGGCGACCTCGCCGCCTACCCTGGAGATGACATCGCCGCTGGTTAGCAACACCCGGTGCTCGACGCCGTCGTGCACCCAGAGGCTGACATCGACGCGCTCGTCGGGCCCGTCGGCGTACTGCGTGTAATAGAAGGCGCCGTCGGCGCCCACGGCGCCCGGCGTGAAGCTGTGCACCCGCTCGCCGCCGGGGCCGGGCTCATCGGTGCGCCGGATCACGCGATCGCCGCGCACCAGCAGCTCGTGTCCGCCATCGAGCCCGCCGACCTTGGTATGCACGGTGCCGTCGAAGCCGACGCGCGGGCCGTAGCTGACATTGGCCGCGTGGGTCGAGAGCATCAGCTCGGCGGGCGCCACCAGCAGGAAGTGGTCGGCGGGCGCGGCAAGGTGTCCGGCCAGGAGGCCGTGGTGGATGTCGCGCGCCGCGTTCGGCTGCGCGCCGGCCTGGAGCAGCTCGCGCGGCGGGACGAAATGGGTGCTCATGCCGAAGTGGCCGGCCGGGCTCACGTCGATGATGCCGATGCCGCTGAGCTGGTGGTCGCTGCCGCGCAGGTAATCCCCGGTGGTCATGAGCGGCCGCGCGACCGGGCGGCTGTCCCACGGGGAAGACAGGTGCAGCAGGCTCTTCGCGGAACGCCCGCCGGGACCGCGCGCGGTGTGCGAGGCGACCGCGAGCAGCCCGTTGTTCTCGCACAGCGCCACGTCGCCGAAGACCCCGTTGCAGGCGCTGTCATCGCCGTCCACGGGATGGTCGAGCCCCATCACCGGCGCGAAGCCGACGGCGCGGTCGTAGTGAAAATAA
>JAABSN010000148.1 GCA_011390385.1 Thioalkalivibrio nitratireducens | reverse complement strand
CTCGTCCTTCAGCGACTTGCGGAAATCCTCGAGCTCGGTGATATCCGCCTCGTCAAACTGGGTCACGTGCGGCACGGTCACCCAGTTGCGGTGCAGATTCTTGCCCGTCAGCTTGTTGATCTTGGTCAGCGCCTGGGTCTCGACCGGCCCGAACTGGCTGTAGTCGATCTCGGGCATCGGTTCGACACCCAGGGCCGAGCCCCCGGGCTGGCTCAGTGCCCGCTTGACGAAACCCTGGACGTCCTCGCGCAGGATGCGTTTCTTGCGACCACTGCCTTCGACCTTGGCCAGATCCACACCCAGTTCGCGCGCGAACCGGCGAATGCCGGGAGAGGCATGCGCCTTGCGGAAGGCCTTCTCGTCGGGAATATGCGCCGTCGGCGACGGCCGCGGCCCTTCCGTCGCGGGCGCGGGCCGGGAAGACTGCTCGGCGCCGCCCCTGGATTCGGGCTTCGACTCCGCCTCGTGCCTGCCTGAAGCAGGTTGGTTTTCCTCCGTCTTGCCAGCGCTTTTCGGCGCCGGCTCCGGTGTCTTCTCGTCCCCGGACGCTGGCTCCAGATCAAGAATCGCATCGCCTTCGGATACGCGGTCGCCCACCTTGACCTTGAGTTTGCGCACCACACCGCCCTGTGGTGCCGGTATCTCGATCGACGCCTTGTCCGATTCCAGGGTGATCAAGGGGTCCTCGGGGGCCACCTCGTCGCCGATACCGACCAGCACCTCGATGATTTCCACATCCTTGAAATCGCCGATGTCGGGGACATCCACGGTAATGATCTCGCTCATGTCAGCTCCTGGCTGGGGGAACGGCAGCGCCCGACTCAGGCATGAAGGGGGTTGGGGCGGCTGGTGTCGATCCCGTACCTGGTGATGGCATCAGTGACCACCGATGCATCGATCTCTCCGACTTCCACCAGCGACCGTAGCGCGGCGACGACGATGTAGTGACGGTCAACCTCGAAGTGCCTGCGTAACGCAGCGCGCGTGTCCGAACGCCCAAATCCGTCGGTTCCGAGCACACGATAGGGACCCGGCACCCAGGCGCGAATCTGATCCGCGTAGGCCTTCACGTAGTCCGTTGCCGCTATCACCGGGGCCGACGAGTTGGACAGACACTGCGTCACCCACGGAACCTGCGGCTTGCCCTTGGGCTTCAGCATCGCCTCACGTTCGCAGTCGCGGCCATCACGCGCCAGCTCGTTGAAACTGGTCGCGCTCCAGATCTCGGACGAAACGCTGAAATCGTTGTCGAGCAATTCGGCGGCGGCAATCACCTCGCGCAGGATGGTGCCCGATCCGAGCAGACGCACCTGCTTCTTGCGTCGCCCCGCCGATGCGAACTTGTAGAGACCGCGCACGATACCCTTCTCCGCGCCCTTCGGCATCTCCGGCTGCGGGTAATTTTCGTTCATCGTGGTGATGTAGTAGAAAACCTTCTGCTGATCCACGTACATCCGCTGCAATCCGCTGTGGACGATCACGGCCAGTTCGTAGGCAAAGGTAGGGTCATAGGAAATGCAGTTGGGAACGTTCGCGGCCATCATCAGGCTGTGCCCGTCCTGGTGCTGCAGTCCCTCGCCTGCAAGCGTGGTGCGCCCGGCCGTGCCGCCGATCAGGAAACCGCGCGCCTGCATGTCGCCAGCGGCCCAGATCAGGTCACCGACACGCTGGAAGCCGAACATCGAGTAATAGATGTAGAAGGGTACCGTCGCGACACCGTGGGTCGAATACGAAGTCGCGGCGGCAATCCACGAAGACATCGCTCCGGCTTCGTTGATGCCTTCTTCCAGGATCTGGCCCTTCTTGTCCTCCTTGTAGTACATCACCTGCTCGCGGTCCTGCGGCTGGTAGAGCTGCCCTACCGACGAATAGATTCCGAGCTGGCGAAACAGCCCCTCCATGCCGAATGTCCGTGCCTCGTCCGGAACAATCGGCACCACGTAGCGGCCGATCTTCTTGTCGCGTGCCAACAGGGTCAACAAGCGCACGAAGGCCATCGTGGTCGACATCTCGCGCTCGCCGCTGGACTCCAGCAGCGACCCGAAGGCCTCCAGATCCGGCACCTCCAGCGGCGCAGCGAGCGGCCGGCGCACCGGCAGGAAACCGCCGAGGGCCTGGCGGCGCTCGAGCATGTATTTCATCTCCGGCGTGTCCGACTTGGGCCGGATGTACTCGGCGGCCTCGATCTGGGCGTCGGACAGCGGGATATCGAAGCGGTTGCGGAAGGCCTTCATGTCCTCCACATCGAGCTTCTTCTGGCTGTGAGTGCGGTTCTGTGCCTCGCCGGCGGTACCCATGCCATAGCCCTTCACCGTGTGGGCGAGAATCACGGTCGGCTGGTCGACGTGCTCGGCAGCCGCCT
The DNA here is from genome assembly GCA_011390385.1 of Thioalkalivibrio nitratireducens. The sequence goes on along the minus strand of JAABSN010000148.1, from coordinate 5,956 downwards.
TGTAGGCAGCGAAGACCTTCGCCGGATCGTGGCCGCCGCGGTTCAGGCGCCAGATGTCCTCGTCGGACATGTTGGCAACCATCGCCTTCAATTCGGGATATTTGCCGAAGAAATGCTCGCGCACGTAGGCGCCATCACGGGACTTGTAGTTCTGGTAGTCGCCGTCCACGGCCTCCATCATGCGCCGTTGCAGCAGACCATCCTGGTCCCGAGCCAGCAGCGGATCCCAGTAGCGGCCCCACAGAACCTTGATCACATTCCAGCCGGCGCCACGGAACATCGCTTCGAGTTCCTGGATGATCTTGCCGTTGCCACGCACGGGGCCATCGAGACGCTGCAGGTTGCAGTTGACCACCCAGATCAGGTTGTCGAGCTTCTCGCGCGAGGCGAGGGTGATCGCACCCAGAGTCTCCGGCTCGTCCACCTCGCCGTCGCCGACGAAGCTCCAGACCTTGCGGTCGTCTGTCTTCGCCAGTCCGCGGTCCTGCAGGTATTTCATGAACCGAGCCTGGAAGATACTCATGATCGGACCGAGTCCCATGGACACGGTGGGGAACTGCCAGTAATCCGCCATCAACCAGGGATGCGGATACGAGGACAACCCTTTGCCATCGACTTCACGGCGAAAATGATCCAGCTGTTCCTCCGTCAGGCGCCCCTCCAGGAAGGAACGCGCATACATTCCAGGTGCCGAGTGCCCCTGCACGAAGACGAGATCGCCGCCGTGCTCGTGCGAAGGGGCACGCCAGAAATGGTTGAAGCCGACGTCGTAGAGTGTGGCCGCCGAGGCAAAGGTGGCAATGTGGCCGCCAAGCTCGGCCGAGACCCGGTTCGCCTTGACCACCATCGCCATCGCGTTCCAGCGGATGTAGGAACGGATGCGATGCTCCATTGCGCTGTCGCCGGGATAAACAGGCTCCTGGCGCGGCGGAATCGTATTCACGTAGGCGGTATTCGCCGAATACGGCAGGTAAGCGCCGCTGCGACGGGCCTTGTCGATCAGGGACTCGAGAAGCTGGTGCGCGCGCTCAGCGCCGTCCGCTTCGAGGACAGCCTCGAGGGCATCGATCCATTCCTGGGTTTCCTGCGGATCGATGTCGTGCGAGTCAGCGTTTGCGTTCATGCTTGATCCCCTGTAAGAAGCCTGTTGCGACACCCGGAAAGATGCGGCAGGGCCGGCGCTGCGTGCCCTTTCTGCTACTATGGAAGCGTGATGTGGTGAGGGCGCGCACAGGGAGGCAAGTATCCGGACTGAGGCCCACGCAGGTCAAGTCGGGATGATCGGATGCGGGCAAGTTCGCCGAAAATGGGTACAACTACAGTAGATATGCGCGCAAACGCCGTGGATCGTGGATTATTCGCCCCATGTCTCACGACAACCAACCGGGTCGCTGCCGTGCCGCCGAGCCACCCCCGGAGAACATGGCATGGATGGGCTTCCCTCAGGGTGACAGCGTTCCGCTCGGCAATGAATACAGACGCACCGCGCAACAGAGCCAGGACGTCCGGAGAATGCCTCTACCCATCAGCCCAGCCTCCAGGCAGCCGCCGGACAACACCTGATGATCAATGGATGTTGCCCTCCTGACCCGCCAGGACACACCAACTGGTAGGCCCGACGACCCTGAATTCACTCCTCCAGACCTGCACGGAAACAATGCCCGAAATCCAGACTCTGCTCCCTGACCAGCGCCCGATGGCCAACCGCTTCCGTGGCTTCCTGCCGGTGGTGGTCGATGTCGAGACCGGCGGCTTCGACTGCCGCCAACACGCGTTGCTTCAGGTCGCCGCCGTATTCCTGCGCCGCGGCCGGAACGATCACCTTTACCGCGAGCGCACGCTGAGCCTTCACGTGCGCCCGTTCGAGGGGGGGCTGCTGGATCCGAAATCTCTTGAAGTCAACGGTATCGACCCGTTTCACCCTCTGCGCATCGCACACCCAGAGGACCAGGCCCTCGGCAAACTGTTCAGCGAGGTCCGGAAGGAAGTGAAGATCAACCAATGCAAGCGCGCCATCCTGGTGGGACACAATGCCCATTTCGATCTCGGCTTCGTGCATTCTGCGGCAGAACGCTGCGGTATTCGCCGCAACCCCTTCCACCCGTTCAGCAGCCTCGACACAGTCTCGCTGTCGGCGCTGGCCTACGGGCAGACGGTTCTGGCACGCGCGGCCGAAGCCGCCGGAATGACCTGGGACAACGAATCCGCCCACAGCGCCGCCTATGACGCGGAAATGACAGCCGACATCTTCTGCGCCATCGCCAACCGCTGGATGGACACCGCGGGCGTTCCTCAGGGCGCGGCGCTGTTTTCCGAAGCCGAAGGACCGGGATAAGGGAGAGGGCGCGAACCGGTCACGGAAAACCGCCAATCGTTAGTGTGAAAGTCAGACCCCGACCCATCCGTGCAACCTGCAGGTGTATCGTGAACACCCATCACGCAGGGTGCGGTGAGGCGAAGCCGAACCGCACCGCATACGACGCCCACTTTGCCCCACTGGCTCCCGGGCCTCGAATGGTGCAATTCGCTGCGCTCATTGACACCCTACGGCATGCGTCGCGTCGAGGCGCCACCACCCGATGCGTGAGAGATGCGATGGCGCCAGGGCATTCCGCGCCCCTGGCAGCCTCGCTCAGTGCTCCGTTACGCGCGCTTGGCGTGCGCGTCGTCGACGAGTTTCTTCAGCTCACCCTTGTCGAACATCTCCAGCGTGATGTCGCAGCCGCCGATCAGTTCACCGTCGATGTAAATCTGCGGAAATGTCGGCCAGTCCGCGAAGCGCGGAAGATTCTGGAACACTTCCTGATCGGCAAGCACGTTGACAAAGGCGAATTCGCGCTCACAGCGCTTCAGCGCCTCGGCGGCACGACTCGAGAACCCGCACATCGGAAACTGCGGTGTCCCCTTCATGAAGATCACCACCGGGTTTTCTTCGACCTGCTGGCGAATCCTGTCCATGACATCCATGGGAGCCTCCTGACGACTCGATAGTTACTTGCGGCAACGCGTTCTGAACGCCTTTGCCGAACGTGTATCTGGCATCCGGTTTCCGGGTGCGGCGGGTGTCTGCGCGGGGAAAATGATCACTGCATCACCCCGCGCGGGCCTGAAGCATCAGACGTTGAAGCGGAAATGTACAACGTCCCCTTCCTTCATGCCGTATTCCTTGCCCTCCAGGCGCCATTTTCCTGCGTCCTTCGCTCCCTGCTCACCACCGAGCGACACGAAGTCATCAAAGGCGATGACCTCGGCGCGGATAAAACCCTTCTCGAAATCGGTGTGAATCACGCCAGCGGCCTGGGGTGCCGTCGCGCCCCTGCGCACGGTCCAGGCGCGAACCTCCTTCGGACCAGCCGTGAAGAAGGTCTGCAGGTTGAGCAGCCGATAGGTACCCCGCACGACACGATCCAGTCCAGGTTCGGAAACACCGAGTTCCGCCAGAAACTCCGCTCGCTCTGCATCCTCGAGTTGTGCAATCTCAGCCTCCAGGGCTGCGCATACGGGCACCACCTCGGCACCTTCCTGCGTGGCATGTGCCTCGACCTGTGCCAGCAACGGATTATCACTGAATCCGTCCTCATTGACATTGGCGATATACATCAGTGGCTTCGCAGTCAGCAAATGCAGATCTCTAAGGAGAATCAGCGATTCCTCGGAGAGGGCCTGGGCACGTACGGGTGTACCCTTGTCCAGCCCAGCCGCGACGCGCTCCGCGATTTCGAGACGGGCTATGGCATCCTTGTCCTGTGATTTGGCAGCCCGGGTCAGCCGCGTGATCGCCCTGGATACCGTATCGAGGTCGGCCAGCGCCAGTTCGGTACTGATGGTCTCGATGTCGGACAGCGGGTCGACCCGACCCGAGACGTGCACCACGTCATCGTCCTGAAAGCAGCGGACCACCTGGGCAATGGCATCTGTTTCCCGGATATGCGAAAGAAACTTGTTACCCAGACCCTCGCCTTCGGCGGCCCCGGCAACGAGGCCCGCGATGTCGACGAATTCGACCGTCGTTGGCAACACCCGCTGCGGTTTCACGATAGCGGCCAGCGCGTCGAGCCGGGGATCGGGCACTTCGACCACCCCCACGTTGGGATCGATGGTGCAGAACGGGTAGTTCTCGGCCGCGATCCCGGCTCTCGTCAGAGCATTGAATAGCGTGGATTTTCCCACATTGGGCAATCCGACGATCCCACACTTGAGGCTCATGATTCGTTCTCTTTGTCGGACGCAGCCCGCACGTGCAGACTGCGCACTGCCTTGTCCCAATCCCCGGCAACCAGAGCGGGCACCGATTCGAGCGCCGCACCGATGGCTTCACGCATGGCGCTTTCGTCGGCACGCGAGGGACGTTCCAGCACATAGCCGATCACGGCCTCGCGAATCCCTGGATGTCCGATACCAATCCGCAGACGCGCATAGTCCGGACCGAGGTGCCGATGGAGATCACGCAGGCCATTGTGGCCACCGTGCCCACCGCCCATTTTCAGCCGGGCAGTACCCGCCGGCAGGTCGAGTTCATCGTGAATGACCAGGATCTGTTCCGGGGAGATCTTGAGGAAGCCGGCAAGTTTCTGCACGGCATTCCCGCTCTTGTTCATGAAGGTCAGCGGTTTCAGGAGATTGCACTGCGCACCATCGATCATGACCCGCGCAACCTCGCCCTCGAAACGTGACTCGGCGCGGAACGACCCACCGAGATCATCCGCCAGGCGTTCGACAAACCAGAAGCCCGCGTTATGTCGTGTGTCGGCATAACGCGGGCCCGGATTGCCCAATCCGACAATCAGGCGTATGGGCAGCGTCCGGACAGGATTGACAGCCATCGTCCCGAATCAGGCTTCCTCGCCACCCACGCCCGGGACATCCTCTTCACCTTCGGCATCGTCGGCCACCTTCTCGCCGCGCGGCAGCAGCACGCCGACGACGGCCGAGTCATGACCTTCGTGGGCAAGGGCAACTACGGTCACACCCTCAGGCAGAACGATCTCCGACAGATGGATCGAGTCACCCACCTCAAGGTTTGCAACGTCCACTTCAATCGACTCGGGCAGGTTTGCCGGCAGGCATTCGATCTCCACCTCGGTCAACTGGCGATTGATCATCCCGCCACCCGTCTTCACGCCCTTGCAGATTTCCTCGTTGACCAGATGCAGCGGAACGTGGACGCGTATCGGCTCGTCAGCGCTGACCCGCAACAGATCGATATGCACCAGCGTCGGCTTGAACGGATGCCGCTGTACATCACGCAGGACCGCACGCTCGGCCTTGCCGTTCAGATTCACGGTCAGGATGTGTGAATAGAATGCCTCATTCTTCAGGTTCAGCATGATGGCGTTATGGTCGAGGCTGATTGCGGCCGGGTCCTGGTGACCCCCGTAAAGTATCCCCGGCAACTTGCCGGCACGGCGCAGGCGGCGGCTCGCACTCGATCCCTGCTCCAGGCGCGGTTCGGCTTCAATGACAAAATCCGTACTCATCGTGACGTTCTCCAAAATGAATGCGCCTCATCCGCGACCAGATGAGGCGCCAGAAAGGGCTCGGAGCCCGAAGCGGCGGACCCGGCAAGGGCCTCGCCAGAGCGCGATCAATCCACGAACAGGGAACTGACCGATTCTTCCATGTTGATGCGACGGATGGTTTCGGCAAGCATCTCCGCCACCGACAACTGCCGAATACGGCTGCAGGCCTGCGCATTCGGCTGCAACAAAAGGGTGTCGGTAACCACCAGCTCATCGAGCATGGAACTCTCTATGTTAGCAACAGCGGGGCCGGAAAGCACGGCATGCGTTGCGTAGGCATAGACCTTGGCGGCCCCATGCTCCTTCAGCGCCCGCGCCGCCTGACAAAGGGTGCCGGCAGTATCGACCATGTCGTCGATGATGACGCAGCACTGCCCCTCGACATCCCCGATGATGTGCATCACCTGCGCTTCATTCGCGCGCGGCCGGCGCTTGTC
>JAABSN010000015.1 GCA_011390385.1 Thioalkalivibrio nitratireducens | reverse complement strand
CAGAAGGCGTCCCACATCACTCCGGTTCCGGGGGGCGTGGGGCCGATGACCGTGACCATGCTGATATACAACACGGTTGAGGCAGCGAAGCGGCAATCCGGTTCGGGCGACAATTCGGTGCCGAAGCTGGCCGGATGACCATGTTGCTGCCGATATGGAGGCTGCGATGGGTCGGATGAGGCGCCATTACGTAGCCGGATCCGATACCGGCAGGAGACCCCTGGTATGAGTATGGCCACGTTGGAGGACTGGATCCGTTATATCGAGCGGGTGAATCCGAAATCGATCGACATGGGTCTCGACCGTGTCGAGCGAGTGCGTCGCGTATTGCGCCTGGATCCTGGATTCGTTGTCGTTACCGTTGGTGGAACCAACGGCAAGGGGTCAACCTGTTCGATGCTCGAGGCCATGCTCATGGCCGGAGGGTACCGGGTCGGCTGCTACACGTCGCCGCACCTTCTGCGCATCAATGAGCGGTTCCGGGTGGGCGGGGTCGAGATGCCCGACCGGCGGCTGATCCACGCCTTCGACCTGGTCGAGCAAGCGCGTGGAGATGTCGAGCTCACCTATTTCGAGTACACGACGCTGGCGGCCATGATCCTGTTTCAGCGGGCCGACCTGCACGTCGCAATTCTGGAGGTCGGTCTTGGCGGGCGTCTCGATGCGGTGAATGCGTTCGACCCCGACTGTGCGATTGTCACCTCGGTGGCCATGGATCACATGGAGTATCTTGGCGACACGTTGGAGAAGATTGGCTTCGAGAAGGCCGGAATCTTTCGTCCGGAGCGCCCGGCAATCTTTGGCAACCCGCTGATGCCGGAATCGGTCCGCGAGCACGCACAAGCCATTGGCGCCCGGCTGTTCCGGTATGGCGTCGACTTCACGGCGGAACGCGACGGAGACGCCGGTTGGCGTTTCGTTGACCACCACATGGGTCATGCGCTGGATCTGCCGCTACCCGGACTGGCGGGGGAACATCAGATCGCGAACGCCGCGGCCTGTGTGGCCGCTCTTGGACATCTGAAGCCCCTGTTACCCACGGCGCCAGCGGCAATGGCTGAAGGGATTCGGCGCGCGCAACCAGGCGGCCGGTTTCAACGCGTGCTGGACACGCCCGAGGTCGTGGTGGATGTAGCCCATAATCCGCATGCCGTCGCGACGGTGGCGGGGAATCTGCATCGCGCGCCGAGCAGAGGCAGGACGCTGGCAGTGTTCGGGATCATGCGGGACAAGGATGTGCGCGGTGTGCTGGAGCTGGTTCGAAATGCCTTCGACGAGTGGTGGATCCCTGATCTGGCGGTTCCACGGGCTCTGCCGCCCGACGAGCTCGCGGGCCTGATGGCAGAGCTCTCGGTGAGCGGGGCGGTCCACATCACCGCCACTGCGGAAGACGGCATCGTCGCGGCTCTACAGAGCGCCCGGCCGGAAGACCGCATCATGGTGTTCGGGTCCTTTGTACTGGCGGGCGCTGCATTGCATTTCTTTGCGACGCAGGTGCCGCAGATGCAGCCAGAGGTGGTGAACGCATGAATTCGCAAGCAATGGTCGATCTGCGAGGGTGCAATTGATGTCCGGGTCAGCATCGGATTCGTCCGCAACGGAACGCAAGGGCCGGCGTGCCGAGGGAGTTCGGTTGCGCCAGGCGATTGAGCCGGATGTGCGGGCGGTCTGGGATAGGGGCATCGAGACCCATCTGGAACAGGGTCTGGTTCCGCCGCCAACGATCACGGCCGGGTTCTGCTGGCCATACAAGGCGGAGTTCGACGCGCGGCCCGTGGTTACACGCTGGTGGCAGTCCGGCGTCCGTTTGGCATTGCCGCGAGTCCAGGCGAAGGGGCAGCCCTTGCTGTTCGATGAATGGTATCCGGACGCGCGAATGGACGCCGGGGCCTACGGAATCCCTGTCCCGCAGGGGACCCGTGAACTGGTGCCGGACATGATACTCATTCCGGTTAACGGGTTCGATGGATCGGGCTATCGACTGGGCTACGGTGGAGGCTATTTCGATCGGACCCTGGCTGCCATCCAGCCTCGGCCGGTCGCTGTCGGCTTGGGTTATGAATTGCTTCGCATTGACTCGTTGGTCCCTCAATCCTTCGATATCCCAATGGATTTCGTGGTCACCGAGGCGGGGCTTTATGCGCGAGTGAACGGCGCGCTGCAGAAGGTGGCCCCGGCTCAGGGGGTGGCGATGCTCACGGCGTTGCTGAAAGATCTGGGGCTGCCACGTGGACAGACGTCCGACTCCGCCGATCCTCCCGATCGAGCCTGAAGACCGCAATGGCGCTGTGGCTGGCGTCAGTAGCGGCACAGAAGTTGCATGTACAGTCGGGTCCACTCAAAAAAAATCATCATCGAATCCTGTAACCCATTGTGCCGAAAGGCATACAGGCTGATCGGGATCGGTTTCGCTCCACTTGAGGTGTTTCAAATGGAAAGATCAGTGTTGCAAAACGGAGAACCCGACCCGGCTCGGAAGCACGCGCTTCGATCCCTGCGGTCGACCCAGGAACCGACGATCGAATCGGTGACGAAGGCGCAGCGCCTGTTCGTTGATGGCGCGCGTACCCGACTGAGATCCCCGCGTTGGGTTCGGATTTCGTATGGCAACGGACCGGTGGGGTTGTCGGTGGCGCTGGCCTGCGGCAAACGACTGCCCCGGGTCGAGGGCCATCGAGCATGAACGACCAGACATCCACAACAGAAAAAGCGGAGACCCAGGGAATGCAGACAACAGACATCCCTGAGACGAACAATAGCCCCTCCAAGGGGCGCAGGAAGGGGCGCGGGCACCTGAAAGGCCGGCAGCTGCAGGAACAGGCTCTCGCCGAGGTGCAAGCCTTGCTGGCGGATGATCCTCGGCGCCCCGATCTGTTGATCGAGTATTTGCACCGCATCCAGGACAGCTACCGGCATATCTCTGCTGACCACATGGTGGCACTTGCTCATGAACTGGGCCTGGCCATGACCGAGGTCTACGAGGTGGCCACCTTTTACCATCATTTCGACGTTACCAAGCCGGGCGATACTCCGCCGCCACCGATTACCGTACGGGTCTGTGACTCCGTCACCTGCGAGATGTACGGCTGTGGCGGGCTCATGGATGACCTGAGGGAGAAGCTGGGTCCTGATGTACGCGTTCAACCGGTTCCTTGCGTGGGCCGTTGCCATGAAGCTCCCGTCGCCGTGGTTGGGCGAAACCCCATCGGTCAAGCCACGCCCGCGAAGGTCACCGCGGCGGTATACGCCGGGACCGTGAGGCCGCCGGAACAGGATGGCGTTGTCCATTATTCCGCGTACCGTGAGGCGGGTGGCTATGCGCTGCTGGCCGATTGCGTTCATGGTCGGCGCGATGTCGAAGAGATCGTCACCACTCTCGAGAACGCCAAGCTCCGGGGACTCGGTGGCGCCGGGTTTCCCGCTGGACGCAAGTGGCGCGCACTTCGCAACGAGCCCGAACCGCGCTACGTGGCCATCAACATCGACGAGGGCGAACCCGGGACTTTCAAGGATCGCCATTATCTGGAACGCGATCCGCACCGGTTTCTGGAAGGCACCCTCATCGGTGCCTGGGCCGTCAACGCCCCAGACGTCTACCTCTATCTGCGGGACGAATATGCCGCCGCCGAAAGCATTCTCCATCAGGCGGTCACTGATCTGGAATCCAATCCGCCCTGTCCTTTGCCCCGGATTCATATCCGCCGGGGCGCCGGCGCCTATATCTGTGGCGAGGAGTCGGCGATGATCGAGTCGATCGAAGGCAAACGCGGGATGCCCCGCCTTCGGCCGCCTTTGGTCGCACAGGTAGGGATCTTCGGGCGCCCCACTCTTGAACAGAACCTGGAAACCATGCACTGGGTGCGGGACATCCTGGAAAAGGGTCCCGATTGGTTTGCCGATCAGGGCCGCCATGGCCGCCACGGTCTGCGCTCGTTCTCCGTCAGCGGCCGAGTGAAGCAGCCAGGGGTCCATCTGGCCCCTGCCGGAATTACCTTGCGGGAACTCATCGACGAGTATTGCGGCGGCATGCTGGACGGCCACACGCTCTACGGTTTTTTCCCCGGCGGCGCCTCCGGAGGGATCCTCCCGGCTTCCAAGGCAGACGTGCCTCTGGATTTCGATACCCTTCAGGAGGTGGATGCAAGCTGCTTCATCGGCTCGGCCGCCATCATTGTGCTTTCGGACAAGGACAGCGCGCGCCGGGCAGCCCTCAACGCGATGCGCTTCTTTGCCCACGAGTCCTGTGGCCAGTGTACGCCCTGCCGGGTCGGGACGGTGAAGGCCGTGGCCCTGATGGAGCAGGAGGTCTGGGATGAGGCCTTGCTCGAGGAATTGGCCACTGCAATGGTCGACGCATCGATTTGCGGACTGGGTCAGGCTGCCCCGAATCCGCTGCGCTGCGCCCTCAAATATTTTCCGCAGGAGTTCGATACCAAATGACTGCAAATTCCCAGCAAGTGACTGCCAATCTTCGCCCTGTCGACGAGACAACGATCCGATTCGAACTCAACGGCCAGTCGATGGAGGCCCTGGAGGGCGAGACCATCCTTCAGGCGGCCCGGCGGGTCGGTGTCGAGATCCCCAGCCTTTGCTACATGGAAGGGTATCGCGCGGTGGGCAACTGCCGCTCCTGCATGGTCGAGATCGAGGGTGAACGGGTTCTCGCTCCCTCCTGCTGTCGAGCACCCAAGGAGGGAATGGTCGTACGCAGTGACAACGACCGGGCGCGGCTGTCCCAGCGCATGGTACTTGAGCTGCTGCTGGCCGATATGCCCGACCAGGCGGCCTCGCCGCATACGCCGAATTCGGAGCTTGACCATTGGGTCGGCAAGCTGGGGCTGAGCAGCCCGCGTTTCGGGCAGCGACCGCAACCCACCCGCGATCTCAGCAACGCCGCCATTGCCGTGAATCTGGATACCTGCATCCAGTGCACGCGTTGTGTCCGCGCCTGCCGGGAGGAACAGGTCAACGATGTCATCGGCTACGCCTTCCGGGGTGGACATTCCAAGATCGTCTTCGACCTCGATGATCCGATGGGCGACAGCACCTGTGTGACCTGCGGCGAGTGCGTCCAGGCGTGCCCCACGGGCGCCCTGATGCCCGCCCTCGAGGTCGGCAAGACGGTGGCCGACAAGCAGGTGGAATCGGTCTGCCCCTACTGTGGCGTCGGTTGCCTGCTCACCTATCATGTGAAGGACAACACTATCCTCTACACCGATGGCCGCGACGGCCCCTCCAACCACAGTCGCCTGTGTGTGAAGGGTCGCTATGGCTTCGACTATGTCCATCATGCGAACCGCCTGACCAAGCCCCTGATCCGGCGCGAGGGCAAGGCCAAGACGGCCGAAGTGCTCGGGCGCGAGCGGATGCATGAGTACTTCCGCGAGGCGAGTTGGGAAGAGGCACTGGAAAAGGCCACCGGCGGCCTTCGTCGCATCCGCGACGACAAGGGCGGGGCAGCCTTGGCTGGCTTCGGCTCGGCCAAGGGCAGCAACGAAGAGGCATACTTGTTCCAGAAGCTCGTCCGCACCGGTTTCCGTACCAACAACGTGGATCACTGTACCCGCTTGTGCCACGCGTCATCGGTTGCTGCCATGCTGGAGACCATCGGCTCCGGTTCCGTGTCGAACCAGGTGGAGGATGTGGCCGAGGCAGAGGTCATCATCGTCATTGGTGCGCGGCCCACCGTGAATCACCCGGTGGCTGCCACTTTCATGAAGAATGCAGCGAAGAACGGCAAGAAGCTGATTCTCATCGACCCCTACCGGTCGGAATTGGCGCGCCATGCTGCGTATACCTTGCAGTTCAACGCCGACACCGACGTGCCGCTGTTGAATGCCATGATGTACACGATCATTGAAGAAGGGCTGCAAAACGACGCCTACATCCGTGACCATACCGAGGGTTACGAGGCGCTCAAGCAGAACGTGATGAACTATCCCCCGGAGCAGGTCGCGGGCATCACCGGTATTTCTGCCGCAACCATCCGCGAAGTCGCGCGGCTCTACGCTACCGCCAAGGGAGCCATGATTTTCTGGGGCATGGGCATCTCCCAGCACATCCATGGTACCGACAATGCGCGCTGCCTCATTGCGCTGGCCCTGCTTACGGGCCAGATCGGACGCCCCGGCACCGGCCTGCATCCCCTGCGCGGCCAGAACAATGTGCAGGGGGCCTCGGATGTCGGCCTGATTCCGATGGTCTACCCCGACTACCAGCGGGTGGACGACCCGGCTGTGCAGAAGCGGTTCGAGCAGCTTTGGGATGCCGCGCTGGATCCCAAGCCAGGGCTCACAGTCGTGGAAATCATGACCGCGATCCACGAGGGCCAGATTCACGGCATGTACATCATGGGTGAAAACCCGGCCATGTCGGATCCCAACCTGAACCACGCCCGGGAGGCATTGGCCCAGCTCGAGCATCTGGTGGTGCAGGACATCTTCTTCACTGAGACCGCAGGCTTTGCCGACGTCATTCTGCCCGCCTCCGCTTTCCCGGAAAAGACCGGTACGTTCACCAACACCGACCGGCGAGTCCAGCTTGGGCGCCAGGCCATCGACCCCCCCGGGGAAGCGCGCCAGGACCTGTCGATCATCCAGCAGATGGCCGAGGGACTGGGGTTGGCGTGGTCCTACGGGTCCGTGCGGGATGTGTTCGAGGAGATGCGCCTGGCCACACCAAGCCTCGGGGGTATGACCTGGGACAGGCTCGAGGCCGAGCATACACTGACCTATCCTCTGCGAGAGGAAGGCGACCCGGGGGAGCCCATCATCTTCCAGCAGAGCTTCCCCACCGCCAGTGGTCGCGCCCGCTTCGTCCCCGCCCAATATGTGCATGCCGACGAGCTGCCGGACTCCGACTATCCGTTCGTCTTTACCACGGGGCGGCAGCTGGAGCACTGGCACACCGGGAGCATGACCCGCCATGCGGCGGTGCTGAATGCCATCGAGCCCGAGGCAGTTGCCAGCCTCCACCCCGAGGACCTGGTGGATCTGGGGATTCAGCCGGGTCAGCGTGTGGTCATCACTTCTCGTCGGGGTGAGATCATGGCGATGGCGCGCGCGGACCGCGGAATGGCTCGACGCTCGGTGTTCATGCCGTTCGCGTACCATGAGGCTGCCGCGAACCTGCTGACCAACGAGGCCCTTGACCCCTATGGCAAGATTCCCGAGTTCAAGTTCTGCGCTACCCGGGTAAGCCCGGCGACCTCGGCGGAGTCGCAGTCGGAGCGGCAAGTGGTGCAAAGCTAGCGGGTTGATCGGGGAAGGCGTGGGAGACGCGCGTGCAGCGAGGTCGAGGCATGAATCGGACTCGCTGCACGCGAGGGTCGGGCGAATGATGCGAATCCCGCCCTGGCCGGGCTGACACTCGCCCAGTGTGGCTAGATCCGATCCTGGTGGTGCTGAGGAGCCACCTTGGTCCTGAGCGTGAATTGGCGAGGCGCCGGCTGCGCTGCTACTGTACTTCCGAATTACAGTATGCTGGAGCTGAAGGGATTTCACGCAAGCTCTTCTGCGACCGATGCCCTGACAGGTAGGATCGGGGAAGCCACGTACGAGCGGTCACTTCTCGGGTTCTCCGGGTGTGCCCGGTCGTTTCCCGGAACCCCCAACCGCTCAATCACGTCCAACACACAAGATCCGCCCCCAAGCTATCGTGCAGACCAAGCCGCGGTTCTGCCTCCTGCAGTGGTGAGGGGCGGCGTGGTGCTACGTGAAAGGACAAGGAGAGACGCTGCGCCAGGTTGTTCAAAGAGATCCACGTCACGTAGAGAGACACATTGAACAGGTACAATGCACAGATCATGACCGTACCGAGCCCGACGACCGCGACGATTGGCGACGAGATCGTCGAGGCGTTCCCGTGGCCTGCCATATGGCTTGATGACGCGGGGAAGGTCATTCACGTGAATACCCCGGCCCTGGAAGCCAGTGGCTTGGTGCAGGCGCCCGCGGGCGAATCCTTCGAAACGCTGTTCCCCGATCTCGACCGGGTGCTTCAAGGCAACCCGCGTTGGGCTACCACTCAGGAAGCGCCACTGAGCCTGTCCTCCGGGTCGGAAGAAGCGCATCTTCGTCTGTATGTCCGGCGTTTGTCGCAAGGGAGCCTCGTAGTGCTCTGCGACGAAACCGCGATGCGCAAGATGGAACTGCGCTCGGCGCAGACCGTGCGCCTGGCGTCCCTGGGTTTCATGCTGGCAGGGGTGTGCCACGAGGTTAGTAATCCTCTCGCGGCGACCTATTCCATGGTCCAGATTCTTCAGTCTCGTGTACAGACCGACGACACGATACTGAAGCGTGGACTGGACGCCATTGCCTCGAACGTACGCAGAATTCTCGAGGTATCCAGCCGCGTGAGCGAGTTCTCGCGGGTCTCCGAGGAATGCCATGTTTTTGCGGTGGACCATGCGATTGACGAAGCTCTGGCACTGCTGGTCGTGGATGGTCAGTCGGGTCTGCTCGGTGAATTGAAGAGCGAAGCCGGCGGCCTTGGAGGCATATCCATTCGACGCCAGCAGAACCCGGCGGCGCGGGTCTCCGGGCGTCTGCACGAACTGCGCCAGGTGTTTTTCAACATTCTGCTGAACAGCATGCAGGCGTTGGGCGGCCATGGCGAGGTGCGGATCGAAGTCGACTTGACAATGTCCGATGCCGCGACCGGTCGCATGGTGGTGGTGACGATTGCCGACTCCGGGCCGGGTATCCCGGAGGAACATCTGGACCGGATTTTCGAGCCATTCTTCTCCACCAAGGCCGGCAACCAGGGCTCCGGTCTCGGACTCGCGATCAGCTACGAACTCGCCCTGGAACATGGTGGTGAGCTTTCCGTGCAGAACCAGTCCTCGGGTGGCGCGTGTTTCAGGCTCGAGCTTCCCCTGTCGCTGGAGGGGAAATGAGGAAAAACGCATACAAGGCGTCGTCGCGCGAAGTCAGCGATGCTCCGGCGCGGCTGCACCGAATCCTGCTGATCGACGATGATCGCGGGCTCGCCCAATCCATCGAACTGTTGCTGGAACTGGAAGGCTACGACCCGGTGGTGGTCGACAATCCCACCGACGGTTTGAAGCTGGCGCGCGAAAGTGACTTCGACCTGGTGATCACGGACCTCAAGTTGCCGGGTGCCAGTGGTCTGGATGTGATTCAGTCGGTCAACGAGTGGGATCCCGAGATCCCGGTGATCCTGATGACGAGCTTCTCGTCCATGGAAAGCGCCATCGATGCGCTTCGACGCGGCGCGGTCGACTACATCATCAAGCCGTTCAACAACGACAATTTCCTCCATGCGGTTAGCCGCGCGCTCAACGAACGCAAGATCAAGCGCGAAAATCGAATCCTCAAGAAGAGCCTCAACAAGGCCTACAATCACAAACGCCTGATCGGATCCAGCGAACCCATCAAGCGGGTACTGAGCCTGATCGAACGCGTTGCACCTTCGGACGCCAATGTGTTGATCCAGGGGGAGAGCGGCACCGGCAAGGAGTTGGTGGCGCGTGCGATCCAGCAGGCCAGCCACCGCGCCGACGGTCCCTTCGTGCCCATCAACTGCGGCGCGATTCCCGCCGATCTGCTGGAATCAGAACTGTTCGGTCATGTGAAGGGAGCCTACACAGGTGCGGTAGCCTCCAGCGAGGGTCTGGTCCGAGAGGCCAATGGCGGAACCCTGTTGCTGGACGAGATTTCCGAGCTGGCGATCGGCCTGCAAGTGAAATTGCTGCGGGTGATTCAGGAGAGACAGGTTCGTCCAGTGGGTGCGAGCCAGGTCTACAATGTCGATGTCCGTTTCATCGCTGCGACCAACAAGGACCTGGCTGTGGAGGCCGCGCGGGGCAACTTCCGTGAGGACCTTTATTATCGGCTGAACGTCATCAACATTCAGGTACCCCCGTTGCGTGATCGCCCCGGCGATATCGAGATCCTTGCGCAGCGTTTCATCGATTATTACAGCGGCAAGATCGGCAAGCGCGTGCGGGGGATCAGCCCGGAGTTCGCAGAGTTTCTCAACAATCACCACTGGCCAGGCAACGTGCGGGAGTTGGAGAACCTGATCGAGCGGGCGGTCATCCTCGCTGAGGGGGATATGCTGACGCCCCGGGATCTGCGCGACATGATGCCCGCAGCCACCAGCCGGAAGGAACCGGAGAACCAGGACGAATTCCGGCCGCTGTCAGTGGAGGACTACATCCGGGAATTCATCCTGCGTTACCAGGACGAGTATAACGAAATCGAGCTGGCGAAGATGCTCGGGGTAGGGCGCAAGGCCTTGTGGACCCGCCGACGCAATTGGGGCCTCTTCCGCGAGCGCAAGGGGTCTGCCGGTCGTAAGGGCGGGCCACAGGAGCCGGCCGTCGACGAATTCGATCACTGAGCCGGCAATGCCGCGAAGCGGAAGACATGTTCCGGGTTGCCTGCCGGACCGACCGTGTTCGGGCTGTCGTGCGGGTTTGAGGCGGCGTCAATGATCGGCCACTGGTCGGGCGGACCGCCTCGTTCGCGCAGGTGCTAGACGTCCCTATCGCACCGCATGCAACGCGAAAAGCATGGAGACAAGGCAGGTTGCCCGTGATCCTGATCGAGCATGGCCCAGGGGGCCGTCCCGCGCTGTTTGAGTCGCCAGTGCGTCTCCTGGTTGCGTACCATCCCGAAGAGGTCGCGCCCGTGCTGGCCGAGGCCGAGGCGGCTCGTCTCGCAGGGGGGTGGATCGCGGGCTATCTGGGCTATGAGGCGGGCCACATGTTCGAGGCTCGGCTACGCTGCAGTCTCAAGCCCGACCCTGGCGCGCCCCTGGTGGCGTTGGGTGTGTTCGAGGGGCCGAAAGCGGCTGACGATCTCATCGCACGGGCTGAAGCGCAATGTGAAAACGTGGTGCTCGCTCCATTGCGGCCGCAGGTGTCGCGAGTGCAATACGAGGCCGCGTTCGCGCGCTTGCACGCCTATATCGGGTCCGGAGATTGCTATCAGGTCAATCTCACCTTTCCGATGGAGACCCGGCTCCTTTCCGGCCTGGCGCTGGGGCTGTATGGGGCGTTGCGTGTGCGCCAGTCGGTGGGCTTTGGCGCCTTCATCGATCTGACCGAGGGGCCGGTGATCATCTCGCGCAGTCCCGAGTTGTTCTTCCGGGTGCGCGACGGGGTCATAGAAAGCCGTCCGATGAAGGGCACGGCCCCGCGCAGCCCGGATGCGCGCGAGGACATGCGGCTGAAGACCGAGTTGGCCGCAAGCGCGAAGGTGCAGGCTGAAAACCTGATGATCGTGGATCTGTTGCGCAATGACATTGCGCGCGTTTCGCGGATCGGCTCGGTCCGGGTGCCCGAGCTCTTTGCTATCGACAGTTACGCCACCGTGCATCAGATGAGCAGCCGCATTCAGGGCAGGCTGGTAGAAGGTGCAGGCCTTCCGGACCTGATGGCGGCGCTCTTTCCCTGCGGCTCGGTGACCGGCGCCCCAAAGATCCGCGCGATGCAGATCATCGCTGAACTGGAACCCTTCCCGCGTGGGGTCTATTGCGGTGCGATTGGTTGGGCCGCGCCGTCGGGCGATCAGTGCTGGTCGGTCGCGATCCGCAGTCTGCGCCTGTTCGAGGACGGGCGGATACTCGCCAACGTGGGGGGCGGAGTGGTGCAGGACAGCACCGCCGAAGGCGAATGGGAAGAGGCTTTATGGAAGACGCGCTACCTGCAGGGTCTGGTCGGCCGGGACTGAGGCGGTCAAGCCTTTTCCGAACTTCGCGTCAGTGCCTGGCGGCCACCTCGGGCCAGATGCCGAGGTTTCAGTCGGGAGCAGCGGTGAGCTGCCGCAAAGCCTCCCGGTAACGCTCGGCCGTGCGCGCAGCGATGTCATCGGGGATCTCCGGGCCGGGGGCCTTCTTGTTCCAGTCCAACCGTTCCAGGTAGTCGCGGACAAACTGCTTGTCGAAGGACTCCGGGCTGATTCCGGTTCGGTAGCGCTCCTCCGGCCAGAAGCGGGACGAATCCGGAGTCAGCACTTCGTCAATCAGGTGCAGCCGTCCTTCCGCGTCCTGCCCGAATTCGAACTTGGTGTCGGCGACGAGGATCCCCCGGCGCCGCGCGTGCTCCCGAGCCATTGCGTAGATCGCGAGCGCACTGTCACGTACCTCTCCGGCCGTCTTCTCGTCGAGAAGGGCGACCAGTTTGTTGAAATCGATGCTCGCGTCGTGCTCGCCAGCGCCGGCCTTGGTGCTCGGCGTGAACAAGGGCTCCGGTAGCTGGCCGGCAAATTCCAGTCCGTCTGGAAGGTCGATGCCACACACGGCACCGGAGGCCTGATAGTGCTTCCAGCCAGAGCCGGCCAGGTATCCGCGCACAACCGCTTCCACCGGCAGTGGGTGCAAACGCCGGACCACAAGGCTGCGGCCCTCGAGTGGTGCCCGGACCGACGGATCCGGCACCACCTCGGCGAGGTCGATGTCGGTCAACTGGTTGGGAATGCCGAGCGTGGCCTCGACCTTGCGCATCCAGAACACCGTGATCGCGGTCAGGACGCGTCCCTTGTCGGGAATGGGTGTAGGCAGCACCACGTCGAAGGCCGACAGGCGGTCGGTGGTCACCATCAGCAGGTGCTCCTCGCCTACGGCATAGAGGTCGCGTACCTTGCCCCGGCGGATCAGCGTGAGTCCGGGAATTTGGCTTTCAAAAAGGGGGTCACTCATGCTCCGATATTAAACGAAGTCAGCCTTGGGGGCATGGCCCACGAGTCCGTCAAGCTTGAGCGTTACGATCATTCTCGGATGCTCCAAAATGCCTGACCGGCGATCAACCCTCGGGCAGATCTTTCCGGTTCACCCGGCGCTGGAATCACATCGCCCCTGCGGGCTCATGCGTCGCTGGCAGAGGCCGGGACTTGCTCCCAACCCCGAAAGCCGCCAGAATAAACGGCTTTTCAATGGGGCGGCATTCGGCTGACCATCGCCGACTGACCTGCTTCCCCGTGTCGCTACAAGAAAGATAACAAGCGGCCGGCGCCAGCGTCACGTCGGCCGCCAGTCCCGATCTGTTCACCGAAAACGAGTTAGGAGATCCGCATGCCTTCCCGCAGAGAGCTTGCCAACGCCATCCGTGCCCTGTCGATGGACGCGGTACAGAAAGCCAATTCCGGTCATCCTGGTGCGCCGATGGGCATGGCGGATATCGCCGAGGTCCTTTGGAACGATTACGTGAAGCACAACCCGGCGAATCCGGATTGGCTGGATCGCGACCGCTTTGTCATGTCCAACGGCCACGGCTCGATGCTCGTGTACTCGCTGCTGCATCTGACCGGCTACGAACTGCCGATCGACGAGCTGAAACAGTTCCGTCAGCTGCACTCGAAGACCCCTGGGCACCCCGAATACGGATACACTTCCGGCGTCGAGACGACCACCGGTCCCCTGGGACAGGGTCTGACCAATGCGGTGGGGATGGCGCTGGCCGAGAAGATCCTCGCGGCGAATTTCAATCGCGACAGCCATGCGGTCGTTGATCACCATACCTACGTCTTTCTCGGCGACGGCTGCCTGATGGAAGGCATTTCTCACGAGGCCAGCGCACTGGCCGGGACGCTGGGCCTGGGCAAGCTGGTCGCGTTCTATGACGACAATGGCATTTCCATCGATGGCGAGGTCGAGGGTTGGTTCACCGACGATACCCCGGCCCGTTTCGAGGCTTACGGCTGGCATGTGGTGCGCGGTGTCGACGGTCATGATGCCGACGCAGTGAAGGCCGCGATCGAACAGGCCCGCGCGGAGACCGGCAAGCCCAGCCTGCTGTGCTGCAGGACCATTATCGGTTTCGGCTCCCCGAACAAGCAGGGCAAGGAAGAATGTCACGGCGCCCCATTGGGCGACGACGAGATTGCCCTGGCACGCAAGGAACTCGGATGGAACCATGGTCCGTTCGAAATTCCGGCCGACATTTATGCCGCCTGGGATGCCACGGAGCGTGGGGCCAAGGCAGAGGCGGAATGGAACGAGCGCTTCGCGGCCTATCGCGCCGCCCACCCTGATCTCGCTGCGGAACTCGAGCGCCGCATGAGTGGCGATTTGCCGTCGGACTGGGCGGACAAGGCCAGTGCGTTCGTGCAGCAGACGATCGAGAAATCCGAGAAGATCGCCAGCCGCAAGGCCTCGCAGAATGCGATTACCGGGTATGCGCCGGCGCTGCCCGAACTGCTGGGTGGATCGGCCGACCTCGCGGGTTCCAACCTGACCATGTACTCCGGTTCCAGGGGCATCAGCCACGACGACGCCTCGGGCAACTATCTGTTCTACGGTGTCCGTGAGTTCGGCATGGCCGCAATCATGAACGGCATCGCGCTGCATGGCGGGTTCATTCCCTACGGCGGCACATTCCTGATTTTTTCCGATTATGCCCGCAATGGCATCCGGATGTCGGCCCTGATGGGGCAGCGCGTACTTTACGTGCTGACCCACGATTCCATTGGCCTGGGGGAAGATGGCCCTACCCACCAGCCGATCGAACAGACCCCGAGCCTCCGCCTGATCCCCAACCTGAATGTGTGGCGCCCCTGCGACGGAGTCGAAACCGCCGTTGCCTGGAAGTCCGGAATCGAGCGCAGCGATGGCCCGTCTGCGTTCATCCTGTCGCGGCAGGGTCTGGCCCCGCAGGCACGCGACGCGGAACAGGTCGCGAACATCACCCGTGGTGGGTATGTGCTGCGTGACTGCGACGGCACCCCCGACCTGATCCTGATCGCGACGGGTTCCGAAATCGGAATCTCGTTGCAGGCCGCGGACACGCTGGCCGGCAACGGGCGCAAGGTGCGCGTGGTATCGATGCCCTGCGTCGAACTCTTCGAACAGCAGGATCCGGCATATCGCGAGGCGGTGCTGCCCGCCGCTGTCAGGGCTCGCGTCGCGGTGGAAACCGGCGCGACCGCGGGCTGGTACAAGTACGTCGGCCTCGATGGCGCCGTCGTGGGTCTCGACCGCTTCGGTGAGTCGGCACCAGGCGATGCACTGATGAGCTATTTCGGCTTCACCGCCGAGAACATCGTCAGCGTCGCCGAATCGGTCCTGGCCTGATATCACGGCCGATCCGGACGAACGGAAGAATTTCATGCAAAACCATGCAAGTTGGGAGAGTAAGTTATGACGATCAAAGTCGGTATCAATGGGTTCGGCCGGATTGGCCGCATGGCGTTTCGTGCCATCGCGAAAGAGTTTCCCGGACTCGAAGTGGTCGCAATCAACGATCTGCTGGACCCCGAGTACCTCGCCTACATGCTGCGCTACGATTCGGTCCATGGCCGGTTTGACGGCGATGTATCCGTCGACGGAAGCCACATGGTGGTCAACGGCAAGAAGATTCGCCTGACCGCCGAGCGCGATCCGTCCAACCTCAAGTGGGACGAGGTCGGGGTCGATGTGGTGGTCGAGTCCACCGGTTTCTTTCTGACCGAGGAAACCTGCCAGAAGCATATCGACGCCGGTGCGAAGAAAGTGGTGCAGAGCGCGCCGTCCAAGGATGCCACGCCGATGTTCGTCTACGGCGTGAATCACACCGAATACGCCGGACAGGCGATCGTCTCCGCCGCGTCCTGCACGACCAACGCGCTGGCCCCCGTTGCCAAGGTGCTGCACGACCGGTTCGGTATCAAGCGGGGTCTGATGAGTACGGTTCATGCCGCCACCGCCACCCAGAAGACTGTCGACGGTCCTTCCCAGAAGGACTGGCGCGGCGGGCGCGGAATCCTCGAGAACATCATTCCGTCCTCCACCGGAGCCGCCAAGGCCGTGGGTAAGGTCCTGCCGGCATTGAACGGCAAGCTCACCGGCATGGCCTTCCGTGTACCGACCTCCGACGTGTCCGTGGTCGACTTGACGGTGGAGCTGGAAAATGGCGCAAGCTACGACGCCATTTGCAAGGCGATGAAAGAGGCTTCGGAAGGCGAGCTCAAGGGTGTGCTGGGCTATACCGACGAGAAGGTCGTGTCGACCGATTTCCGGGGTGTGAACACGCCTTCGATCTTCGATGCCGAGGCTGGCATCCAGCTCGATGACACCTTCGTCAAGGTCGTCGCGTGGTATGACAACGAGTACGGTTATACCTGCAACATGATGCGCGTCGTGGAGCACGTCGGAAAGTAAAAGTGCTCTGTCCCGCCCCGGCAGCGGATTTCAGTCGCCGGGGCGGGCCGTGCTCCAACGGAGAGTGGTTCGGCAAGCCTGAAGGCGAGTTTGCCCAACCTCTTTCATTGTGTCCCGCGTTTTCATAAGGAGTGGTGTGATGCCCGTCATCAAGATGACCGACCTCGATCTGAGCGGCAAGCGCGTATTGATCCGCCAGGATCTGAACGTCCCCGTCAAGGACGGCAAAGTCACTTCGGATGCCCGCATCCGCGCCAGCCTGCCCACCATCCGGAAGGCACTGGAGGGTGGGGCCCGGGTGATGCTGATGTCGCATCTCGGGCGTCCGACCGAGGGTGAATTTTCCGAAGCCGATTCGCTCGCCCCGGTTGCCGCGCACCTGGGTTCCCTGCTCGGCCGTGAGGTGCGCCTGGTGCGCGATTATCTGGATGGAGTCGAACTGGCGGACGGCGAGGTGGTTCTGCTGGAAAATGTCCGCTTCAATGCCGGTGAGAAGAAGGATCAGGAAGAACTCTCCAGAAAGTACGCGGCACTCTGCGATGTGTACGTGATGGATGCCTTCGGCACCGCGCACCGGGCACAGGCCTCCACGCATGGGGTCGGCAAGTTTGCACCGACCGCATGTGCAGGTCCGCTGCTGGCCGCTGAACTGGACGCGTTGGGCAAGGCCCTGGACAATCCGCGCCGTCCGTTGGTTGCGGTCGTGGGTGGGTCCAAGGTTTCCACGAAGCTCACCGTGCTCGAGTCGCTGTCGACGGTCGTCGACCAGTTGATTGTCGGTGGCGGTATCGCCAATACCTTCATCGCGGCGCAGGGGCACCCGGTCGGCAAGTCCCTCTGCGAGCACGACCTGATCGACGAGGCGAAACGCCTGATGGCGGCTGCCCGGGCCAAGGGCGGCGAGATACCGGTCCCGACCGACGTGACGGTCGGGCAGGAGTTTTCGGAATCGACTCCGGCTACGGTCAAGCAGGTAGCCGATGTGGCCGAGGGCGACATGATCTTCGACGTGGGGCCGGAGACGGCATCGTCCTATGCGAACCTGCTGCGCCAGGCAGGCACCATTGTCTGGAACGGTCCTGTCGGGGTGTTCGAATTCGAACAGTTCGCAAGCGGAACCCGGGCCATGGGAGAAGCCATTGCCGAGAGCGACGCCTTCTCGATCGCTGGCGGTGGTGACACGCTCGCGGCGATCGACAAGTACGGATTGTCCGACCGCATCAGCTATATCTCCACCGGTGGTGGCGCGTTCCTCGAATTCCTCGAAGGCAAGACCCTTCCGGCGGTCGCGATGCTCGAAGAACGAGCCCAGGGCTGAAGCCCTGCTGCCGGACGAGGGAGCCGCCGCACATGAGACGCACCAAGATCGTGGCCACGCTGGGTCCCGCAACGGACAGCGAACAGGCGCTGGAAAAGCTGATTCGCGCGGGCGTTGACGTGGTCCGCGTGAATTTCTCGCACGGTGACCATGACGGTCACCGCCGGCGGGTCCAGCGTGTGCGGGAAATCTCCGAACGCGTCGGTCGCTGCGTCGGTGTGCTCGGCGACCTGCAGGGTCCGAAAATCCGGATCGCGCGTTTTCGTGACGGTCAGATCGAACTCAACGAAGGCGATTCCTTCGCACTGGACGCCAGCCTGCCAGCAGGCGCTGGCGACCGGACCGAGGTGGGGCTGACGTACACCGACCTGCCGGGTGATGTGCAGTCCGGAGATATCCTGCTCCTTGACGACGGGCGACTCGTCCTAAGAGTGGAATCGGTTCAGGGGCTGCGTATCGAGTCGACGGTCATGGTCGGGGGAACACTCTCGAACAACAAGGGCATCAACCGGCAGGGAGGAGGCCTTTCCGCACCGGCAATCACGGAAAAGGACCGCGAGGACATCCGTCTGGCAGCTGAGTTGCAGGTCGATTTCCTGGCTGTTTCCTTTCCGCGTTCGGCGCAGGATGTCCATCTGGCCCGGACCCTGCTCCGCGAGGCCGGCGGCGATGCGTCAATCTGTGCGAAGATCGAGCGTGCCGAAGCACTGGCGATGATCGACGAAATCATATCCGCTTCCGATGTGATCATGATAGCGCGTGGCGATCTCGGCGTGGAGATCGGCGACGCCGAACTGCCTGCTGTGCAGAAGAATCTGATCAGTCGGGCTCGCAAGCTGAACCGGGTGGTGATCACTGCGACCCAGATGATGGAGTCGATGATCGTCAATCAGATCCCGACGCGCGCCGAAGTCTTTGACGTGGCGAACGCGGTCCTTGATGGGACCGATGCGGTCATGCTCTCCGGCGAGACGGCAACGGGGCGTTATCCGGACAAGGTCGTCGACAGCATGAGCCGGATCTGCGAAGCCGCCGAACGCCAGCGTGCGGCGAGGCAGTCGACGCATCGAATGGACAGTTATTTCGGCCGGGTCGACGAAGCCATCGCGATGGCCACCATGTACACGGCGAATCATCTGGACGTCGCGGCGATCGCCGCGCTGACCGAATCCGGATCGACACCGCTATGGATGTCGCGCATCAGTTCGGGGATCCCGATCTTTGCGC
Organism: Thioalkalivibrio nitratireducens; assembly: GCA_011390385.1. Next base: position 13,364 of record JAABSN010000015.1, on the reverse strand, counting down.
TGACCCAGCACCACAAGACCAGCCGCCGCCTGACTCTTTATCGCGGGGTGTACCCCGTGCTCCTTGAGACGGTACCCGATACTCACGAGGAAACCAATCGGGAAGCCATCCGCCTGTTGCTGGGCGAGGGTGTGGTCAAGGACGGTGAGCTGGTGATCATCACCAAGGGTGATCTCAAGGGCGTACGGGGCGGCACTAACGCCATGAAAATCGTGCGAGTGGGCGAGACTGTCGCCCTGAACTGATACCATTTCGATCGGAAACTGACCCATCCCCACCCGAATCCTGTAAGGAGGAATACCCATGGCACTGATTTCCCTACGCCAGTTGCTGGACCATGCCGCCGAGCACGGCTATGGCATGCCGGCCTATAACGCCAACAACATGGAGCAGGTCCATTCGATCATGGAGGCTGCCGCAGCGGTCGATTCCCCGGTGATCATTCAGGCATCGGCCGGCGCCAGGAAATACGCGGGCGAGCCCTTCCTGCGCCACATCATCATTGCCGCGGTCGAGCAGTACCCGGACATTCCGGTGGTTCTCCATCAGGATCACGGCGCCGAGCCGGCAGTGTGCTTCCGTTCGATCCAGTCCGGGTTCACCTCGGTGATGATGGATGGCTCGCTGATGCCCGACATGAAGAGCCCGGCGACCTACGAGTACAACGTCGAGACGACGCGCAAGGTCTCGGAACTCGCGCATGCGGTCGGTGTTTCGGTGGAGGGCGAGCTGGGCTGTCTGGGCTCGCTGGAGACCGGCATGGCCGGGGAAGAGGACGGCTCGGGCGCCGAGGGCGTGCTGTCGCACGACCAGTTGTTGACCGACCCGGACGAAGCCGCTGATTTCGTCAAGCAGACCGGTGTCGATGCTCTGGCGATCGCGATTGGCACCTCCCATGGCGCATACAAGTTCACGCGTCCGCCGACCGGCGACATTCTTGCGATCCAGCGCATCAAGGAGATTCACGCCCGCATCCCGAACACGCACCTGGTGATGCATGGCTCTTCCTCGGTGCCACAGGAGTGGCTGGCGATCATCAACCAGTTCGGTGGTGACATGGGCGAGACCTATGGCGTGCCGGTCGAGGAAATCCAGGAGGGCATCAAGCATGGCGTGCGCAAGGTCAACATCGATACCGACCTGCGCATGGCCTCCACCGGTGCCATCCGCAAATTCCTCGCGGAGAATCCAAAGGAGTTCGACCCGCGCAAGTTCCTGATCGCCTCGACCAAGGCGATGAAGGGCATCTGCCAGGCCCGTTACGAGGCCTTCGGCTGCGCTGGCATGGCTTCCAAGATCAAGCCGGTGAATCTGGATACCATGGTCGCCCGTTACAAGAGCGGCGAACTCGATCCGAAGGTCAACTGAGACGATCTTCAGCTGGGATTCCGCAGCGCCGGCCGCCCCAAGCGCGGCGTTCGGAATCACCGCAGCGATCAGGGGGCTTCGGCCCCCTTTTTTGGTCTGCCACCCGTCGCTACACCCCAGGAATGCTGGTGAGGACGCAACCGCTCAGGTTGATTCCCGGTTGCGTGCACGGAGTGCAAGCCGGATTCCGGGGGCTGTCAGAGCAGCTCCAGCGCATCCCGAAGCTGCTCGACGGGGTGGATCTCCATACCGCCGAGGCGCTTGCGGATGCGGTTGCCCGCCGGGATGATTGCCCGCGCCATCCCATGCTTGGCGGCTTCGGAAAGGCGCTCCTCGCCGTTCGGGACCGGGCGGATTTCACCGGACAGCCCGATCTCGCCAAAGCAGACGAGATCCAGGCCGAGGGGGCGATCGCGCAACGACGACATCGCCGCGACCAGCATCGGCAGGTCGGCGGCGGTTTCCGATACGCGGACGCCACCGACCACGTTGATGAAGACGTCCTGGTCGAACAGGGCGACGCCGCCGTGACGGCTCAGTACCGCCAGCAGCATGATCAGGCGGTTCTGCTCGAGCCCGAGAGTGACCCGGCGCGGCTGCGGCGCATGGCTTTCCGCAACCAGCGCCTGCACCTCGACCAACAACGGACGGGTCCCTTCCCGGGTCACCATCACCACGCTGCCGGAGACCGGTTTTCCATGCCGGGAAAGGAAGATCGCCGAGGGATTGGCCACCGGCTTCAGTCCGTCCTCCTGCATCGCAAAAACGCCCAGTTCGTTCACCGCGCCGAAGCGATTTTTCACCGCACGCAGCATCCGGTAGCGACCGCCGGGGTCCCCTTCGAAATAGAGCACCGTATCGACCATGTGTTCCAGGACCCGCGGGCCGGCGATCTGCCCATCCTTGGTCACGTGTCCGACCAGAATCACCGTAATGCCACGTTGCTTCGCCAGCCGGACCAGCGCCCCGGCACTCTCGCGCACCTGTGACACCGATCCCGGCGCGGATTGCAGCGCCGCGCTGTAGAGGGTCTGGATCGAGTCGATGACCAGGACCTGTGGTCGCTCGCGCTCGGCGGTGGCGATGATGTTCTCGACCTGGGTCTCGGTCAGCAATCGCAGTCCGGAGACATCGAGCCCCAGGCGGTGTCCGCGCAGGCTGACCTGCTGTGCGGACTCCTCACCCGTCACGTAAAGTGTCTGGTCGGAGGGGAGTAGCGCCAGAACCTGCAACAGCAGGGTGGACTTGCCAATTCCGGGGTCGCCGCCGATCAGGACCACCGAGCCGGTCACCAGCCCTCCGCCGAGGCTGCGATCGAGTTCCGAGATCCGGGTGGAGACGCGTGGGGTCTCACCGACCGGAAGATCCCCGAGGCGCGTGACACGGGCGGCCTCACCGGCGTAGCCGCCAGCACGCGGTCCCTGCGCCGCGGCACTGGGCTGCAGCTCCTCCATGCTGTTCCAGGTCCCGCAGTCGGCGCACTGTCCGGCCCACTTCGGGCTCGCCGCGCCGCACTCCCGGCAGACGTACTGCAGCTTCGTTCGTGCCATCAGGAGTCATCCACCTTGTCCGGCGACCATGGAGGTGGAATGCGGACGGTCCGGATGGTGTTGTTCTTGATCTGCACGATGTCCATGACCACGCCATCGATACGTACGGTCGCGTTGGCATCGGGGATGTGTTCGAGATGCTCGACAATCAGGCCGCTCAGCGTCTTCGGTCCATCGACCGGAAGCTTCAACCCCAGCGAACGGTTCAGTTCGCGCAGGTGGATGCCGCCGTCGACCACCACACTGCCATCGGGTTGGCGCAGCAGATCATCCCCCATGGTCGGCGAGTCGGTGGTGAATTCTCCGACGATCTCCTCCAGCAGATCTTCCAGCGTCACCAGTCCCTCGATATCGCCGTACTCATCGACCACCAGTCCGATCCGTCGTTTCTGCTTCTGGAAATTGATCAACTGTCGGTTCAGCGCGGTACCTTCGGGAATGAAGTACGGCGGCTTGATCACCTGACGCAGATCCTCGGGCGTGAAGGATTCCCGGTGCGCGAGTGGCAGGACATCGCGCATGTGCACGAAGCCGAGAACGCGGTCGAGTTCACCCTCGATCACCGGAAGCCGGGTAAAGCTTCCGCTCAGGATCTGCTCCAGCACGTCGTTCCAGTCTTCTTCCAGGTCCAGAGCGATGATCTCGTTGCGCGGAATCATGATGTCTTCGACTGTCGTGCGCTCCAGGTCGAGCAGGTTGATCAGCATGCGCTGGTGTTTGGCGGGAATCAGGGCACCGGCCTCGGCAACCACGGAGCGCAGTTCATCAGCGGTCAGCGCGGCACGGTCCCTTGCGTCCATCCGGATTCCAAACAGCCGCAGGAAGCCGTTGGCGAGGAGATTGATCACGTAGACGACCGGCGACATCACCCGCAGCAGCCCGGTGTAAATCCAGGCTGCCGGGTAGGCGATCCGTTCGCTGTGCAGAGCCGCCACGGTCTTCGGTGCGGTTTCGGCAAAAATCAGCAGCGCCAGCGTCAACAGGCCCGTTGCGATTGCGATGCCGGGGTCGCCGAACAGCCGCCAGCCGATGAACGTGGCGATCTGGGTAATGACGATGTTGACGAAGTTGTTGCCAAGGAGAATCAGCCCGATCAGCCGGTCCGGACGTTCCAGCAGGCGTGCGGCGAGTTGCGCGCCGAGATGGCCCTGTTGGGCCTTGTGCCGCATGCGATAGCGGTTGAGTGCCATCAGCGCGGTCTCGGAGCCGGAGAAGAATGCGGACAGCAGGAACAGCAGGAACAGTACGCCGAACAGCGCACTCAGGGGGATTTCGTTCAAGGATCTGTACCAGGTTGTTGGAAATCGTTGCGTCCACCGAGTGCTGTGGGCATGCGGCAGGGTCCGGATTGAGCCGAGCGCAGGTCCGCTCGTGCGGCCGCGGGGCGGATCGCGGCTCCGGGGAACCGTGGATCGCTGATCAAACGGTTCTCGCGGCGGCGCCGCCTTGGTAGCGTAGGGTGCTTGAGACCACTGCCGTCACCGCGTCGCATTCGGAGCCCATTCATACGCGCTGCAGAATGATCTCCAGAACCAGTTTGGAGCCGAAATAGGCCAGCACCAGACTGACGAACCCTCCCGTGGTCCAGGCCAGTGCGCGGGAGCCCCGCCAGCCGAATCGCCAGCGCCCGATCAGAAGCACCGAAAACATGAGCCACGCCAGGATCGATAGCACCGACTTGTGGACCAGATGCTGCGCGAACAGATCCTCGAGGAAGATCATTCCGCTGACCAGGCTCAGGGTCAGAAAGATCCAGCCGACGAAGATCATCCGGAACAGCCACAACTCCATCGAGAACAGTGGTGGCAGGTAGCGCACGATCCCCTTGGTATGATGGTCGTGCAGGGCACGATGCTGGGCGGTCATCACCGCTGCCTGGACCGTCGAAAGGGCCAGAAACGCCCAGCCCAGCGCAGCCAGCATGATGTGGATCTCGACGTAGGGCGTGGTCGCGACTTGCCTGCCACCGTCGCAGGTGAGTGCGACCAGCAGTGCCAGAGCGGTCAGCGGCAGCACGATGACCCCCATGACCGCCAGCGGGTGACGCAGCGAGGCCAGCCAAAGGAGCACCGCGACCAGCCAGAGTGCCGCCGCGAGCGCGTTGCCCAGGCAGAGGTTCAGGCCCTGGTCGGTCAACACCATTTGCGATATCGCCGCCAGATGGACTGCAAGAGCCAGGGCCCAGGTGATGAGGGGCCCATGCGGCCGCGCCGGTGCCGGTGGGTGCCGGCGCGCGGACACGACCAGGTAGCCCGTGGTCAGGATGTACAGGAAAATCGCAAGAAAGCCGACGGTGGTACTCATGGTGCCGGATTATCCACGCATCGCGCTGATAATGCACCGCAGGGGCCGGTGACGGTACACTGCCTGCGGCTTTTCCATCGTAGGGGAAAAATTATGTTTGATGGCCTTTCCAGCCGCCTGCAGGCAACGGTCAAGCGCTTCAAGGGCCAGGCCCGGCTCACCGAAGACAATATCCAGGAAGCACTGCGCGAGGTGCGCATGGCCCTGCTCGAGGCCGATGTGGCGCTGCCCGTGGTGCGCGAATTCATCAGCGAGGTCCGTACCAAGGCGCTGGGCAAGGAAGTCATCGGTAGCCTGACCCCCGGGCAGGCGTTCATCAAGGTCGTGAATGACGAACTGGTGCAGGTGATGGGCGGCGCCGGCGCCAGCCTGAACCTCGCGAGCCAGCCGCCGGCGATCGTGCTCGTCGCCGGTCTGCAGGGGGCTGGCAAGACGACGAGCATCGGCAAGCTGGCGCGCCTGCTGCGTGAACGCCAGAAAAAGAAGGTCGCCGTCGTCAGTTGCGATGTTTATCGCCCCGCAGCCATCCAGCAGCTCGAAACGCTGGCCGGCCAGGTCGAAGTCAGTTTCTATCCGAGCGACATCACGCAGCGCCCGGAGGCGATCGCGCGCGCCGCGGTCGATCGGGCCCGGCGCGAGATGAAGGACGTTCTGCTGGTGGATACTGCGGGCCGGCTGCACATCGACGACGCGATGATGGCCGAGATCAAGGCCCTGCACGAGGCAATCGATCCGATCGAGACCCTGTTCGTGGTCGACGCGATGACTGGACAGGACGCCGCCAACACCGCGCGGGCTTTCGGTGAGGCACTGCCGCTGACCGGCGTGATCCTGACCAAGGCCGATGGCGATGCCCGTGGCGGCGCCGCGCTTTCGGTGCGCAGGATCACCGGTGTGCCGATCAAGTTTCTGGGCATGGGCGAGCGCTCCGATGCACTCGAACCGTTCCATCCCGAGCGCATCGTCTCGCGCATCCTCGGCATGGGTGACGTTCTTACCCTGGTCGAGGAAGCGACCCGGCAGGTCGACCAGGACAAGGCGGAAAAGCTCGCGCGCAAGCTGAAGAAGGGGCGCTCCTTCAATTTCAACGATCTGCACGACCAGCTCTCGCAGATGCAGCGGATGGGAGGAATCGGCAGCCTGCTGGAAAAGCTGCCGGGAGCCGGGCAATTGCCCGACGCGGTGAAAAATCAGACCAATGACCGCGAGATCCGGCGCATGATGGCTGTGATCGGTTCCATGACCGAGCAGGAGCGGCGACGCCCGGAATTGATCAAGGGATCGCGCAAGCGGCGTATCGCTGCCGGGTCGGGTGCGCAGATCCAGGATGTGAACCGTCTGCTGAAACAGCATACCCAGATGAGCAAGGCGATGAAGAAATTTTCCAAGGGCGGAGCGGGCAAGATGATGCGCGCTCTTGGCGGCAAGCTCGGTGGCATGGGGGGGCCGGGTGGTCCCGGGCCGGGTGGTTTCCCCTTCCGTTAGCGTGAAAATACAGCCACCGAAGGACACGGAAACCACGGAAAATGAAACGGGCCGAACCCCTTGTCCTTGTCCGTCCGTGCTTTCCGTGGCTCGCCTTTTCATCCTTCGGGGTGGCCGCCGGCCATGACAGGTAGCGTGAAAGAACCCGCGCAGGGTGCTGTGAGGCGCAGCCGAACCGCACCGCGCCGAGGTCAGCCACGCCGGGCTTTCAGGGTGCCGGTCACGGGTCCGTTGCGCACAGGAGGTTGTTTCGTGGCCGCAGTAGGCTATAATCCGCGGTTTGCTCAAGCACACTGAATTCGCCGAGGTCCAGAACAGGCATGGTTACCATCCGTTTGTCCCGTCGTGGCGCGAAGCGCGCACCGTTTTACCAGATCGTTGTCACCGACTCGCGCGCTCGCCGCGATAGCGGCTACATCGAGCGTATCGGTTTCTTCAACCCGGTTGCCCGCGGTCAGGAAGTTCCGTTCCAGATCGATCTTGCGCGTGTCGACCACTGGCTCGAGCGCGGTGCCGGGACTTCCGAGCGCGTCGGCCAGCTGATCAAGAACCATCGCAAACAGGTTGCTGCCGCAGGCTGAGACGCTGACAGTCCCTGCGCGTGACTCCTCCGGAAGAGGATCGGCTGATTGTCGGACGCGTGTCAGGCGTCTACGGAGTGAAGGGTTTCGTGCGCGTGTTCTCGGACACCGAACCGCGTGCCGCGATCACTGAATTCCCCCGTCTCTGGGTGCAGCGTGGCGGCGGCTGGGAGTGCCTCGAAGTCGAGGATGGACGCGCCCATGGGCATGGAGTGGTCGTCAAGTTCCGTGAGACGGTGGATCGGGAGGCGGCACACGCGCTGATCGGCTGCACGCTGGCGATTGAACGCCGCTGGCTGCCACCGCCCGAGGAGGGCGCGTTCTACTGGGCCGATCTGCAGGGGCTGGCGGTGGAGACGGTGGATGGAACGGTGCTTGGGGAAATCCGCGGTTTCATTCAGACCGGCGCCAACGACGTGATGGTGGTCAAGGGCGATCGTGAACGTCTGGTGCCCTGGGTCCGGGGCCTGTACGTGATCGACGTGGATCTCGAAGCCGGTTGCGTGCGGGTCGACTGGGATCCGGATTTCTGAGCGCCGTGATGCGTTTCGACGTGATTACACTGTTCCCCGAGATGGTGGCCACGGTTGCCGATCACGGGATTACCGGGCGAGCGGTTGAACAGGGGCTGTACGAACTGCATACCTGGAACCCGAGGCGCTGGGGCGCCGGGGTGCACCAGGCGGTCGACGATCGGCCCTATGGCGGTGGCCCGGGAATGGTGATGCAGTATGGCCCGCTCGCCGCGGCGCTGACGGCAATGCGGGCGGACGATCCGCGTCCCGTACGGGTCGTGGCGCTGACGCCGCAGGGGCGTCCGGTCGATCAGGCTGCCGTGCGCCGTTTTGCCGGACTGCCCCGGTTGGCATTGCTATGCGGGCGCTACGAGGGCATCGACGAACGGCTGCTGGAGGCCGAGGTCGACGAAGAATGGTCCATCGGAGATTATGTGCTCTCGGGTGGAGAACTGGGTGCGATGGTGCTGATCGATGCCTGCGTCCGGCTGCTGCCGGGAGCCCTGGGCCACGCCGATTCGGCGGCACAGGACTCCTTTACCGACGGGCTGCTCGACTGTCCGCATTACACGCGGCCGGAAGTGGTCGCGGGGCGCGGGGTCCCGGCGGAACTGCTGACCGGCCACCACGCGCAGATCGAGCGCTGGCGGCGCCGTGAGGCGCTGGGGCGCACCTGGGAACGCAGGCCCGACCTGTTGGCCGGCCTGGAGCTGGGGTCGGACGACGCGGCCCTGCTGGATGAATACCGAAGCCTGCGGAAGGTCTCCGCCGGCGGCAGAAACAGCGACGATTGAGGTTGGACGATGAAGAGCATTATTGAGCAACTGGAAGCCGAACAGATGAAGAGTTCGGTGCCCGACTTCGGCCCCGGCGACACCGTCGTGGTTCAGGTCAAGGTCAAGGAAGGCGACCGGGAACGGCTCCAGGCCTTCGAGGGCGTGGTGATCGCCAAGCGCAACCGTGGCCTGAACTCCGCGTTCACCGTGCGCAAGATGTCGTATGGGACGGGCGTCGAGCGCGCGTTTCAGACCCATAGCCCGCTGGTGGCCGAGATCCAGGTCAAGCGGCGTGGCGCGGTGCGCCGGGCCAAGCTCTATTACCTGCGTGACCGCACCGGCAAGGCCGCACGAATCAAGGAAGACGTCAAGGCCGCGCGCTGATTCGGGCGGCGATGCCTGACCCCGCGAGCCTGATGACCGTCGACCTCCGGCGCTGCCTCGTTCCACAAGGGCCGCTCGAGTTCGTCTGTGCCTGCTCGGCGCGCCATGGGCTGCTGCTCGCCGACTGGCTGGCTTCCGATCCGGGCACCGAATCGGCGCCCGGGAACCCGCAGCGACTGCCCACAGGCTTCCGCGCTGCGCTCGATCGCGCGCTGCGCGAGCCGGCGCCAGCGGTTCCGGTGGAAGTCCCCTTCGATCCCCTCGATTATCTGCGTGATCCCGCGAACTGGCGTCCACCAGCGGCGGTTCCGCCCGGTAGTCCGCATGCCCGCAAGGTGTGGGAAACCCTCTGTACTATCCCTGTCGGGGAAACCCGCAACTATGCCGACATTGCCCACGCCATCGGTTCCTCGCCTCGGGCTGTGGGACAGGCCTGTCGGGCCAACCCCTGGCCATTGTTCGTTCCCTGTCATCGCGTGGTTCCGATATCGGCCTCGGGACGTGGTGCCGGCGGGTATGCCGGGCAACGGCAGGGGCCGATGGCGGACATCAAGGGTTGGCTGCTGGGTCATGAGATGCCAGGGTCCTGGCCCGGCATGGCCGCGTCCTGTCGCTTGCCTTGAGGTGGTATCTGCGTTGGGACCGGCGCAATGCGTCGCGCCCAACCCCAGAAAATGCGGAAAATGCCCCACGTACAGGGAATAATCCCCGGGGCGGTCCCGTCTGCAGGGTGATGCCGTCTTGAGCTCCCCCGAGAAATCAGTACTTTAGCAGAAGCTAATCTCGGCTTGTTAGTTGACAGGGGGCTCTGCGCATTTGCACGATGGAGGGAGGTTCGGACCCGTCGGCTCCGTACCATCAAAACAATGATGTTCTACCATGTGATGGAGGTTTCCATGATTAAGAAAGCCTTGCTCGCGCTGCCCTTGGCGCTGGCGTTGGGTGCAACGGCCCAAGCCGAGAAAGCACCGGAGGAGGTCCTTCAGGGACTGATTGATTCCGTCGACTCCGCGTACCTCACTCAGAGTGACCAGAACCTGCTCATGATGCCTGACAACCCGGCCCTCTGGGTTGGCATGGACGGCGAGGATTTGTTCCATACGCCGCGCGGACCCAATAACGTCTCGATGGAATCCTGCGATTTCGGCAAGGGTCCGGGTGTTCTGGAAGGCGCCTACGTCGAGCTGCCGCGTTATTTCGAGGACACCGGCAAGGTGATGGACCTTGAAACCCGTATCGTGCATTGCATGACCGAGGTCCAGGGCTTCGCTGCGGACGATCCGGCCGTCAAGCGGAAACATGGCTCCGGTTCCGACCACATGAAGCTCCAGACCTACATCGCGATGCAGTCCAACGGCATGGAGTGGAACAATCCGCTCGATCACCCGCTGGAGAAGGCGATGCGCGACGCCGGTGAGGTCATGTTCGCCCGTCGTGCCGGCAAGGCCGACTTCAACTGCTACGCCTGCCACGGTCAGTCGGGCAAGCAGGTGCGTGCGTCCGTGCTGCCGAACGTCAAGGTGGGGGAAGACTGGACCAAGGCGATTTCCTGGCCCGCATTCCGGGTCGGTCATGACAACGTACGCAGCAGTCAGCACCGTGTCCGTGGTTGCTACTACCAGATGCGCCAGGCAGGCATGCTTGCGGGATCCGATGCCTCCATCGCGCTGATCTCGTACTGGACCGATCAGGCCCGCGGCCAGCCGGCCATCCTGCCCGACATGAAGCGCTGATTCCGGACGCACAAGGAGATTCGACCTATGTTCAAGAAGACCCCTCTGGCGGCCGGTATCGTCGCCTTCGCAACCACGCTCTTCGCTGGCGGCTGTGCCGTCGCCGATGCCGACAAGTCCGCTCAGGTCGATTACACGGCCATGACCCCGCACGAACTCGCCGAATACCTGATTTTCGAGGCCAATAACGGTGGCGGTTTCAACCTGTCCCAGGAAGTCCAGGAAGGCGGCACCGCCCGTGAACGGATGCAGCAGGACGAACTGCAGAAGGCCTGCTCGATCATCGATGACGGCAAGCCCGACGCCGATACGCTGAGTGCCATCCGTGCCGCCGCACAGGAATCGATCGTGTATCCGGAAGGCGGGATCAAGCTGGGCGATTGGGAAAAGGGCCGTGAGCTCGCCTGGTCCGGTTTCGGCTATCGCATCGGGCACAATTTCGATGACCACACCAAGCGCGAGTCAGGTGGCACCTGCTATAACTGCCACCAGTTGGCAACAGACCGTACCGGTGGTACCGTCGGTCCGAGCCTGACCGGCTACGGCAAGACCCGCGGCACCAGCGACGCGATCCTGAAGTACGCATACGACATGATCTACAATCCGCATGTCTATTTCCCCTGCACCCACATGCCGCGTTTCGGCGCCAACGGCATGCTGACCCAGGAGAAGATCGCCGACCTCATGGCGTACATGTTCGACCCGGAGTCGCCGGTCAACAAGTAACCTCTAGCCCATGACGATGGCGGGTCCTTCGGGACCATGACAAGGCCGCCGATGGAGACATCGGCGGCCTTTTGCATTGGGCGGGTGGCGTCGACAGGCGCGGGCACCTTTTGCAATGAGGCCATCTCATCGCCCTCGCTTCCTTACATAGGCGGGCGGCTACTGCGCCCTGCCATGGCGCTGGTGGCCGCCTCGGACGACGAAAGGTGTAGGGTGTCAATGAGCGCAGCGAATTGCACCGCTCGAGGCCCCGGGGAGAGGGCCGGCGTGCTGTCGGTGCGGTTCGGCTTCGCCTTACGGCACCATATGAAGGTTCTTTCACGCTAACAACGACCCTGTGTAACGGTGACCCGCCCAATGGTGGTTTGCAGGGCGTTTTGCGGGTATCGTCTGTGCCCTCCATGCTCAGCTATCAGCACGAATTTCACGCCGGCAACTTCGCCGATGTCCACAAGCACCTGCTGCTGTGGCTGGTGCTCGACGCCTTGCTGGCCCGGCCGAAGCCGTTCGTGGCGCTCGACCTGTTTGCCGGTTCCGGGCAGTACCCGCTCGACACGGGAGCCGCCAGGCGTACCGGGGAATGGCGCCAGGGGATCGGCCGCTTGTGGTCGCATGCCGACGGGCCTGCACCGCTGCGCGCTTACCTGGATTCGCTGCGCGCATGGCAGCCAGAGCCGGCGAGAGGCCCGACGTGGTATCCCGGGTCGCCGCAACTGATTCGTTCGCGTCTCAGGGCACAGGATCGTCTGATCGCTTGCGAACTGCATCCGGCCGCCCACGCGGAACTGCACGCCGCTCTGCGTTCGGATTCGCGCTGTCATGTGCACCGCCGAGACGCGCGCGAGGCGGCGCGTGCGCTGTTCCCCCCTGAACCCCGGCGCGGGCTGGTATTGCTCGATCCGGCGTACGAACGCAACGCCGAGTACGATGAAGTCGCAGCGATCGCCGCTGAAATCCGTCGGCGCTGGAATACCGGGATCCTGATGATCTGGTATCCGATCCTGGCCGAGGGTCGATATGCGGCGCTGCGCGACAGGTTGTTGGCGGCGCATGCCGGCGAGGACTGCCTGGTCAGTGAACTGCGCCTGAGCCAGCCGATACGCGGCCCCGGCCTGCAGGGATCGGGAGTGCTCGTGCTCGGCGCACCATGGCAGCTTCCCCGGCAGGCAAGGGAAACCCTGTTCGCCGCCTGGCAACACCTCGATCGCGACCGATCGGGCGGCCTGTTTCAAATGGAAAGCCTTGAAATCGGCTCCGGGCGACCCCATTTCTGCCGGGTCGAATCCCTTGAACCCACCCAAATACCGGATGTGACGGACCATGACTGAGACCCAACGCGAGACCCGAAGCTTCGAGACCGAAGTCAGCCAGTTACTGCATCTGATGGTGCATGCGCTCTACTCCAACCGCGAGATCTTCCTGCGCGAGCTCATCTCCAATGCCGCCGACGCCTGCGACAAGCTGCGTTTCGAGGCCCTGGCCCGGCCGGACGCCATTACCCAGCCCGCTCAGTTGACCATCGACGTCAGCGTCGACAAGGAAGCGCGCCAGATCCACATCACCGACAACGGCATCGGCATGTCGCGTGAGGAAGTGATCGAGAATATCGGCACCATCGCGCGTTCCGGCACCAGGGAATTCCTGAGTCGCCTGACCGGGGATCAGAAAAAGGATGCGCAGTTGATCGGGCAGTTCGGGGTCGGATTCTACTCGGCGTTTACCGTGGCCGACCGTGTGACCCTGGAGACCCGACGCGCCGACGCGCCCGAGGATACCGCAGTGCGCTGGGAGTCGGACGGTGCCGGCAGCTACACGCTGGAGGCCTGTTCGCGTGCGCTGACGGGAACCGAAGTCACGCTGCACCTGAAGGAGGACGCCGACGAGTTCCTGGAGCTCTACCGGCTGCGCCACATCGTCACCCGGTATTCCGACCATGTGGCGT
>JAABSN010000147.1 GCA_011390385.1 Thioalkalivibrio nitratireducens | reverse complement strand
TATCTCACTGTCAGCTCCTATGTGCCCCCTCTTAGAGAGGATTTTAGAGGAGGCGACAACTATCCTGACAGAGGGGGGAATTCGGCTGTCGTTCGGACGCGAGAAACTGCTCCAGGCGTTGCTCGAAGAGCCTGCGATTGGGCAGCCCGGTCAGCGCATCGTAGAACTGCAGCTTCTTGATCCGCATGACGAGCAGCCATATGCCCGCAGACATTGCGAGGAGAAGAAACAAGTTGAACACCGCGCCCTGACGTAACTTTGCCGGCACATCGATCCAGAGTTGATTCAAGCTCGAATGGATAATCAAGCGGCCCACAAACCTCTGCCGGCCTTCATATGTATGCGCTAAAGGATACTCTGTGGTCTGATACTCCTCTGTTGCCTGACCGAGCTCTACCAGGGGTCGATAATCGCCCTGAACATGCTCCATCACCGTCACGGCTTCCACAAACGGAAGTTGCGCAATCCCTTTGGTGATGAGCTCGAGTTGCTGTGTTTCCAGAAAGAAGACCGCAGACGCGGTCGGCTCAAGGTAGCTCTCGCTGATGGATGTCAGTGTCTGATTGCGATCCTGCTGTCCGGCGCTGATGTACAAGTAGGCCTGGAACGCGACACTGAGTGCCGTAAAACAGAGACTAATGGCCAGGATCAGCGTCAGGTTCTTGAGTTTGAGCCAATCCATGGTCCACGCTCACAGGTCTTCGAGAAGATCGTTCAGGCGCAGCGTCTTGCCGCCGTTGTAATGCCGAGAAAAATCTCGAAACGGGATTTGTTTCTGGCGTTGTTGAAATTCCAGGACTTGCTTGACGTTGGACGCTGTGGCAACGACCGGAACCGCAAGTTGATATTTCTCGAAGTCGTCTGGTCTCGTTTCGCTACGAACAAGATCATGCAGATCAATAACGACCTGTGCCCACATCAGTTCCGTGGCCGCCGTTGTGGCGACCAGTTGTCCTCGACTGATGGCATTGAGGCCGGCCGGAGACAGGTCCAGCCCGCCGGTGACAATCTGTTTCGGACGGTCTGCGTTTTCCGAGATCGCTTGGGCAGCACCAATCGATAATTGATCACTTGCCGTCCAGATTGCGGAAACGTCCGGATATCGGCGAAGGAGACGGCGCGCCATTCTTCTGCCCTCCTGGGCGGTCCAGTCGGAGTACACCATCTGCAGCAGGCGCGTATTCGGATGCTCGTCTACAGCCTGCCGCAAGCCCGCTTCCCGCTGAATCGATCCTGCCCAGGACTGAGCGCCGTTGATGCCGGCAATGGAAATCACCCCGGGATCAGGCACGGCAGCGGTTGCTGCACGGATCAGTTCCTGCCCCAATAAATATCCCTTGGCCTGTTCGTCCTCCTCGAAAAGACGGACCCACTGCGTATATCTATCACCCGGTGCGTCCCCCAGCGTTCTCAACTGTTCTTTGGAAAAGGGGCCGTTCAGCGCAAATGAAATTTCCAGGTCTTCAGCCAGTTCGATGACTGGAATTAACTGCGAGAATCCCATCGTGAAGATCGCTGCGTCCGGACTCGGGTCTTTGCGGAGACGCCGCACCGTGCTTGTGACCGCGGTGAATCGGTCCGAGACATCGAATTGCAGAAACTCGATCCCGATGTCCAGATCCGCAGCCACAATGTCCATGACGGAGTGGACTTCCGGCCAGTAGGTGTTACCGGCTGTCGTCGGGGTAACGACAAGAATCAAATCCTGGGAAGGAGAATCGGACTCGGCATGAACCGGCAGCGTGAGCGTGGTACAGCACAGTAGCCGGCGCAGGATTTTCGTCCAGATAAGCATGCTCAACTACTGACCGCTCCCCACCGACAACTCTGGCAAACTCAGAACGCGCATCCTGCCGGCCCTTCATCACTTCAAGTTCCCATGGTAGCAGGGTGAACGCGGACAACGGGAACGCAACGGGAATGCGTTCGATGGGTGTCCGTATTCTTTGCGTTCACCTTGAACTCCGCCTTGAGTCCTTCCTCGCTGCGATAGAGCCGGGCTGGCCGACCACCGGGCGGTCGTTTCAGGTGTGATAGGCATTCGCCTTGCTTGATTCGTCCGCGAGAGCGGGCACGACGGATGCCGTGAGCCCGAATGCCAGGACAGTGCCCGTTACGAGAGATGCAAGATTGATACGCATGATTCTTCCTCCGAGTTGTTGGCTCCGGTGATTCTCTGTGGATCAGCGCTCACCGAAGGCAGGTAGGGAGGACTACGCTAGCGAAACGAGCCTTTTCGCGCCTGAAAGAAGTCCGAACGAAGTCCGAAAAGGTCTGCCGCAACCGTCCTGCGCGCGCTTCGCAGGGCGGAGCCATCGGACCTATTGATACGAATGCAACCGGAAGTATTGCCTCATTCAGGGCTTCGGACGGATTCGCCTGCAAGGCAAAGTGGCGAAGGCATAGTTATTCTACGTCGAGGCACTTTAACGCCGCAGGCGAATTCGTCCGGAGCCCCCTTCGGGCTTGCCTCTGAAGCGCCCATGGACTGCGTTGTTGTCGCTCGATGCAGACCCGGCTACAGACTTCGCGCCAACGCCTTGCCACGGACGCTTCAGAGACAAGCTGAATGTGGCAATATTTCCGGTTACATTAGTACATGGCGGCGCTGACCACCGAGCATAGCGAAGTCGGATAACATCGAGACAATCAATGGAGAAAAGTCGATGATCCGATTCACCAAGATCGTGCTCATATGTCTGGTTGCGCTGTGGGGGCTGTTCGGTCTGCTCGGCAATCTGCTCAAGCTCGACGCTGCATTCGAAATGGTCAAGACCACGACCTTGATGCCGGGTTTTGCCGCCGGCACGGCGCCGCCGTGGGCCACCGACAACGCGCTGATCGCCGGGCTTGGCGTGGCGCTGATCGTCCTGGGCAAACTGCTACCTGCGGTGCTTTGCAGCTTGGGCGCGCTGCGCATGACGGCGGCCCGTAACGAACCTGACAAGGTCTGGCAGCGCTCGAAGACGCTCGCAATCAGCGGTTGCGGACTGGCCGCAGCCGGGCTTTTCCTCGGCTGGACCGTCGTCGGCGAGTTCGTCTTCATGATGTTTCGCGACCCCGGGCTGGTCCAGGCCGCCGACGCGGCATTTCGTTATGGCGGGTTCATCTTGCTGATCGGGATCTTCGTCGCCCAGCGGGAATGATCGCGATGCGAGAAAATCGCAGACACCCACCTCCAGCATTCCGGATTTGAATTACTACGCGATGGGTGTCCGCAAGTCGCTCGCGCCAGAACTCAATCCCGATGAATTGGTTTGGGGCCACGTCAAGCAGCGGGTCGGGAAGAAGGCAGTCCAGACGAAAGAAGAGTTGATCAGTGCCGTCAACACGGCACTGGGCAGCTTGCAGAAGCTGCCCGATACAGTGGCAGGGTTCTTTCGCACTCCGACCTGTGCCTATGCCGCTTTATGAGGCTTTATTTTCGTAGGTTTTAGTAATGCTCAGCCTCGATCAGGAAGTAAGCTTCCAGTTGATCTGAAGCAAGGTCCACTCGCTGGAGCGGACTTCCGTTTATGGCCAGTCGCGGCTCGTGAAGCTCGGTGAGCAGCTGCCGTATCTCGTTGATCTGACGCGATGGATCCTGACGGT
Organism: Thioalkalivibrio nitratireducens; assembly: GCA_011390385.1. The sequence goes on along the minus strand of JAABSN010000147.1, from coordinate 4,845 downwards.
CCTGCACAAGGGAGAACAACCAGGGAGTCGGGAGCAACAAGGCGAGGGTCAAGGTGACGGCACCAGCGATGCGCCAGTCCAAAGCATTTCGTGGCCGTCGATCCAGTCGTTCGCGCATTCGACAGAGGCCGCCAGGAGGCGGTTCCAGGATCGGGAAATGTCGCTGCAGCTTATTCATCGAGCAACTCCTTCAAGCGCCTGATTGCGGCGTGCTTGCGTGAAGCGAGGGTACCCGTTGGAATGTCCAGCATGGCAGCAAGTCGTTGGCGATCGACACCGCTGTAGATGTCCAGAAGCAGAATCTCTCTTGACTGATCGGACAGTCGCTCCAGTGCACTGCGTAGACGTCGATCCCGTTCGGCAAGCTCGGCCTCCATTTCCGGGCCGGAATCGCCGATGAGCATCGGTGGCAATGGGATCCATTCAAGCAGCTTGTCACGGCGATATCGGTTTCGGGCCAGGTTGACGACCGTGGTCCATGCCAGGGCATCGATGCGGTCCTCGTCGACATGTTCCTTTCTTCTCCAGATGCGTTCGAAGGCATCATGGACAAGGTCGAGACTTGTTTCTGGGTCCCAGAACCAGCGATAGAGGTAGTTGTACATCGGGCGCTCGAGTCGTACATAGGCTGTCTCCAGCCCTTGTCTGGAAAGCATCGGGCCGCCTCAGTCCGTCGCATCGCTCCATTCGGCAAAAGCCACAAGTACCTGGTAGGAAGTCTCGCCTGCGCTGCCCCCGGTATGGGCACGTCCCAGCACCAGGGGCTTGCCCGGTTCTAGCGTATGGTTGATTGCATACCGGATGATCCCGGGATTGCTTCTTCCCAATTCGCCAGATCTTGCAGACGCGTGGGCATTCAGCATGACCTCGTCCCGGGTCGATCCGACCTTTCGGAAGAAGATATTGGTCCGCATGCCGGATGAAATATGGTCAATCGATGAGGAACCAGAGTGAAAACTTTCCAGGTAGTCCTCAACCGATAGACTGTATCCCTCATAATTGGCCAGAAGGGGTTGTAGGTCATCGGCAATGTAGCCTGGAACATCATCGCTGCTTTCAGTCTTTGCCATTCGAAGAAACCAGTACTCGACCCGAAACGGCCGCTGCACGGCGTCGGCAGGGGCCTGCTCCCGCAGCTCGTCAAGTATCTGCGCGATCTCATCCTGTAAATAGCGCGACGCGTTGACTGCCAATCGGTTTTCATCGAGGAGTTCCACCTTTCCGCTCAGCGGCAGATCCTCTCTGGAAAGCAGTTCATTGAGGTTGTCGTCCAGCGACTCGATCCGTAGTCCCGACACATCATGAATCCGCAGCATCGGCTCCTCCGAAACAGGCGTGCCGGAAGGTTCGCAAGCAGCGAGCAGCAACAGGCAAGCAATGGCAATCCCGGCAGTAAGAACTCGCGTTGTGAAGCGACCCATGGCGAAAACTCCGTCTTGTGGATATCTGGTATTACAGTCCTGTCCGGAATTGTTTCACCGAATCAGTACATTCGCTCCGGGCTACTCGTATGAGCTCGCCACAATATGCCCCTTCGCTCCCTCGCCACCCCATGATCTTCCGGAAAGCGTGGCCGTCGCATTTTCCGGAGAGCAGGCACATGGAATTGCCGGGATCAACGCCCCTGCTCCGGGCGGCGGGCGTCGTTGCAGGTGATTCCGTCCGATCCGGCGGTCGGATCGAACCCCACCACCTGGAACGCAGCGGGAACGCGGACACCCACCTCCAAGACATTCCGGAAATACGAGCCGCGCGATGGCTGGTTCGTGCACGGCTTGTTGGACTGATCGGCGACTGACGTGTTCCAATATGCCGGTGCTATCTTTCCAGCAGAGGACCCGGATCGAGCTTTCGTGGAACCCATTCTCGTCATTCTCGCTATCGCCGCGCTGGCCTGGGGCACGCACCGACTCCTGCGCGCGTACCAGCGCCGCCGTGCCGCCCGGATTCCGCTCAGCAATGCTCAGAAGTGCATTCTGAAGGAGAACATTCCGCTCTATCGGAGGCTACCGGACAGTCTCAGGGATCGTCTCGACGCTCACGTCCAGACATTCCTGTTCGACAAGCGCTTTCACGGCCTCCAGGGCGTCCAAATCAACGACGAGATCCGGCTGACCGTGGCCGGGACCGCGTGCATGCTGCTGCTGGGTCGCGATGACCTCAAGTTCGCCGGATTCACGACGATCCTGATCTATCCGAGCACCTTCGTTTCTGAACAACGATCGCACGACGGCCTGCTCGAACAGGTTGGCCGCCCTGCTCGCCTTGGCGAGTCCTGGAAACGCGGGCCGCTGGTGCTGGCCTGGGATTCCGCACGACACGGCGCCGGCGATATCAAGGACGGCCATAACGTCATCCTGCACGAATTCGCGCACAAGCTCGATGAGGTCGACGGCGCGATGGACGGCGCGCCGATCCTGGAGCAGAAGAGCCAGTACGTCAGTTGGGCTCGCGCGATGCAGCCGGCGTTCGACGAACTCCAGCGTAATGCCGCGCGAAAGGTCCAGACCGCGATGAATCACTACGGCGCGACCAACCCGGCCGAATTCTTTGCCGTGCTGGTCGAGACCTTCTACGAAAAACCGCGCCAGCTCAACAAGCATCATCCCGAGCTGTATGCGGAAATGCAGCGCTGTTTCGGAGTCGATCCGGTCGAGTGGCACGATCCGGCTCGCCACGGCTGACCGGAATCGGCGATGGACGTGCATTGCCGTGAAAATCGCTTCGGGCGCCGCGCAATCTCCCGATCAGCAGCAACGACTACGACGAAAGACGGTCCACTGTCGAGGTGGCGTGTCCGGAATCCACGGTTGCTACTCTGGATCCGGCCGAACGCGAACCGTGTCTGCCACCGGCACGATTTCCGACACGGGCAGGCCGGCGGTAGCTGCGTGCTCTCGAATCGCTTTTTCGCTCGTCGCCTGGTAGATGCATACCGTACCCAGTCCGTTTTCGCCCTCGTCAAGCACATACGAACGGATCCAGCGCACGTCATCAGACATTTGATCGCCGACCTCGGTCGATCGACTGGCGGCAGCTTCCAGCGCCGGGCCATCCGCAAAGCCGTCTCGTCGAAAAATTGCGTAGAGATTCATCGCTGGTTTTCCTCGCTGATCGGTCGATGGAAGGATAAGTGCTCCGTTTCCCGCTGTCCAGCCGCAATGTTGCGCCGCATCATGGCACCGGCGGCAAGGTCTGGCGATGGCCGTTCGGAAGCTGGACGACGCGACCGGGGTCCAGCGACCGCATAGCGCAGGAAATCGGCTCGCGAATGCGTCGTTACCAGTCGAGATCGTTCTCGAAGTCCACGAGTGGCAATCGCGGACTGAAGAAACGGTGCGTCTCGGTGGGAGAACGTCTCGGTGGGTGTCCGGCATCTGCAGTGCGGCATCTGCAAACAACGCGGACACCCACGTCCAGATGCGTGGGTGTCCGGCATCTGCTCGTCCGGCATCTGCTCGTCAGGGGCTCAAGTCCTGCCTGGACGCGGTCCGCGCGGCTCTTGGAGCGCGCGATCCCGGGCCTCCAGAAGACCGGCTACGGGTCTTCTGCAGGCCCTTGCTGCCAACAGCGAGCGATGCGCCTGCAGTCCCGCTGTCGAGGAAAACCGTCTCAATCCGTCTTGTTTGGCGGGGAAATATCCAGTGTTCTGAAGGCGATTCCGGCCTGCGTTCGGTTCCTGACGTCGAGCTTCTGGAAGATTTCGGACATGTGCGCCTTCACGGTGCGGACCTGGATGCCGAGAACGTCGGCGATCTGTTTATTCAGTTTCCCCTGCGCGACCATTTCGAGGACGCGAAACTGTTGTGCGGTCAGGCTGGCAATCCGTCGCACCATGTCATCGTCTTCAATGGCGTCGTTCGCTTCGTTCACTGCCCTTTGAAGCCGATCGGGAATCCATTCCTGGCAATCCAGCACTGCGCTCAACCCCTCGGACAGCTCGGACAGGCCCGAACTCTTCGGAATGAATCCCGCCGCACCGTGGTCCAGCGCACGACGGATCACGACCGGGTCCTCGTTGGCCGACACCACGACGACAGCGACCGCCGGGTGATGGCCCCGGATTCGGGCCAGGCCGGTCAACCCCTGGTTGCCAGGCATGTGCAGGTCCAGCAGAACGAGGTCGATGCCGCTTTCCGCGGTCAGCGTTTCGAAGACCTCGGGCAGATCGCGTGCCTGCAGGATCTCGACATCATCGATGCAATCGGCCAGCGTCTGGACCAGTGCTGCCCGAAACAGCGGATGATCGTCGGCAATGAGGACCCGGGTCGTCATCGGGCTTTCGGCATGGGCTTTGGCGCAACCGTCGGAAAGTATCGGTGATCGTTGGCCCGGGTGGATGCTCGCATGGATTCCAGTCTAGTGTACCCCGCCACTCATTCTGTAACTTTCAGCGAGTCGGAAAGTGCTTAGGGAGCCTCTGAACAATGCTGCGCGGAGCGCGTTTCAGTCGGAGAATCCGCAGAGCGTGTGCAGCGGGCCGGGTGACAGTAGCCATCGCTACGGCCGAGGTTCGCGGCGTGGGAAATGCGGATTCTCCGGCCGCTTGTCACGACAATCGCCTTTCGGGACGGGCCCCCGGATCGGAGTCCGGAGCAGGCTCTGCGGGCGCCCAGGCGTCGCTTGTCATGACCATCAGACTCGCTGATTTGGAATGAACAAACCACGCTCGCCGAAGCCACGCCGGTACATCCCACAAAGACCGCATCGCGCCCGTGCACCATTGTTTAGAGGCTCCCTAGTGCTCCTTCAACATCCTATTTACGGGTTCAGTTGGTCTGTCAGCGTTCAGGGCAAGGCGCGGCTCGCAGTGAATGGCCGTTCCCCTTTACAAGAGCCGGAACG
>JAABSN010000146.1 GCA_011390385.1 Thioalkalivibrio nitratireducens | reverse complement strand
GCGGTCCAGGTTCTGCGTGTCGCGAAACGGGATGCCGGTACCCAGGAGGGCGCCGTTCAGATCGACGCGGTCAGTCACCCGGATACGCCGGTCGTTGAGCAGTGCCCCACGGCCGCGACTCGCGGTGAACAGCTCCTCACGCAGGGGGTCATAGATCACCCCCTGCTCGAGCCGATCCCGATGCTTCAGGGCAATCGAGATTGCGAAGTGGGGCATTCCATGCAGGAAGTTGGTGGTGCCGTCCAGGGGATCGATCACCCAGACGAAGTCGTCACCGGCCTGATGCCCTCCTTCTTCAGCCAGAATGCCGTGATCGGGGTAGGCATGTCGCAGAATCTGCACGATCGTCTGTTCCGCCTGCAGGTCCACCTCGCTCACGAAGTCATTCCGCGTCTTTTCGCGGACGCTCAGATTGTCGGTACGGTCCCAGGCGCGTGTGGTGACACGGCCAGCGGCCCGGGCAGCCTTCACAGCGGTATTCAGCATCGGGTGCATGGGTCAATCTCCGATAAAGCGGCGAGCACAGGGCCGCGAACGATACACAAGCCTGTCTGGAAGGGGAAGCCGACGCCCGTCCGCTTCGTCCTCGGTTGTACGATGCTGCCGGAGTACACAGAGGCAGGCGGGGCGATACGCGCCACCCCGAAACATGAAAGGGGTAGGCGTAGGGTGCCAATGAGCGCAGCGAATTGCACCGTTCGAGGCCGGGGAGCCCGGGGTCTGGGGCCTGCGTGGTAGCGGTGCGGTTCGGCTGCGCCTCACGGCACCCTACGCGAGTGACTTTCACGCAAACCAGGTGCTGCAGCGCATGGCACAGGGATCCTGGAACTACAGCAGTACTTTCTCGATCCCGCCGGAACGGGCGCGTGTGATGAAATCCTGTTGCCAGTCCTTGCCCAGAAGACGGTTGGCCAACTCAACGACGATGTAGTCGGTGTCGAGCCCGGTATCTTCGCGATACCGGGACAGACCCTGCTGGCAGGCCGGGCAGGCGGTCAGGATCTTCACGTTGCCATCCTGCGCCCGGTCCTTGCCGGTCAGGGTGCGGATTCCCTTTTGCAACTCCTCCTGCTTGCGGAAGCGGACCTGGGTCGCGATGTCAGGACGGCTCAGGGCGAAAGTGCCCGCTTCGCCACAGCACCGATCCGACTGCAGCACCGGCTGCCCGAGCAGTTCGTGAGCGACTCGGGTCGGGGCGTGCGTCTTCATCGGCGAGTGACAGGGATCGTGGTATAGGTACTGCACCCCGGGTATCCCCTCGGTCTTCACGCCCTTTTCCATCAGGTACTCATGGATGTCGAGCAGACGGCATCCGGGGAAGATCCGCCCGAATTCGTACTTCAGCATCTGGTCCATGCAGGTCCCGCAGGAGACGACGACGGTCGTGATGTCCAGATAGTTCAGCGTGGTGGCGATCCGGTGGAACAAGACGCGGTTCTCGGTGGTGATCGCCTGACCCTTGGCAGTGTCGCCATTGCCAAGCTGGGGATAGCCACAGCAGAGGTAGCCGGGCGGCAGCACGGTCTGGGCGCCGCTATCGTAGAGCATCGCCAGCGTCGCCAGACCGACCTGGCTGAACAGGCGCTCGGAGCCGCAGCCGGGGAAGTAGAAAACCGCCTCGGAGTCGATGTCGGTCTTCACCGGGTCGCGCAACACCGGCACGTAGCGTGCGTCTTCCAGCCCCAGCATCGCTCGGGTCGTCTGGCTGGGCAGGCCGGCCGGCATCGGTTTCTTCACGAAGTGGACGATCTGAGCCCGGATCGACGCCTTCCCGGTGGTGGCGCGTGGCGCCTTGTTCTCGTTCAGCAGCCCGAGCTTGCGGAAGGTGGCATGACCCAGGCGTTGGGCGGCGTAGCCCCACTGGATCATGCCCTTGCGCATGGCCTTGATCGTGGCAGGGTCCTTCACGTTCAGGAAGGCCATCGACGCGGCGGTGGCGGGTTTGAAGTGACGCTGACCCCGATTTTTCAGGATCGCGCGCATGTGCATGGTCACCTCGCCGAAGTCGATGTTCACCGGGCAGGGACTCAGGCATTTGTGGCAGATGGTGCAGTGGTCGGCGACGTCGTTCATTTCCTCGAAATGCTGCAGCGACAGGCCGCGCCGCGTCTGTTCTTCGTACAGGAAGGCCTCGACGATCAGACCGGTGCCAAGGATCTTGTTGCGCGGCGAGTAGAGCAGGTTGGCGCGCGGGACGTGGGTATTGCATACGGGCTTGCACTTGCCGCAGCGCAGGCAGTCCTTGATCTCCTCGTTCAGCGCCCCCAATTCACTTTCCTCCAGGATCAGCGCTTCCTGTTCCACCAGCCGCAGTGATGGGGTGTAGGCGTTGGCGAGCCCGGATCCGGCAAGCAGCTTGCCGGCATTGAATACACCGCGCGGATCGACGCGGTTCTTGTACCGGGTGAAGGCCTCGATTCGCTCGGGTTCAAGGAACTGCATCTTGGTGATGCCGATGCCGTGTTCGCCGGAGATGACGCCACCGAGGTTCTGGGCGAGCTTCATCACCTGTTCCACCAGCCGCTCGGCCGCCTGCATCATCGGGTAGTCGTTCGAGTTCACCGGAATGTTGGTGTGCACGTTGCCGTCGCCGGCGTGCATGTGCAGCGCGATGAACAGGCGGCTGGTCAGCACGCGGTCGTGGATCGCGGTGAGGCGCTTGCGCACGGATTCGAGCTGGTGCCCGTCGAAGATTTCGAACAACGGCCGTTCCACTTCGCGCCGGTAGGAGATACGAAGGCTGCGGCGCAGGAGCAGATGGATCAAGTGGTCGCCCGCGCGAAGGTCGGCGCGGGCTTTATCGTCGAGCCACTCGTCACAGTCGATGGCGGCGCTGGCGAGATGATCCTCGATCGCCACCCAGCGCTGCTGCACGGATTCCAGAACCTCGATGGCGCGTTCGCGCTTGGCCTCGAACCACTGCTGGCCTTCACCCTTGCTGTCGCCGAGCAACTCGCGCAGTTCGGGGTGTTCACCGCGCAGGCAAACGAGCATTTCCTCGACCATCGCGCGTTTGTTCTTCAACGACTCGCGCACGTTCAGGGTCTCGATGCCCTCGGTGTACTCGGCCAGGCGCTCCAGTGGGATGACCACATCTTCGTTGATCTTGAAGGCATTGGTGTGGGCGGCAATCGCGGCGGTACGTGCACGGTCGGCCCAGAAGCGCTTGCGTGCCTCGGGACTGATGGCGATGAAGCCTTCACCGTTGCGCGCATTCGCCGCACGCACCATGGTTGCAGCCATGCGCGACAGGGCCTGCTCGTCGTCGGAGACGATGTCGGCGACGAGGATCATCTTCGGTGCTTCGCCGCGAGCGCCCTTGGGCGTGTATTTCACGGCACGGACGTAGCGTTCGTCCAGGTGTTCCAGCCCGGCCAGCAGCACATCGGGATCGGCATCGACCGCGTCCTTGATCTCGACAATGGCCGGGACTGCCTGGTGCAGGTCGCTGCCGTAGAACTCGAGGCAGACGGTGCGCACGTGTTCGGGCATGCGGTGCAGGATGAACTCGGCCGAGGTAATCAGGCCGTCACAACCCTCCTTCTGAATGCCGGGCAGGCCCATCAGTGCCTTGTCGGTTACATCCTTTCCGAGCCCGACCTTGCGGAAGGCCGGGCCGGAAAGATCCAGGATTTCGGGTTCACCGTGAGGGGTTTGACCGTCCGGACCGAAACGGGACACTCGGAATCGGGCATGCTCGGCGTCGTGGATCTTCCCGAGATTGTGGTCCAGGCGTTCCACGAGCATCCAGTCGGCCTGCGGGGTCACCATGCGCCACGAGGCCAGATTGTCGAGCGCGGTGCCCCAGAGCACGGCCTTCTTGCCGCCGGCGTTCATCGCGATGTTGCCGCCGATGGTGGAGGCATCCTGCGATGTCGGGTCCACCGCGAAGACCAGCCCGTTGGCGTCGGCCAGTTCCGAGACCCGGCGGGTGACCACGCCGGCTTCGACACGAACGGTGGCGACGGGCTCGGCAACGCCGGGTAGCCGCTTGCGGATCACCGCCCCCATGGCCTCCAGCTTTTCGGTGTTGATCACTGCGGCGCGCGGGGTCAGCGGGACCGCGCTGCCGGTGTAGCCGGTGCCGCCACCACGGGGAATGACAGTGAGATCGAGTTCGATGCAGGCCGCGACCAGCCGCGCCATTTCCGCCTCGGAGTCCGGCGTCAGGACCACGAACGGCAGCTCAACGCGCCAGTCGGTGGCATCGGTAACGTGGGAAACGCGGGCGAGCCCGCCGAACTGGATGTTGTCGCGATGGGTCAGACCACCAAGGCGCTTGCGCACCTTTTCGCGCAGGGCCGCGGTCTCCCGGAATTCCCGAGCGAAAGCGGTCACGGCGGCCTGGGCACGGCGTCCAAGTTTCAGTGCTTTTTCGTTGCCGTCGGCACGCTTGGTGATCTGATCGAGCCGGTGTTGCATGGCCTGGATCAGCGACTCGCGGCGCCTGCGTTCGCCCAGCAGGTCATCCTGAATGTACGGATTTCGCGAGACCACCCAGAGATCCCCCAGCACCTCGAACAGCATGCGCGCCGAGACGCCGGTGCGGCGTGTCGCACGGAGTTCGTTCAACAGGTCCCAGTAATCCGATCCGAGGAAACGGATGACGATTTCACGGTCGGAGAACGAAGTGTAGTTGTAGGGAATCTCGCGGATGCGATCAACGGTCATGAAGGCGAAGGCCTGGCTGCGGAAGGGAGATCAAGGGTACCGATGCGCTTCGGTAAAAGCACGAACTCGCACGGATCGTCCACACTTTCGATCTGGAATAGGCTGTGCTGTACGACCGTTTGCCCTCGCTGTGTCAGGCGTAGGCGATCGGGTTGCCGGCGGTTGCACCCGTATTCGGCCGTGGGAAGCAGATGCGGCTGGAATACGGGAATACATCGCCGTGAATCCCGTTGCGGATATCCTTCTGCCGGGCCTGCCAGTAGCGGTAGTCGAACAGGTCCGGATGGGTGTCGGTCAGGAACTTGCGGATCTCGGGGTCGGGGCAGAGAAAGGCCGGGAATTCCTCGGGAAAGATGTCGTGTGGACCCACGGAGAACCACGGTTCCGCACTCATCTCGTCTTCCGGTGTTTTCGGCTGCGGAATGCGCCGGAACTTGCAGTCGGTCAGATACGCGATCTCGTCGTAGTCGTAGAAGACCACTTTGCCGAGGCAGTTGACCCCGAAATTCTTGAACAGCAGGTCGCCAGGGAAGATGTTGACGGCCATCAACTGCTTGATTGCCAGCCCCCAATCCTTCAATGCCATGCGTTGTTCATCCTCGTCGGCCACATCCAGGAACAGATTCAGCGGAAGCATCCGGCGCTCGATGTACACGTGGCTCAGTACCAGCACGTCACCGTCGATCTCCAGCAGCGAGGGCACTTCTGTCTGCAGTTCCTTCATCAGATCCGCAGGGAAACGATCCAGCGGGAAGGCCACGTCGGAAAACTCCAGGGTGTCGGCCATCCTGCCGACGCGATCGTGCAGTTTCACCTGCTGGTAGCGTTGCTTGACCTGCTCCCGGGTCACGTCCTTGGGCGGCGGGAAGTGGTCGCGAATCACCTTGAAGACATAGCCGTAGGAGGGCAGGGTGAACACCAGCATCACCATGCCAGGCGTGCCTTCGGCCAGCCTGAACTGGTCGTCGGTCTTGGCAAGGTGGTCCAGGAAGTCGCGGTAGAATTCGTTCTTCGCCTGTTTCTGGAAGCCGATGCTCATGTACAGTTCGGCCAGCGGTTTGTCCGGCATCAGGCTCTGCAGGAACGCAACCGTGGCTGCCGGCACCGGTGTCTTGGCCATGAAGTAGGCGCGGGCAAAATTGAATACGGCTTCCATCTGCTCGCGGGTGGTCAGCAGCGTGTCGGCGTAAATGGCGCCCTGTTCATTATTGATCAGTGGGATCACGAAAGGCTGATAGTCATCGTGGAGGGCAACGCGGCCAATCAGGTAGGCAGCCTTGTTACGGTAGAATGGTGACTCCAGAACGTCGATGCGCAGATCGTCGACCTCGGTGGCTGCACGCGGTGCGCGTTCACGGAACGCTTCGGCAATCCTGCTGGCATCGCGCTCGATGTCTTCGAACGGGATGTTGAAGAAAAAGGCCGACAGGACTTCCCAGACACAGTGTTCCAGCCCCGCGGCGCGTGGATGGAAGGACATGCAGACCTGGTAACGATTGGCAAGTTCTTCGCGATTGACGGTCGAGGTCACGAAGATATTGTCGTTGTGGTAGTACTTGCGCTCGAACAGTCGGCAGAACACCGAATTGAAGAAGGTCTCCGCGAGCTCCGGCCGGCTGTGGTGTCGGAGCATCTCGGTATAGACCCGCTTGATCTCATGCCAGAGGCGCTCGTCGAGGCACTCGATCTTGAAGGTCGAATGCAGCTTCGCGATGGTTTCTGTCACACGCGCATCGTAGAAGCTGATTCGCTGTGCCGATGCTTCTCTCACCGCGTCCCAGTCCGCGCGCTCGAAGCGCTGGCGCGCGTCGCTGGTGATCTCGGCAAAGAAGGAGTAATGGCGCTCGAAGCCGGTCAGGATCGCGCGCGCGAGCTGGGACGCGCGCAGATGGATCTCCCCGTTCTCGGGGGGTTGGGTAGTCGCGTCCGATTCCGGACATGTCGCCAGATGGCCTCGGGCTGTTGCCATGCCTCTTGTTTCCTTCGCTTTACCTGTAACCTGATTTAAACTATTTTGCTGCAATGCACAAGTGATCGCGCGGCGGTGGTACCCGCACCAGCCTCGTATCCTTCGACAACCCATGACAACAAAAGAGCCGGTAACGGCCGCCTTCGGAGAAGACAACGATGAACAGAAACCTCAGTCGTCAAGAGCAGATCGAGGCTCTGCAGCGGGAATGGTCCGAGGACCCTCGCTGGCTGGACGTGCGCCGCGGCTACTCCGCCGAGGACGTCGTCCGTTTGCGCGGATCCGTGCGTCCCGAGCATACCCTTGCCCGAATGGGTGCCGAGAAACTCTGGGGCAAGTTGCATGGCGAGGCGCGCAAGGGCTACGTGAATGCCCTCGGTACCCTTACGGGTGGCCAGGCTCTGCAGCAGGCGCGCGCCGGTATCGAAGCCATCTATCTCTCGGGTTGGCAGGTGGCGGCCGACGGCAACACCTCCGAGACCATGTACCCGGACCAGTCTCTGTATGCCTATGACTCGGTGCCGACGATGGTCCGGCGGATCAACAACAGCTTCCAGCGAGGTGACGAAATCCAGTGGTCGCGCGGGATCGGACCCGGCGATGAGGGCTATGTCGATTATTTCCTGCCGATCGTCGCCGATGCCGAGGCCGGGTTTGGCGGTGTACTGAATGCCTTCGAGCTGATGAAGAACATGATTGCCGCCGGCGCCGCCGGAGTGCATTTCGAAGACCAGCTTGCAGCGGTGAAGAAGTGCGGTCACATGGGAGGCAAGGTGCTGGTACCGACCCAGGAAGCCGTGCAGAAGCTGATCGCCGCGCGGTTGGCGGCGGACGTGATGGGTGTGCCCACGCTGCTGCTCGCGCGTACGGACGCCGAAGCCGCGAATCTGCTGACCAGCGATGTCGATGATCACGACCGCCCGTTCCTGAGCGGCGAGCGCACGGCCGAGGGTTTCTTCGGAGTGAAGAACGGCCTGGAGCAGGCGATCAGCCGGGGATTGGCCTACGCACCCTACGCTGACCTGGTCTGGTGCGAGACCGGTACGCCGGATATCGGATTCGCTCGCGAATTTGCGCAGGCGCTGCTGGCGGAGAACCCGAACAAGCTGCTGGCGTACAACTGTTCCCCTTCGTTCAACTGGAAGAAGAACCTCGATGACGCCCAGATCGCCCGATTCCAGGACGATTTGTCGGAGCTTGGCTACAAGTACCAGTTCATCACGCTGGCGGGGATCCACAGCATGTGGTTCAACATGTTCGACCTGGCGCATGCCTATGCCGCCGGGGAGGGCATGCGCCACTATGTGGAGAAGGTGCAGCAGCCCGAGTTCGCGGCGCGCGAGCGCGGCTATACCTTCGTTTCGCACCAGCAGGAGGTCGGTGCCGGCTATTTCGACGACGTGACCACCGTGATCCAGGGCGGCGGGTCGTCGGTCACCGCGCTGACCGGTTCCACCGAGGAGGCCCAGTTCTCCGGTTGAGGAATAGCGGCCCTTGCCCCTGGGGTGAGTGGCGGTGGTCGTCCGAAAGTGGGAGTGCGGCGGCTTGCCGCCGCTCTGCCCTGAAGCGGAGCGTGTTGGCTTGGGCGGCGGCAGCGGGATAGACTCGAGTGAAGCCTATTTCGGCGAGGATGCAGGTGACTGACGAGCTGACACAGAAGTGGAACGCACGCTACCAGGACGCGGATCCCTCGGTCACGCGTCCCAGCGAGGTACTGAACAGCTTTGCGTACCTTCTGCCGTCGAAGGGCCAAGCGCTGGATCTTGCCTGTGGTCTGGGCGGCAATGCGCGCCTGTTGGCGGCACGCGGGTTGGAGACCACGGCCTGGGATCTTTCCCCGGTCGCGATCGACAGGCTCAAGGCCCACGCGGCCGCCGAAAATCTATCG
>JAABSN010000145.1 GCA_011390385.1 Thioalkalivibrio nitratireducens | reverse complement strand
CAGGACCCGGGCGAGCCTGGTTTCTTCACTGGGTGTGTCGAGCGGTATCTCCGTCATCGGGTCAGTGCCTCTCCCGTGTCCTGGTGGCTGTCAACAACCACGGATTGCGCATCGAAGGTCACGACGATACGGGTGCCTCCGCCCTCGGCCGAGCCGATCTGCAGATCGGCGCCAAGATTGCGCGCACGTTCGCGGATGATCGCAAGCCCGTAGTGCCCATGTTTTTTCGTATCGCCGCGGATGCCGCGTCCGTCATCCTCGATGGTCAGCTGTATCGTGCCGCCGGGGTTCGCGGCCAGGATGACCCGGGCAGTCCGGGCCTGTGCATGCTTGACCACGTTGGACAGGGCTTCCCGGACGATCTGCAGGACGTGGATCTCGGCGTTGACTCCAAGTTCTCCGTCGGCCAGTGCATTGTCCAGATGAATGGAAAGCTGACCCCGTTCGATGAACTCACGCACACTGGATTCCAGAGCGCGGTTCAGGCCCTTTTCGTCCATGCGGATACGGAAAGTGGTCAGAAGCTCGCGCAGTTCCCGGTAGGCCTCGTTCACGCCTTCGCGGAGGTCGCGCAGCGTCGCTTGCACCTGCAGCTCGCGGTCGGGACGCCCCATCAGAGTCTGCAGTCGCCGCACGAGTATCCTGAGGTAGGTCAGCGCCTGCGCAAGGGAGTCATGCAGTTCCCGGGCGATCGTCGCGCGTTCCTCGAGCAATGCCAGGCGATGGTACTGATCCGTGCGCCGCTGTCTCCCGATCGCCGCTGCCAGATGCTGCGCGATGCCTTCCACGAGTTCGATCTGCCAGGGTTCGGGGTGGACCCCCTCGGGCACCTGCATGGTCAGGAGGCCATGGAGATTTTCGCCCTCCCGCAGCGGGACCGAGAGGACCCGCTCCCCCGGAGTCCGTGCGCTCTTCTGGTTGCGGCTCAACCGGGTTTCCTGATTGCCGATACAGTCGGTACAGGATTCCAGGGTACAACGGGCAGGCTGGTCTGCATCCGAGGCCCAGGTTTCCACCATACGAAATCCCTTGCGGCCGTCGTCCTCGACGACGCAGATGCTCGCCGGCCCGAGATCGAGAAACTGCTCGACTTCGGACAGTGTCTGCGCATAGGCCTTGCCGGACAGACTGTCGTCGTGAAGGTGGCTCAACGATCGATACATCAGTCTGAGCGATCGATTCGTCTGTTCCAGTACCCGGGTTTTTTCCTGAACGCGGGCTTCCAGATCCTCATAGGTCTGCGAGAGATCCCTTGCCATCAGATTGAACGTGGCCCCGAGCCTGCCGAGTTCGTCGTCCACCGTGTGCTCGATGCGCCAGGAGAAATCGCGCCGCCGGACGGCCTCGGCGGCACGCAACAGGTTGCGAAGCGGTTGCAGGACTTCATTGCGGAGGAAGTACATGGTGATGAAGATCACCACCAGGGTCAGGAAAAGCGAGCCACCCTGGGTCAGGCGCAGAAGCTGTACCTTGGCCTCGGTCTTCTGTTCCAGGATCCGGACCAGTTGATCGATCCGGCCAACAAATACATCGAGTTCCTGCCGCAAGTTCAGAAACTCGGACAGATCGACACGGGCATCAATGAGATCCTCGAGGCGTGGCCGGATGTCACCCTCCCACGCCATCTGGATCTCCCCATAGGCTGCGCGAGCCGGATCGGAGGCGTTCGGCGGCAGGATTCGGGTCAACGCTTCGCTGTGAAACTTGGATTCGAATTGATCAATGGACTCGATGACCCGGGTTCGGTAGTCAACGACATCGCTCTCGCGCGGCTGCAGGAGGTCGGTACTGATCGCATAGGTCTGCATGCGCAGTGCGCCAGCGCGGTTGATCGCGGTGGCCTCGCCGCGCAGCGTCTCGGCGATGATCACCGAAGACACGATGCCGAACAATCCAAGTACCGCGATCAGGGCGAGCGCAAAGCCCATGCGCAACAGGAGGGAGCGCTGGATGTTGCCTAACATATCCATCCTCCTGCAAACCCCGGGTCCTCTGTGGGAGCGGGCTTTGCCCGCGAACGCGCCGCAGGCGCGCCCGGCACAGACGACTTTTCGTCGTCATTGCGATTTTCGCTGCCTGCGGAAAATTCCTGCCGATCAGCATTCATATTGCTAATGATACTGGTTTCCACACGGATCTGGCCGTCGAGTCCGGATTCTTAAGCAATACCTACATCGACACAAAGGCGGCTCGCGTTTTCTGAGAGTACTGCGAGTCGCGTCCGGTTTGTCTCGATAAATCATTGGGTTGCCATCTAAGGTGGCTGCTACCACGAGAGTGGTAGAAGTTCATTTCAGCGCGCTTGAAACGCTTTGAGTGCCATTTACGGAAGGGTCCCGTGTTGCTTTGATGGATCGCACAGGAAGCCTTCCTTCGAGGTGTTGGCACCATGGCGAGCCCCCGCTATCAACAGATTTCAGTACTGACCATGAACACCGTGGCGTTCACGGTGTGCTTCGCCGTATGGGTCATGTTCTCGATCATTGGCATCCCCTTGAAGGAGGATCTGGGTCTGTCGGAAACCCAGTTCGGTGTTCTGGTGGCGATGCCGATCCTGACCGGATCGCTGATTCGCCTGCCGCTGGGCATGCTGACCGACAAGCTTGGCGGGCGCATCGTATTCACCGTCCTGATGGCGCTCACCATCATCCCGATCTGGCTGGTGTCGACCCTGGAGCATTATTGGGCGTTGCTGGTCGCGGGGCTCTTCGTCGGTATCGCCGGTGGCTCGTTCTCGGTCGGCATCTCGGCGACGGCGCGTTGGTTCGAGAAGAAGAACCAGGGCTTCGCGATGGGCATCTTCGGCGCCGGCAACGCGGGGGCGGCATTGACCAAGTTCGTCGCCCCCACGCTGGTCGTCGCCTACGGCTGGCAGATGGTGCCTCGGGTCTACGCCGTCGCGATGGCGGTGATGGTGATCCTGTACTGGTTCTTCACGTTCAAGGAGCCTGCCAGTCATCTGGTGGCGAAGACGGTCACGATCCGCGAGCAGCTTTCCGCGCTGAAAGACCCGAAGGTGTGGAAGTACTGCCAGTACTACTCGCTGTTCTTCGGCGGCTATGTCGGCGTGTCGCTGTGGATGACCAAGTACTACATCACGGAGTACGGGATCGGCATCCAGGTTGCGGCTTTGCTGGCCGCCATCTTCGTGCTGCCTTCGGGGGTGATCCGGGCCCTCGGCGGCTGGCTGTCGGATCGCTTCGGGGCGCACGCAGTGACCTGGTGGGTGATGTGGACCAGCCTGATCTGCCTGTTCTACATGGCCTACCCGCAGACGCAACTCTCGATCCGCACGGTCGATGGCGGGTCCCTCGACTTCGCCTTTGGCGGCAACATCTACCTGTTCACTTCGGCGCTCTTCGTGATGGGCATCGCCTGGGGTTTCGGCAAGGCGTCGGTGTTCAAGTACATCGCCAGCGAGTACCCCGAAAACATCGGTGTGATCTCCGGGATCGTCGGGCTGGTCGGCGGCCTCGGCGGATTCCTGTTGCCGATCATGTTCGGCGCCCTCGTCGACTTCTTCCAGTTCAGCCAGGTCGTCTGGTGGCTGTTGTTCGGCGTCACCGGCGTGTCGCTGATCTGGATGTGGTGGACCGAGCGCAAGCCCATGATCCACGCCGCTCAGGCTGCGGGTCACGGAAAGGGCACGACACGAATTTCCAATTAATGACCGGCGATTGACAACGGAGCAACGAGACATGGCGGCTGATATTCAGAAATGGGATGTTGAGAACAAGTCCTTCTGGGAGTCCGAAGGCAGGCGCATCGCGAACCGCAACCTGTGGATCTCGATCCCCAATCTGCTGGGCGCGTTCGCGGTCTGGCTGATGTGGGGCATCATCACGGTGCAGATGATCAACCTGGGATTCCCATTCTCCCAGGCTGAGCTGTTCACGCTGACCGCGATTGCCGGTCTTACCGGCGCAACCCTGCGCATTCCGGCCTCGTTCATGATCCGGATCGCCGGCGGCCGGAACACCATCTTTCTGACCTCGGCGCTGCTGATCATACCGGCAGCGGGTGCGGGATTCGCATTGCAGAGCCAGGAGACGCCGCTTTGGGTGTTCCAGTTCCTGGCGCTGCTTTCAGGTGTCGGCGGCGGCAACTTCGCCGCCTCGATGAGCAATATCAGCACCTTCTTCCCGAAGAAGCAGCAGGGGCTGGCGCTGGGATTGAACGCGGGTCTGGGCAACTTCGGCGTGACCACGATGCAGATCCTGATTCCCGCGGTCATGACCATCGGCCTGTTTGGCGCGGTCGCCGGGGACCCGATGACATTGCTGAAGGACAGCGGCACGCTGATTGGCCGCATCCCCGCCGGGACCGAAACCTGGATCCAGAACGCCGGCTTCATCTGGGCGGCGATCATGATCCCGTTGGTGATCGCGGCCTGGTTCGGCATGAACAACCTGCGCCCGATCACCCCCGACGCCGGAAACGCCTTCGCCGCCTTCGGCAAGATCCTGAGCCTCTACCTGATCGGCTTCCTCACCGCCGCTGTCGGTCTGTACCTGTACCTTCCGGCGCCGACTGGTCTCGGTGTGCTCAACATGTGGGTGGCGATGCTGCTGATCATCGGCGCCACGCTGCTGCTTATGCGCCTGATGCCAGGGAAGATCGGTGCCAACACCAAGCGCCAGTACGCGATCTTCAGGGACAAGCATACCTGGTCGATGACCGTGCTCTACATACTGACCTTCGGTTCGTTCATCGGCTTCTCGATGGCATTGCCGCTGTCGATCACGGTGATTTTCGGCTTCAGCAGCGTCGAGGCGAACGGGGTGATGGAAAGAGTCGCGAACCCGAATGCCCCATCGGCGCTGACCTACGCCTGGATCGGTCCGTTTGTCGGGGCGCTGATCCGTCCATTGGGCGGCTGGATCTCGGACAAGGTCGGCGGTTCCATCGTCACCCAGATCATCGCCGCGGTGATGGTGATCGCCTCGGTGGCGGTCGGCTACATCATGATGCTGGCCTACAACGCGCCGAATCCGGAACAGTACTTTCTCGCGTTCATCGCGCTGTTCATTGTGATCTTCGCGGCGACGGGAATCGGCAACGGCTCCACGTTCCGTACCATCGGGGTGATCTATAACCGCGAGCAGGCTGGGCCGGTGCTTGGCTGGACTTCGGCGGTGGCGGCCTACGGAGCATTCGTCGCCCCGCTGGTGATCGGCGAGCAGATCCGTGGTGGGACCCCGGAAATGGCGATGTACGGTTTCGCGGTCTTCTACGCGCTGTGCATGATCCTGAACTGGTGGTTCTACCTGCGCCGCAACGCCTACGTGAAGAACCCCTGAGCCGGGGCCCTGCGACGCGAACGCTGCCATGACCACACAGCCAACACTCAGCTGGGCTCCTGACGATCCTGCCTTCTGGCAGGCGCGGGGCAAGCTGGTCGCGCACCGGAACCTGTGGATCTCGGTGCCGAACCTGCTGTTGGCCTTCGCTGTGTGGACGCTCTGGAGCGTGGTTGTAGTGATGCTGCCAGCCGTCGGGTTTGCCTTCTCCACGACACAACTGTTTCTGCTGGCGGCGATACCGGGCTTGAGCGGGGCGCTGCTGCGTGTCGTTTACGGGCTGGCGGCAGCCAGAGTCGAGGGGCGGCGGCTCACCGTGATGGCCACGCTGGTCTTGCTGGTGCCGGCAATCGGACTGGGGCTGGCGGTGCAGAATCCGCAGACTCCGTATGCAGTGATGCTGGTGCTGGCCGCCCTTTCCGGTTTCGGTGGGGGCAGTTTTGCCTCCAGCATGACCTCGCTGACGATCCTGTTCCCGCGCTGGGAGCTCGGCAGCGCCCTGGGTCTGAATTCCGGCATGGGCAGCCTGGGGGTCAGCGTGGCCCAGTTCCTGATACCGGTCGTGATCACGCTGGCCGTGTTCGGAGCTCTGGTCGGGGCGCCGCAGACGGTGCAGCTCCGCGGGGACGACTACCCGCTGTGGCTGCAGAACGCCGGGTTCATCTGGGTGCCGGTGATCCTGCTGTGCGCACTGCTTGCACGCTTCGGAATGCACCAGGTGTCAGTTGCGGACAAGGGCGATACCGGAGAATCGGTGTATCGCCAGCGACGCTACTGGATGGCCTCGCTGCTGTATCTGGGCACTTTCGGCTCCTTCATCGGCTTTACCGCGGCCTTCCCGCTGTTTGCACACACTCAGTTTCCCGGGGTGGACGTGCTGCAGTACGTGTTTCTCGGCCCGCTGGTGGGCGCGCTGGCGCGACCCCTGGGCGGCTCTCTTGCCGATCGCTTCGGCGGTGGGACGGTGACTTGCTGGTGCTTTGCGCTGCTGGCTCTGGCGGTGCTCGCCGCTCTGGGCTTCCTGCCCGGTGCACAGTCGGCCGGACACTTCTGGGGCTTGCTGATTGCTTTCATGGTGCTGTTTGCGGCAACCGGTCTCGGCAGCGGGTCGATGTTTCGCATCGTACCCGACCTGATCGAAGGCGAACGCCCCGAACCATTGCCACGCCGTTCGGTAAGAGAGGCTGGGCAGGTGATCGGCCTGGTATCGGCGGTGGGTGCGCTGGGTGGATTCGCGGTGCCGATGCTGCTGGCACTGGCACTTGCCACTTCCGGTGGTGTGCGCGGAGCGCTGGCGATGTTCGTGGGTTTCTATCTTTTTTGCATGGTACTCACCTGGTGGTGTCACGTCCGCACGCGGCCGGATTCCACACGGTGAGTCCCGACAACGAATGCGGTGGGCGCGCCACGCCCACCCAGGTGTAACAGGAGAGTCCGAATGAGCCATTTTCTCGACCGACTGACCTTCTTCAACCGGGTCAAGGATGATTTCTCCAACGGCCACGGCGAGGTGACCCGGGAGGACCGCCGCTGGGAGGACGGATACCGCAAGCGCTGGCAGCACGACAAGATCGTGCGCTCGACCCACGGCACCAATTGCACCGGGTCGTGCAGTTGGAAGATCTACGTGAAGAACGGACTGGTGACCTGGGAGACCCAGCAGACCGACTACCCCCGGACGCGCCCGGACCTGCCGAACCACGAGCCGCGCGGCTGTCAGCGCGGCGCCAGCTATTCCTGGTACCTGTACAGCGCCAACCGCGTGAAGTATCCGCTGGTGCGCAGCCGTCTGGTGAAGCTGTGGCGCGAGGCGCGCCGGACGCTGGGTCCGGTCGAGGCGTGGCAGAGCATCGTCGAGGATTCGGCGAAGTCCCGTTCCTACAAGTCGATCCGAGGGCTCGGCGGCTTCGTGCGTGCCGAGTGGGACGAAGTGAACGAGATCATCGCCGCTGCCAACACCTATACCGCGAAGGAGTACGGCCCCGACCGCATCTACGGGTTCTCGCCGATCCCGGCGATGTCGATGGTCTCCTACGCCGCCGGATCGCGGTACCTGTCGCTGATCGGCGGCGCCTGCGGCAGCTTCTACGACTGGTATTGCGACCTGCCTCCCTCGTCGCCGCAGACCTGGGGCGAGCAGACCGACGTGCCCGAATCCGCCGACTGGTACAACTCGACCTTCCTGATGATGTGGGGCTCGAACGTGCCGCAGACGCGCACGCCCGATGCCCACTTCATGACCGAGGTGCGCTACAAGGGCACGAAGACGGTCGTGGTTTCCCCCGACTATGCCGAGGCGACCAAGTTCGCCGATATCTGGCTGCATCCGAAGCAGGGCACCGATGCCGCGCTGGCGATGGCGATGGGTCACGTCATCCTGCGCGAGTTTCACGTCGAGCATCCGAGTGACTATTTCCGGCAGTACGCGCGCGAAAAGACCGACTTCCCCTGTCTGGTCCTGCTGGACAAGCACGAAGGCCATTACGTGAATGGCCGGATGCTGCGTGCATCCGACCTGAAGGATTCGCTGGGCCAGAAGGTCAATGCCGAATGGAAGACCCTGTCGCTCGACGAGGCCACGGGTCGCCTGGTGGTGCCGAACGGCTCCGTGGGGTTCCGCTGGGGCGAGAAGGGCGAGGATATCGGCCGTTGGAACCTGGAACCCAGGGATTCGTCCACTGGCGAGGAAGTGCAGCTCGCTCTGACCCTGATCGGTTCTTCCGACGCGGTCGTGCCGGTGGCGTTCCCGTATTTCGGCGGCGCGCGCCATGAGCACTTCACCCACACTGACCACGATCCGCTGCAGGTGCGGCATGTGCCGGCGAAGAAGATCCAGCTCGCCGACGGTTCCGAGGGCCTGGTCGCGACGGTATTCGACCTGAGCTGCGCCAATTATGGCATCGACCGTGGTCTGGGCGGTGCCAACGTCGCCGCGAGCTACGACGACGACGTGCCGTATACGCCGGCCTGGCAGGAACGTATCACCGGTGTGAAACGCGACCAGGTGATCACTGTCGCGCGTCAGTTCGCGGAGAACGCCGACAAGACCCACGGCAAGTCGATGGTGATCATCGGCGCCGCGATGAACCACTGGTATCACATGGACATGAACTACCGCGGCATCATCAACATGCTGATGATGTGCGGCTGCGTCGGCCAGAGCGGCGGCGGCTGGTCGCACTACGTTGGCCAGGAGAAGCTGCGTCCGCAGACCGGCTGGCAGCCGCTGGCCTTTGCGCTCGACTGGCACCGCCCGCC
>JAABSN010000144.1 GCA_011390385.1 Thioalkalivibrio nitratireducens | reverse complement strand
GTTCGCTGGCTGCACCATCCTGCGAACCTGATGAGCCAGAGTCTAAGGAGGCTGCGTCTGGGGCCGTTGAATTCCCGTCGCTTCTTCCGTCGACGGCTCTAGAGCGGTGCGGGTTGAACCACCGTCAAGAGGAGTCTGCCGCCATCACCCACGCGAGGTTGCGGTGCGTCGGGCGGCCTCGGGATCACGGAAGCGCTGCGTAGCGAACCGCTGCGTGCAAAAAGCGGCCCCTGCAGGCTCAGCCGCCGGATGTCTCCGCAGGCGGGTGCGTGTCCTCGATCCGTGCCACACGCCCCGCATCGAAGAAGATGCTGACCCGTCGCAACTCGGTCGGACCCCGGCCGGGACGAAGGTAGTACACGTAGTCCCACCGGTCTTCACGGACGAAGGTGCCGGTTACCTGCGGGGTGCCGAGGAGGAACCGCACCTGTCCCGGGGTCATGCCTTCGCGGAGCTGGGCCACCTGGCTGTCCTCGATCGCGTTACCCTGCTGCACGTCGAGACGAAAAGTGGGGAATCCACTGCAGGCACTGAGCAGGCTTGCGGTCAAAGCGATAGAAATGAGAATCTTGAGCATCAGGCGGTCATATCCCATGTTCCGGGGTTGAGCATCGCGGTTGATCTTACAACAATCCACCCGGTGCCAGCAGCCACCGGGCGACGAGGACATCTCCAGTGGAAACGCAAAACCTGAAGAAAGCCGGGCTCAAGATCACGCTACCGCGCATGAAGATCCTGCAGATCCTGGAGGAATCCGAGACCCGTCATCTGACCGCCGAGGCCATCTACAGGGAACTGCTCGAATCCGGAGAGGAAATCGGCCTGGCCACCGTCTACCGTGTGCTGACCCAGTTCGAGGCCGCGGGACTCGTCGCGCGGCTGCATTTCGAGGGCAATCAGGCCGTCTTCGAGCTGGACCGCGGCGGCCATCACGACCATATCGTCTGCAACCAATGCGGCCGGGTCGAGGAGTTCTTCGACGAAACCATCGAGCAGCGCCAGCACGAGATCGCGGCGAGACACGGGTACAGCATCAAGGACCACGCGTTGGTCCTGTACGGCGACTGCCTCACCGACAACTGCCCGCACCGCAGCGACTGACGCCAGCGCGGCCTCAGTGGCGGGAGCGGCCGCCGACCGGGATGCGGCGGTCTATTCGAGGTTCTCCGGGTAACGCAGAATATTGGCCTCCGATTCCAGCCAGGCCAGATAGGCCCGCATTTCCGCGCCCGAGTAGGCCGTCCGCAGGTCGTCCGCGACGCCGTCCACGTCCTCCGCGGCTTCCTCGGGTTCGAGCATGCGCACCGACTCCAGCACCACAACGGCGTAGTCCCCACCCGCGAGCGCCGCGCCACTGGCCGCAAACGCCTCGCCCACCTCGGGCGCCGCCATCTGGAACAGATGCTCCCGCAACCCTCTCGGCATTTCGACATCCTGACCCGGGCCTGTGGTGCGATTTACCGGCACCGATCGCCGCCAGGCGTCCGGATCATCGGCAATGATCTCCTCGAGCGTGCGTCCATCCTCCAGCGCCGCCAGGATCGCGTCGCCACGATCCCGTGCCGCCTGCGCCGCCGCATCCTGCTGCAGGATCTCACGAATCTGTCCCGCGACTTCGTCGAGAGGAAGGACCCGGGGCTCCTGTATCTCCTGCACACGCAGGACCACGGTGCTGCCGTCGGGCAGATCCACCGCCTCGCTGTTGCGGCCATCGCGGCGCACGGCGGTACTGAACGCCGCCTCGCGCACCGCACGGTACTCGGCGAGCCCATCGCCGGACTCGCGGCTGAACCAGTCGGATGTGCGAATCTCCAGCCCGGTCGCCCGCGCAGCCGGCACCAGGCTGTCCGGATTCTCGAAGCTCTGGGCCAGCAGGGCATCGAGTACCTGAATCTGACGGCGTTCGGCGCGGCGATCGCGCAGATCGCGTTCCACCTCGTCACGGACGGCTTCCAGTGGCTGGGGGCGCGAAGGTTCGATCTCCGTCACCTCGATCAGATGCCAGCCAAGCGCTGTGCGCACCGGCTGGCTGATCAGATTCTCGGGTAACGAGAAGATCACCGTCTCCAGGGTCTGATCCAGATCCCCGCGTGCAATCTGGCCCAGGTCACCACCACGATCCGCCGACAGGCCGTCCTGGGAATGGGCTTCGGCCAATTCGGCGAAATTCTCTCCGGCATCAATACGTTCACGCAGTTCCCGGACCGTCGCCTCTGCATCCTCGGTGGAATGCTCGATCAGGATCTGCCGCACCCGGCGCAGCTCGGGCTCGGCATAACGCTGCAGATTGACTTCGTAGTGCTCCCGAACGTCTTCATCCGTGACCGCGATCCCCGCTTCGATCGCGCTCGGATCGAGGCGAAGGTAGGCCACCCGTACCTCCTCGGAAGTGGTGAAGCGCTCCGGATTTTCCCGGTAATAAGCCTCCACGGCCGCGTCTTCGACCACATCGGGACGATCGAACTCCGCCACGGGCAAAAGCCTCCAGCTCGCTACCCGGACCTGGTTGCGCAGGCGCGCGAACTCGGTGGCCTTGCCCACTGGCAGATCACCGCTGGCCTCGATGGCCTGCTGAATCTGGGCGAGCACAATGGATTGTGCGATGTCGCGTTCGAAATTCGCCGGCGAAAGACGCTGCGCCTCGAGTACCGCACGGTAACGCTCGGCGCTGAACTGCCCATCCTCGACGAAAGCCGGAATCCCGCGTATCTCGCTGATGACGCCGCGCCCGGAAGCCCGGAACCCGGCGTCCTCGGCAGCCTTGCGCAGCAGCTCGCGCTGAATCAGGGCGTCGAGTGCAGCACTGCGGAGCCCACGCTCATCGAACACGTCGGCGGGGATCTCGCCGCCAAACATGCGCTCGAGCTGTTCGCGCTGTGCCCGCGTTTCCTGGTGCACCAGACGGACCGGGATTTCCTGTCCGTTCACTTCCGCCGCGACCAGCGGCCCCGCGCCGCCGAAGTACTCGCCGAGCCCCCAGAGGGCAAACGGAATGGCGATCAGGCCAATAACGACGTAGGCAAGCCAGCCGGATGCCTTGTCACGAATCGATTGCAGCATTGTCTCTCCGCCACTTCTCTGAAAACCAGGTCAAGCTCACCATCATAACAAGAGCCCCGGATCAGGGATATCCACAGCCCGCGCCGATACGGGGCGCCGGATTGGCGACAACCCGGCTGGGCGGGATACGATCCACGACATCGAGAAACGATTCATCCAGGGGGATTCGATGCGCCAGTCCACTCATACCCTGACGATTACGACCAAGGGCAAGGGGCTGTACGAGTTCACGCGCGAAATCACCGCGTGGGTCGGCCAGACCGGTATCGGCACCGGGCTGCTGACAGTGTTCGTTCAGCACACATCGGCCAGTCTGCTGATACAGGAAAATGCCGACCCCGACGTCCAGGCCGACATCGAGGATTTCTTCGACCAGTTGGCACCGGAAAAACCGTCGGGCTACCGGCACCAGTCGGAAGGTCCGGACGACATGCCAGCGCATCTGCGTGGTGCCCTGACCCAGACCCACCTCAGTATCCCGGTCATCGACACGTCACCGGCACTGGGCACCTGGCAGGGGGTATTCCTGTTCGAGCACCGTCGCGCCCCGAACCAGCGGCGGGTCATCCTGCACCTGCTTGGCGAATGATCCGCACATCACCAGCGCGACGTTCCGCCTCAGGACCCGCCTCCATGACGCTGCCACACGTAGGGTGCCAATGAGCGCAGCGAATTGCACCGCTCAAGACCCGAAAGCCCGTGAACCAGGCCCGGCGTGGTTTCGGTGCGGTTCGGCTGCGCCTCACGGCACCCTACGCGGATCAATTCACTGATTGATCCAGCGGCCCTGGGAATCCCTGCAGGCAGTGCCGACAATGGTTTCCGCCCTGCCGTCGATCTCGCCGTGGACCTTGTACTCGCGGCAATCCTGTCCGGCGGCCTGGAAGGTGCGGGTCGGTGTCGTTTGATAGGTATTCCCGGTATTCGGGTTGTTCCAGGCGACAGTCCGGTGATCCGGCGTGGTTTCCAGTGTGCGGTAGACCTGCCGCTGGTCGGTCGCATCCATGTTGCGCCCGATCGCTCCACCGATCGCAGCACCGGCCAGCGTACCGGCGATGATCGCCGCTGTCCGGCCGCGCCCACCGCCGACCTGCGTGCCGAGCAGACCGCCCAGCACACCGCCCACCACGGCTCCGGTCTGCTGCTGCGTCGGCTGGGTTGTCGCGCACGCACCCAGGCTCAGCGCGAGAAGAACCACCGCCCCTGCTTTCATCCAATTCATTGCATCGCCTCGTCTCGTTTCAATGGCCCATCGCAGAGAGCGCATCGCCTCTGTTTTGCCGCCATCATATTTCGATTTGCCTGAACGCACGGTGAAGCGCCCCGAAGCCCGGCATCTATCACAAGCGACAACAGCAACCTGTGTGCAGTTCGGCCGGCGCCGCAACGCGTACGCCCGTAGGGTGCCAATAAGTGCAGCGAATTGCACCGCTCGAGGCCCGGAAGCCTGAGGTCAGAACCGGCGTGGTTTCGGTGCGGTTCGGCTGCGCCTCACGGCACCCTACGGGAAAATGACAGGCCTGCGTAGGGTGCCAATGAGCGCAGCGAATTGCACCATCCAGCGCGCGGCACACAGCCAAAACGCAAGCAGCCGCCACCGGTACGGTTCGGCTTTGCTTCACGATGCAGAGGGTTTCAACGCGCGCTGGACGACATCGGCCAATTCGCGGGACATCCCTTCGCGCGACCCCAGGCGCTGTAGCGCCAAATGCATCTGCCGCGAACGCTCCGGGTCCAGCCGTTCCCAACGGGTCAGCGGACGCACCAGTGCCGCAGCCGTCTGCGGGTTCAACGCGTCCAACCGGTCCAGACAGGCGACGATCCGCCGATATCCGGCGCCATCCGCCTGATGGAAATGCCGGTGATTCTGCGCCATGAACGGCCCCAGTACCGCCCGCACCCGGTTCGGGTTCGACCACCGGAAACCCGGGTGCTCCAGCAACCGGTCCAGACGCTCGAAGCCGCCCTCGACCTGGCTCGACGCCTCGAGCGCAAACCACTTGTCGAGCACCAGCGGGTCGCCGTGATAGCGTCGCTCGAAGTCATCCAGCAGTTGCGCGCGCGCCGGGTGATCGCTGTCGTTCAATGCACCGAGCGCGCCCATCCGCAGCGTCTGGCTACGCGCCTCGCGATACTGGCGCACCGCCGCTTCGACCGCACCCTCCGCCCCGACCGCCACCGCGATCGCCAGAATCTCGTTCCGCAACCGGCGCTGCCCCATCGCCGCCGCCGCGAATGCATCGTTGTCGACCATTTTCAGTTCCGGCTGCCGCCGTTGCAGGGCGCGGTCAAGCGGAGCAAAAACCGCTCGCTGCACCGCCAGCCGCGCTTGGTGAACGGCGATCGGATCCGCGGTTTCGAACCATTCCAGCAACTCGCGGTGCGCCGGCAGTTCGAGCAGAGCCGCGAGCAGCACCGGTTCGACATCGTCGTCGTCGAGCAGCGCGGCCATTGCGGTCGTCAGCGTCGCCTCGAGCTCGGTATCTGCCGCACCCTCGACACGGCCAATGACCGCCCGGCGCAACAGCGCCTGCGCCGCATCCCAACGGGTAAAGGCGTCGTCGTCATAAGCCAGCAGATGGGCCAATTCGGCGGCATCCTGGTCGGCGTCCAGCCGTACGGGCGCGGAAAAACCGCGCAGCCAGGAGATGGCGGCCGGGGCCTCGTGCAGACCCGTGAGCCGGAACGACTGCGCCGCCTCGGTCAGTTCGAGGACCCATTCGCTGGTCGCCGCTGCATCGCCAAGACGCGCGTGCAGCCGGTCCCCCGCCTGTCCGAGCAGTGCGATCCGCAGCGGGATCTGCAACGGCGCCTTGTCATTCTGCCCCGGTGTCGGTGGCGTGTGCTGCTCGACGTCGATCGTCAGCGTGCCGGAGGCGGCATCGAAACGGCTGCGGGCGGTCACCCGCGGCGTACCGGCCTGGACATACCAGCGCTGGAACCGATCCAGGTTCCGGCCCGAAACCTCGGCCATCACCGCGACGAAGTCATCGGTGGTCACCGCCTGACCATCGAACCGCGCGAAATAGGTATCCAGCCCCCGGCGGAAGGTTTCGCGGCCGATCAGCGTGCGCAGCATGCGGATCACCTCGGCGCCTTTCTCGTACACCGTCATGGTGTAGAAGTTGTTGATCTCGGCGTAACGGTCCGGGCGCACGGGGTGCGCCAGCGGCCCGGCGTCCTCGGGGAACTGGAACGCCCGCAGGCGCTGCACGTCATCGATGCGCTTGACCCCGAACAGCGTCATGTCGGTGGTGAATTCCTGGTCACGAAAGACCGTCAGCCCCTCCTTCAGCGACAGCTGGAACCAGTCGCGGCAGGTCACCCGGTTGCCGGACCAGTTATGGAAATACTCGTGGGCGATGATGCTCTCGATATGCACGTAATCGCTGTCGGTCGCGGTATCCGGACTCGCGAGCACGTACTTGGCATTGAACAGGTTCAGGCCCTTGTTTTCCATCGCGCCCATGTTGAAATCGTCGACTGCGACGATCATGTACACATCGAGGTCGTACTCGCGGCCGAAGGCCTCCTCGTCGTAGCGCATCGCCCGCGCCAGCGATGCCAGCGCATGGGCGCAGCGTTCGCGGTTGTGATGCTCGACGTAGACTTCCAGCGCCACCTCGCGCCCGGAACGGGTCACGAACCGCGACGACTCGCAGGCCAGATCGCCGGCGACCAGCGCGAACAGGTAGCTGGGCTTCGGGAACGGATCTTCCCAGACGGCGAAATGACGTCCTCCCGGCAATTCGCCGGACTCGACCCGGTTGCCGTTCGCAAGCAGGACCGGGTAGCGCGAGGCATCGGCCTCGAGACGGACGCGGTAGCGGGTCAGCATGTCCGGCCGATCGGGGAAATAGGTGATGCGGCGGAAACCTTCGGGTTCACACTGGGTGCAAAGACTGCCGCCCGACACGTACAGCCCTTCGAGGGCGGTATTCGTCTCCGGGTGGATCCGCGTCTCGATCAGGATTTCACCGGCGTCGGGCAGGCCGTGCAACAGCAGGCCTTCGTCGTCCTCGATCACGGTGTCCGCAGGCGGTGCGGCACCATCCACCTCGAGCCGAAGCCGTTCGAGCCCCTCCCCGTACAATCGCAGCGGCGCTCCGGCGACGCCGTCGATGCGGCGTACCTGCAGCCGTGAAAGCACCCGTGTCGCCTCCGGGTCGAGTTCGAAAACCAGTTCCAGCGACTCGATCCGCCAGTCGGGGGCCTGATAATCGTTCAACAGGATCATCTTCGGTGCGGCGTCCTTCATCGGGTCTCCCTCTCGTCGTCATCGCGCTTCTGCGATAGGCAATGCCGGCTGCATCTGGTTCAACCCGCGTGCCCCGCTTACACCACCAACGCCGTAGGGTGCCAATGAGCGCAGCGAATTGCACCGCTCGCGGCCCGGAAGCCGGGGGTCAAACCGGCGTCGTATCGGTGCGGTTCGGCTGCGCCTCACGGCACCCTACGCGGGACTTTCACGCTCATGCTGCAGACCGGGTTAGCATAACGCGCATGGAATGGATCGATATCTGCGTCAACCTGACCCACGAAAGCTTCAAGGGCGAACACGACGCCATCATGGATCGCGCCGCCGACGCCGGCGTGCGCTGGCTGATGGTCACCGGGTCGGACGAAAAGGAAAGCCGGCGCAGTCTGGAACTCGCCGACCGCCACCCCGACCGGCTCCGGGCAACGCTTGGCGTCCACCCGCACCACGCCAGCCAGTGGCGCGACCAGACAGCGTATATCTTCGCCGATGAAGCCCGGCATCCGCTGGTCTCCGCGATGGGCGAGATGGGTCTCGACTACTACCGCAACCATTCGACCCCGGCGGCCCAGCGCCTCGCCTTCGAGGCCCAGCTCGAACTCGCCGCCGATCTCCAAAAGCCGGTCTTTCTGCACGAACGCGAGGCGAGCCACGACTTTGGCGACATCCTGGCACGATACCGTGACCGCCTGCCCGCTGCCGTGGTGCACTGTTTCACCAGCAACGCCGCCGCACTCGACCGCTATCTCGAAATGGACTGCCACATCGGTGTGACCGGCTGGGTCTGCGACGAACGCCGGGGCGAAGAACTGCAGAAACTGGTGCCGCGAATTCCCGAAGAGCGGCTGCTACTGGAGACCGACGCGCCCTACCTCCTCCCGCGCACCCTGCCCAAGGGCCTGCCGCACGGACGCCGCAACGAGCCGTCGTTCCTGCCGCACATCGGCGAACACGTCGCGCGCCTGCGCGGCGTCGAGCCGGAACGGCTCGCCGCCCAGACCACCCGCAACGCCCAGGGCTTTTACAACCTGCCGAGCCAAGGCTAACGGTCATGGCCATGCCTGCTGCCACCCCCAAACATGAAAGGTGCAGGCGTAGGGTGCCAGTCGTATCGGTGCGGTTCGGCTTCGCCTCACGGCACCCTACGGGAACATGACAGGCCCGCGTAGGGTGCCAATGAGCGCAGCGAATTGCACCGCTCGCGGCCCGGAAGCCGGGGGTCAAACCAGCGTCGTATCGGTGCGGTTCGGCTTCGCCTCACGGCACCCTACGGGGGAC
>JAABSN010000143.1 GCA_011390385.1 Thioalkalivibrio nitratireducens | reverse complement strand
GAGATGGTCCGCCAGGTCATGGCCTCACCCGCGGATCTGGCCGTGTTCCCCTTGCAGGATATCCTGGGGCTGGGGGCGGAGGCGCGCATGAACCGACCCGGAAGCGCGACCGGCAACTGGCGCTGGCGCGTACGATCGGCAGCGCTCTCCACAAGCGTCCGGGACCGCTTGAAGAAACTTACGGCAATCTATGGACGGGGAGGGGACGTCAAATGAAATGTGGTGGGGCTCGGTGAACGAGAACGGCGACGAGAACGGTGAACGATTGTGGTTCCCTCTAACTCGTAATCCGTTCTCGTCGCCGTTCTCGTAAACCGGAATAGGAAGTCAACATGTTGTGCACAGGAAAGCAAAACCACTTGCAAGTAATTTTGGATGGACCACGAAACGGAAAGAGGAAGCAAGATGAAACAGGACGGTAGACAACGCGTGGTGGTGGAACGGGTATTCCCGGAAATTGACGAAGGGCGCTTTGCCGTCAAACGGGTGGTTGGCGATACCGTCGACGTCCAGGCGCACCTGTTCTGCGACGGGCACGATAAGATGCGCGCGGAAGTGCTGTATCGCGGGGAGGGCGCGGCCGACTGGACGCTGTGCGAGATGACACCGCTGGGTAACGATGAGTGGGAAGCCGCCTTTGCGGTCGACCACATCGGCACCGTGAGCTATACCGTGCGCGCCTGGATTGATACGTTCCGTACCTGGCAGGGGGATTTGCGCAAGAAAGTCGCGGCCGGCCAGGCGGTACAGGTCGAGCTGATGATGGGGGCCGAGCTGCTGCGCGGGGCCGCGCAGCGCGCGGACGGGGAGGACGCACGCCAACTGGAGGAATGGGCCGCGCTCCTGCAAGCCGGTACGGAACCGGCGACCGAGCTGGCGCTTGACTCCACGTTGACGACGGTGGCCGAACGCTACCCCGATCGGCAATGGGCATCAACATACCCGCGCACCCTGCAGGTGCAGGTCAACCGCCCCAAGGCGCGTTTCAGTACCTGGTATGAACTGTTCCCGCGCTCCTGCGGCGACGGCCGCCAGCACGGCACCTTTGCCGACTGCGAGCGCATGCTGCCCGAACTGGCCCGGCTCGGGTTCGACGTGCTGTACCTGCCGCCGATTCATCCCATCGGACAGACGAAGCGCAAGGGCAAAAACAACAGTACCACCTGCACGGCCGAGGACCCCGGCAGCCCTTGGGCGATCGGCGCCGCCGAAGGCGGTCATGATGCCATCCTGCCCGCCCTCGGGTCGGAAGACGACTTTCGCCACCTCATGGCGGCGGCCGCCGAATGGGAGATCGACATCGCCATGGATCTGGCCTTCCAGTGCTCGCCCGATCACCCCTACGTCAAGGCGCATCCGGAATGGTTCCGCTGGCGGCCGGACGGGACGGTCCAGTTCGCCGAGAACCCGCCCAAACGCTACGAGGACATCCTGCCGATCTATTTCGAGACCGAGCAGTGGCAGGAACTGTGGGACGAGCTGCGTCGCGTGGTGTTCCACTGGCTTGATGTCGGCGTCCGCGTCTTCCGGGTCGACAACCCGCACACCAAGCCCTTTGCGTTCTGGGAATGGCTGATCGCGGAAGTGCGCGCGGTGCACCCGGACGTGATCTTCCTGTCTGAGGCGTTCACGCGCCCGAAGGTCATGGGACGGCTGGCCAAGGTCGGTTTTGATCAATCGTATACCTACTTCACCTGGCGCAACACGGCGCCGGAGTTGACTGAATACCTGCAACTGCTGAGCGATACCGAGCTGGCCGAATACCTGCGCCCGAATTTCTGGCCCAATACGCCGGACATCCTGCCCGAGTTCCTGCAATACGGCGGTCGCCCCGCGTTTGTCATCCGCCTGATCCTGGCGGCGACACTGTCCTCGAGCTACGGCATGTACGGTCCTGCCTTTGAGCTGTGCGCGGCCGACGCGATCGAGGGCCGGGAGGAATACCTTGATTCGGAGAAATTCGAGATCAAGGACTGGAACCGCGAGCAACCCGGCAACCTGCGGCCGGTGATCGAGCGCATCAACCGCATCCGGCGCGAGAACGCGGCCCTGCAGCGAACCGCGAACATCACGTTCTGCGAGACGGATAACGATCAGCTTCTCGCCTATATCAAGACGACCCCGTCGCTGGATAACATCATCGTCACGGTGGTCAATCTCGATCCGCACAACCGCCATACGGGCTGGATGCGCCTCCCATTGCACGAGCTGGACATTGAGCCGGACGAAACCTACATGGCCCATGACCTCTTGAGCGACGACCGCTACATGTGGCATGGCGAATGGAACTATGTCAGCGTCGACCCCCACACCATGCCGGCACATGTCCTGTGCCTGCGGCGACGCGTAAGAAAGGAGACTGATTTTGACTACTTCATGTAAGAATCCCCCGATGTGGTACAAGGATGCGATCATCTACGAGCTGCACGTGAAATCCTTCCGTGACAGCAATGGTGACGGCATTGGCGATTTCCGCGGGCTGATCGAGAAGCTCGATTACCTGCGCGACCTGGGCGTCACGGCCCTCTGGCTGCTGCCCTTCTATCCGTCCCCCCTGCGGGATGACGGCTATGACATTGCCGACTACACCACCGTACACCCGGATTACGGCAGCCTGGCGGATTTCCGGCGCTTCCTGCGCGAGGCCCATGCCCGCGGGCTGCGGGTGATCACCGAGCTGGTCATCAACCACACCTCCGACCAGCACGCCTGGTTCCAGCGCGCACGCCGTGCCAAACCGTCCTCCGCCTGGCGCGATTTCTACGTCTGGTCGGATGACCCCACCCGTTACGCCGAGGCCCGCATCATCTTCCAGGATTTCGAGCAATCCAACTGGACCTGGGATCCGGTCGCGCAAGCCTACTACTGGCATCGCTTCTATCACCACCAGCCCGACCTGAATTTTGAAAACCCGCGTGTGCGTGAGCAGATCTTCAAGGTTATGGATTTCTGGCTCGACATGGGCGTCGACGGGTTGCGGCTCGACGCTATCCCGTATCTCTTCGAGAAAGAGGGAACCAACTGCGAGAATCTCCCCGAGACGCACGAATTCCTGCAGCAGCTGCGTGCCCACGTCGACGCCAAGCATGACGACCGCATGTTGCTGGCGGAGGCCAACCAGTGGCCCGATGACGCCGCGGCTTATTTCGGAAAAGGGAACGAATGCCACATGGCGTTCCACTTCCCGGTGATGCCGCGGCTTTACATGTCGCTGCGCACCGAGGATCGGTTCCCGATTGTGGACATGATCAGCCAGAGCGCGGACATTCCCGCGAATTGCCAGTGGGTCATGTTTCTGCGCAACCATGACGAGCTGACCCTGGAGATGGTGACGGACGAGGAACGCGACTACATGTATCGCGCCTTTGCCATGGCGCCCGAGGCACGCATCAACATGGGCATCCGCCGTCGGCTGGCCCCGCTGCTGGAGAACAACCGCCGGCGCATGGAGCTGATGAACGCCCTGCTGCTCTCGCTGCCCGGCACCCCCGTGATCTATTACGGGGACGAGATCGGGATGGGGGATAATTATTACCTGGGCGACCGCGATGGGGTCCGCACGCCGATGCAGTGGTCGGGCGATCTCAATGCCGGTTTCTCGATGAGCAACCCGCACCGCCTGTTCCTGCCGGTGGTGATCGACCCCGAGTACCATTACACCGCCGTGAACGTGCGGCGGCACGAGGATTCGCCGTCCTCGCTGCTCTGGTTCATGAAACGCCTGATCGCACTACGGGCGCAATACGCGGTATTCGGGCGGGGCAGTACGGTCTTTCCTGCCTCGGACAATGCCGCCGTGTTGAGCTTCGTCCGCGAGCACGAGGGCGAACGCATCCTGGTCGTCGCCAACCTTTCCCGCTTCAGCCAGGCGGCACGGATCGACCTGCAGGACTACGCCGGTATGGACCTTGAGGATCTGTTTGGCGGCAACGGGTTCCCGTCCGTCACGACCGATCCCTACGTGCTGACTTTGGGGCCGCACAGCTTCTACTGGCTGGCCATGAAACCCTCGCAGGCACAACTGCTCTCCGGCAACGAGGAGCTGGCCATGACGCTGCCGGTCACCTGGAACGAACTGTTCCGGCAGCCCCGGCAGCTCAACCGGATCGCCCCCCTGCTGAAAGCCTATATCAAGCGTTCGCGCTGGTTCGGCGGGAAGGGCCGGACGATCCGCCGCGTCGCCATCCGCGACATGGCCCCCGTCCAGGCCGGTCGCGAGGTTTTCTACCTGCTTCGCACGGAGGTGACGTATGCGGGACATACGCCGGAACTGTATCTGCTGCCGGTCGGGTTCGCGCAGGAGGAAGACGCCTGGCGCGTCCGCGACGAGGCGCGGCAGGAGGTCATCGCCGAACTGACGCTCTCGCCGGGCGAGGGCATCCTGTATGATGCCACGCAGAGCGAGGCCTTCCGCGAGGCCCTCTTGCGGCTGGTGGCCGTCGGCCGTCGCCGACGGACCTCGCCGCTGGTTCCGGTGCGGGGTGATCGGCTGCGCGGGCAGACGCTGCCCGAGCGGTCGCGTGTCCTGCGCGCGGAACAGAGCAACACCTCCCTGGTTTATGGCGAGTCGCTGTTCATGAAGCTATACCGCCGTCTGGATCCGGGGGTGAATCCGGATGTCGAGGTTTCCGCCAGTCTTACCCGCGAGACAGCCTATACGAACTTCCCGCCCTACAACGGTTCGCTCGAATGGCACTCGAAGGGGGAGGCCCCGATCACGATTGCGCTGCTGCTCGGGTTCGTGGCCAATGAGAACGATGCCTGGACGCACATGGTGCATGCCGCGGCGCGCTTTCTCGACGAGGCCGTGCCCAGGGTCGGGGATCCCTTGACCGGCGATATCCCTTCCGATCCCTGGCAGGGCGTCGCCTGCCAGATTCCCGCCGCGCTGCAGGACCTGATCGGGCCGATGTACCTGCACCAGGCCAGCCTGCTGGGGCGGCGCACGGCCGAGCTGCATCTCGCCCTGGCCTCGCTGACGGGCACGGCGGATGTCACCCCCGAGCCCTTCTCGCTCCTGTACCAGAAATCCGTATACCAGTCCATGCGGGCGCTGACCATGCGGGTGTTCCGGCAGTTGCGGGACTCCGCGTCGACGCTGCCGGATGACGCCCAGGAGCCGGTCAGCCGTGTCCTGGCGCTGCGCGATCAGATCCTGGGTCGCCTGCGCGGCATGTCCCAGCGTAAGTTCGCCGCGATGAAGATCCGCATTCACGGGGATTATCACCTTGGCCAGGTGCTGTATACGGGCGATGATTTCGTGATCATCGACTTCGAGGGCGAGCCGGCACGGCCGCTGAGCGAGCGGCGGCTCAAACGCTCGGCCCTGCGCGATGTGGCCGGCATGGTGCGATCCTTCCACTATGCCGCACACACCGCCCTGCGGCAGGATCACATGTACGGTGCCGACACCGAGCGGTTGCGCGTACTCGCCGAGCAATGGTTCCGCTGCATGAGCGCGAGCTTCCTCGACGCCTACGTCACGACCGTCGGCACGCCCGACTTCCTGCCCGCGGATGGGGCGGACCGCAAGACGCTGTTCGACATCTTCCTGCTGGAAAAGGCCATCTACGAGATGGGCTACGAGATCAATAACCGCCCCGATTGGCTAGCAATCCCAGCCACAGGCGTGCTGGCGCTGATGGAATTAAACGAAGAGAGGAAACAATGAAGAACACCACAAATACCAGTCTGTTGACCGATCACGATGTATACCTGTTCAAGGAAGGCAATCACTTCCGGCTGTACGACAAGCTGGGAGCCCATATCATTACCGGTGCGGATGGCGAGCCGCAGGGCGTCACGTTCGCCGTCTGGGCGCCGAACGCACGGCGCGTGGACGTCATCGGCGATTTCAACGGCTGGTCGCGCGATGCGCATCCCATGCAGGCCCGGCAGGATCAGTCCGGGATCTGGGAATGCCATATCCCAGGGCTTGCAGCCGGCACACACTACAAGTATGCCATCGAATCGGGTGGGGAGGGGAGCGTGCAGGAGAAAGCCGACCCCTACGCTTTCCAGACCGAATGCCCGCCGAAGACGGCGTCTGTCGTCAGCGCGCTGGACTACACCTGGCAGGACGATGAATGGCGTGCCGCGCAGGCGGCCGTCAAGAACCCGTTGCATCAACCAATGAGCATCTACGAGGTCCACCTCGGCTCGTGGCGGCGCGATCCCGCCGAGCCGGAACGCTTTCTGACCTACCGCGAGCTGGCCGAGCAGCTTCCGGCCTACGTGCGCGAGCTGGGCTTCACGCATGTGGAGTTCATGCCGCTCATGGAGCACCCGTTCTATGGCTCCTGGGGCTATCAGGTCTGTTCCTTTTTCGCCCCCAGTCGCCGCTACGGCACGGGCGAGGATTTCATGTATCTCATTGACATGCTGCACCAGCACGGGATCGGTGTGATCCTCGATTGGGTCCCGTCGCATTTCGCGGTTGATGGGCATGGACTCGTCTCGTTCGACGGGACCGCCCTGTACGAGCACCAGGACGAGCGGCGCGGTTTCCATCCGGACTGGAAAAGCTACATCTTCAACTATGGTCGCAATGAGGTGAAGGCCTTTCTGACCAGTAGTGCGCTCTTCTGGCTGGACCGCTATCACGTGGACGGGATCCGCGTCGATGCCGTCGCCTCGATGCTCTATCTCGATTACTCGCGCAACGAGGGCGAGTGGATTCCGAACCCGCAGGGCGGGCGCGAAGACCTCGAGGCGGTCGCATTCCTGCGCGTGCTCAACGACCGCATTCATACCGCCGCCCCGCATGCCGTCACCATCGCCGAGGAGTCCACCTCGTGGCCGATGGTCAGTCGCGACACCAAGGTCGGGGGGCTGGGATTCACCGCCAAGTGGAAGATGGGCTGGATGCATGACACGCTGAGCTACTTTGCCAACGATCCGGTGCATCGCAAATTTCACCATGACCTGCTCACCTTCGCCATCTGGTACGGCTTCGCGGAGAACTTCGTGCTGCCGCTCTCACATGACGAGGTGGTGCACGGCAAGGGGTCGCTGCTCGGGAAAATGGCCGGCGACCAGTGGCAGTCCTTCGCCAGTTTGCGTCTACTGATGGGCTACCAGTTCACCCATCCGGGAAAGAAGTTGCTCTTCATGGGCTGCGAGTTCGGGCAGCAGCGGGAGTGGAACCATGACCAGTCGCTCGACTGGCATCTGCTCGAACAGGAGCGGCATCATGGCCTCTGGCGCTGGGTGCAGGACGTCAGCCGCCTGTATCGCGAGGAAGCCGACCTCTATGAGCTGGACAACGATCCGTGCGGCTTCGAATGGATCGACTGCCATGACAGCGAGCAGAGCGTGCTCAGCTACCTGCGCCGCGGCGAGAGCCCGTCGGCGGGGATGGTCATCGTCTGCAACTTCACCCCCGTGCCGCGCCACAACTACCGCCTCGGTGTGCCGCAGGACGGCGTCTGGCGCGAGGTCCTCAACAGCGACGCCCGGGAATACGGCGGCAGCGGCCAGGGCAACATGGGCGCCGCCACCGCCGCCCCCATCCCCTTTGGCGACCGCTTCGACTACTCCCTCTCCGTCACCCTCCCGCCCCTGGGAATCCTCATTTTCAAGGCCGACTCGGAATGAATTGACATCGAAGTGTCACTATAGTATCACTTGATTATGAAAACAGAACTCGTAACAACACTGAAAAGGAAAGCAACTCGCGTCTTAGCCGACCTCCACGACACGGGCGAGCCGGTGCTCATTACGGAACACGGGAAACCGTCTGCCTACCTAGTGGACGTGGAATCCTATGAGTTTATGCACACCCGCATGAAAATTCTGGAAGGCATCGCGCGCGGAGAGCGCGCGGTTCTAGAAAAGCGCACACTATCGCAAGCGGAGGCCAAGCGGAGGATGAGCAAGTGGCTCGGCTGATTTGGACGGAACCTGCGCTGCAGGATCTTGATGACATCGCCGAGTATATCGCCTTGGACGATCCTTTGGCTGCGTCGCGGTATGTGCAGAAGGTATTTGATCGGGTCGGACGACTTGAAGCCCACCCGGAGTCAGGGAAACGACCGCCTGAACTTTCTCGCTCGCCTTATCGTGAGATTGTTGTGCCGCCCTGCCGCATCTTTTACCGGATTGAGGAGGCCATTGTCTATATTCTCCACATAATGCGAGCAGAGCGCCTGCTCCGCTCCTATCTGCTCGATCAACGTCTTGTTCCAAAAGAAACTGGATTAAGATGAAGTGTCGAAAATTATTGATACGCTCGTGCGTCAGGAAATCGTTGTCCTGAACGGATCTGGTGAGCTATCAGTTTCCGGAGTAGCCTTGACCGAAGCCGTTAGACTTGAAGCGAAAGTTGCCCGGGTTGTGAAGGACGTTGTTGCCGTTGTGCCATACGATCCGCTGTGGCCTGGCATGTTTCAGGAAGAGAAAGATTATTCGGATAAACTGAATGCTTTGCTTTCACTCGTCGCTCGCTCTCGTCGCCGCTCTCGTCCGCCGGAGTCCTTGAGGTGCGCATGTGTGCCGTAGGGCTCTCTTTGGTCTGGCAATGCACAATCTACAGGTATCGGTCAACGAGAGCGGCGACGAGAGCGGATTACGATTCAGAAACAAGTCTGCAGTCTCCCCCAACATCCCCATTTCGACTTTCCAGATTTCGACTTTACTCAAAACTTTCCCTAAGG
>JAABSN010000142.1 GCA_011390385.1 Thioalkalivibrio nitratireducens | reverse complement strand
CTACCTGTGATCAGCGACTGCGGGTCGCTGTCCAGCCGGACAGTCGGTTAGCGTGAAACAACCCGCGCAGGGTGCCGTGAGGCGTAGCCGAACCGCACCGATACGACGCAGGCCCTGACTTCCAGGCTTCCGGGCCGCGAACGGTGCAATTCGCTGCGCTCATTGGCACCCTACGGCTTTCATCATCGAGGGTGCCGGACCCGGGGATTCCACCGCGCGATTCAGCCCTGCTCCTTGTCGTTGGGGGACGCCTCTGCGTCGGGCGGCGAATTCAGCGTGTGCGTCGCGTCATCGTATCGGCCCTTGAGTTCATCCACACGGGTGTTCTCCCACAGCGACACCCCCGTGAAATAACCCGCTCTTCCGATTGCGTGGGCGGCTACCGGAGCAGTCAGGAGCAGAAACGCGATGACGGCGATGGCCTTCGCCAATACCGGCCCGGTGCCGAAATGCAGCGCTACTCCGAGCATGGTCAACCCTGCACCCAGAACCCCGGCTTTCGTGGTTGCGTGCATCCGGGTCAGCAGATCCGGCATTCTCAACACGCCAAGCGCGGCGATCAGCATGAATGTGGCGCCGCCGACCAAGGCAAGCCCTGTAAGCCATTCAATGATCAACGCGCTGCCCTCCCTTTTCCAGATATCGCGCGAACGCGAGCGCGGCCAGGAAGGCCGTCAGCGCCAGCACCATTGCGACATCGAGGAACGGTGCTCGGCCGCTGGAAACCACTGACACCCCGATGAATCCGACGGTAAGCGAGGCCAGAAGCTCCAGTGCCACTACACGATCGGCCAGCGAAGGCCCGAGCACCAGCCGGACGAAGCCGAGAACCAGCGCGAGACTGAGCAGGGCATAGGCAATGAAGATTGCGTATTGCAGCATGAGCGATACCTTACCTTGAAACACCATTCCGCAGGGTGCCGTGAGGCAGAAGCCGAACCGCACCGATGCCACGCAGGCCATGACCCCGGGCTCCCGGGCCTCGAGCGGTGCAATTCGCTGCGCTCATTGGCACCCTACATCCTGTATCTTCCGGGGTCGCATCGTTAGCGCAGGACCTCGAGGGCCCGTGCTTCAAGGGCCTTGATACTCCGGATCACCTCCGCGCGGTCGAGCAGATACATCACATGGATATACAGCACCTTGCGGTCGGACGATACGTCAAGACTCAGCGTTCCGGGCGTCAATGAGATCAGGTTGGCGACGATGGTGATCTCCCCGTCGGTCGTGGCATCCAGCGGCACCGCGATCACCCCGGGGCACATGTGGTGCGTCGGCGTCAGTACGTCGTACGCGACCTTCAGATTCGAGACCAGCAATTCCCAGAAGAAAAACCCGATGAACCCGATGAACTTGGGGACCTTGCCGATGTATTTCGAAAACTCCGGTTTATCACGCAGTGCCAACCCGAGGATCAGGTAGCCGAGCACGAAACCGATCAGGAGGTTGGTGGCCGTGAACGAGCCTGTCAACGCGACCCATATCAGCATCAGCGCGATGTTCCAGATCAGCGCGATCATCGACGGCTCTCCCGCACAGTCTCGATGTAGTCGGCACTCAGGACGGCCTCGATATAGCTCGACGAATCCAATAGCTGTTCGGCGGACTTCTCGGCCATTTCGAAAATCGGTTGCCCGTAAAGCCCGATCATCACCGTCATCGCCGCCAGCCCCACGATCGGCAACCACATCCACACCATCGATCCGGCGGCAGACTCGGCCCGGCTCGTGCCCTCCGGCTGCGCCTTCCAGAAAACCTCGTTCCAGATCTTGACCATCGAATACAACGTGAGCAGGCCGACCACCAGTGCGACCGCGACTGCCAACCAGGCCTCGGCCTCGATGCCGGCACGAATGACAATGAACTTGGCGAAAAACCCGGACAGCGGCGGCAAACCCGCGAGCGATAGCGCCGGGATCATGAACAGCACCGCAAGCATCGGGTGCGAGCGGTACAACCCGCCCAGATTCCGCAGCTCGTGGGAACCCTTGAGCTGGTAGGTCAGGCCGCTGATCAGGAACAGGTTCGCCTTCACGATGATGTGATGCATGATGTAGAAGACCCCGCCGACAATCGCCAGCGGCGTGAACAGCGCCAGTCCGAGAATCATGTACCCGATCTGACTGACGATGTGGAATGACAGGATCCGCCGGAACTCGAACTGGGCCGCCGCCCCGAGCACGCCGGTCAGCATCGTCAGCATCGCCACCCAAAGCAGGATTTCGTGGGTGTAACCAACATCCTGGTCGAAGATCAGCGTGAACACCCGGAACAGCGCGTAGACCCCGACCTTGGTCAGCAGGCCCGCGAACAGCGCCGATACCGCGACCTTCGGGGTGTGATACGACGCCGGCAGCCAGAAAAAGAACGGAAACGCTGCGGCCTTGATCCCGAATGCCACCATGAACAGCATCGCGATGACCGTGACCAGCCCGGTGTCTTCCACCTCGGACAGCTTCAGGGCGAGATCGGCCATGTTCAACGTGCCGGTCAAACCGTAAAGCAGGCCGATCGCGGTCAGAAACAGTGCCGAGGAAAGCAGGTTCAGGGTCACGTACTTGATCGCGCCTTCCATCTGCGCGCGCTCGCCACCGAGGATCAACAGCGCGAACGACGCCACCAGCATGACCTCGAACCACACGTACAGGTTGAAGATGTCGCCGGTCAGGAATGCTCCGTTGACCCCCGCAAGCAGCAGGTGAAACAGCGGATAGTAGCCGTAGCGTTCGTGCCGGACGCTGATGCCGGACAGCGAATACACGGCTGTGGCCAGACCGATGATGCCGGTCAGCACGACCATGATCGCGGCCAGCATGTCGGACACCAGCACGATTCCGAAAGGTGCGGGCCAGGAACCCATCTCCATCACCAGGTGACCATGCTCCCGGGTTTCGAACAGGAGTTGCACCGACACCAGAAGCAATGCCAGCGAAGCAAACACGCCCAGCATCCGCTGCACGGAATGGGACCGCCAGAACACCAGTGACAGTGCTCCCGCCAGAAGCGGAAGGATGACCGGCAATGCGACCAGCACTTCGAGGGACAGCTTCATGTATCCGTGTCCTTCATCTGATCCATGTCATCGGCGCCCACGACCTCGAAGGCACGGTGGATCAGCACCACCGCAAAGGCCAGGACACCGAAACCGATCACGATCGCGGTCAGGATCAGGGCCTGGGCCAGCGGGTCCGCACTGGGTCCCGGAGGCAGGACATCCCCTGCGTTGATCAGCGGCGGAGCGCCCCGCGTCAGCCCCGCGGCCGTGAAGATCAGCAGATTGGCGGCATTGGACAGCAGGACCAGGCCGATCACCAGTTTCACGATGGACCGGCGCAGCATCATGTAGATCGCCGCCGCGTACAGACCGCCGATCACGAATGCCATGACGATTTCCACGTCAGTCCTCCGCCTCGGCCAGGGTGAACATGATCGTCAACACGGCACCGATCACCACGAGGTATACCCCGATGTCGAACAGCAGCACGGTGCTCAATTTCAGACTGCCACCTCCGAAGAGGCCGAGTTCCCACCACTGCGCGGTAAAGAACGCCTGTCCCCGCAGAACTCCCGGCACGCCGCTCAGCACCGCCAGCGTCATTCCGCCGCCGAGCAGGCTGCGTGGGTCGATAAGAAGCACGCGGCGCGCGGCCGCGATGTCCATCGAGAACAGGTACAGCACGAACGCCGCCGCAGCGACCAACCCGGCAATGAAGCCGCCGCCAGGTTCGTTGTGGCCACGGAACAACAGGAACAGCGAAAACAGCAGCAGCAGTGGGAGCAGGAAATGGCCCGCCGTACGCAGGATCAGCGACTGCATGTTCATGAGCGATCCTCCGCGCGGAAACGGATCATGGCGTAGACACCGACCGCCGCCAGCGCGAGCACGAAGATCTCGCCCAGCGTATCGAGTGCCCGGAAATCGACCAGGATCACATTGACGATATTGCGGCCATGACCGGACGGAACCGCCTCCTCGATGAAATACCGCGCGATCGAATCGAATTCACCGGCGTTATGCGTGCTCAGCAGCAGCAGGGTCACCATGGTGCCGGCCGCCAGTGCCACCGTGGCATCGCGCAACTTGATGAACCGGGAAGACAACCCCAGGAAACCGGGAAGGCGGAACAGCACCAGCACCAGCAGGATCACGGTCAGCGTCTCGACCAGAATCTGCGTGATGCCGACATCGGCCGCGCTGAACATCACGTACATCAACGCCACCGTGAACCCGAACGCGCCCAGCGCGGCCACCGCGCCGAGGCGCGAACGGCTCAGTACCGCCACCAGCGCGGAAAGCGCCATGATCGCGACGATCGTCAGTTCGTAGAAACGCAGATCGTCGAGACCGACCGGACCGACGGATACACCAAAGACCTGTGCCGTGACGCCGACCATCGCCACGGTCGTGAGAATGATGAAAATGATGTAGTAGCGCAGGTATCCGCTTTGCAGAATCCGCGTCTGCAACTCGGACGCGCGAACGATGCCGTCCATGATCTTCTCGTAGCCGCGCTCCGGCCCGAACCGCACTGCCGTATCGACCCATGCCAGGGCCGCGCGGGCGCGATCCCAGCGGCTGTACAGGAACAGGCCGAGTGCCAGGCTGAGCGCGCTGATCGCAAGCGGCCAGTTCAGACCGTGCCAGAGCGACAGATAGGCATCGACCGGTGTTCCTCCATTCACCGCCTGGGCGGCGGCGGCAAGGAGGCCATCGTCGGCGAGCCCCGGCCCCAGCCCGAAGACCAGGCCCAGGCTGCCCAGAACCACGGGACCTGCAAGCATCGCCGGCGGCGCCTCATGCGGGGCTCTCGGCGTCTCGACCCGTGGCCCGAACCAGGGTCGGATACCTGCGATCGCGGCGACAGCGACGCCAAGGATCGCGGAACCGATCGCCAGTAGCGTGAGCAGGGGAACCCAGCCCGGCGCTCCGAGAACCGATTCCAGCATCAACTCCTTGGCGACGAAGCCGAACAGCGGCAGCACGCCGCCCAGTGAAAGCGCCGCGAGCATCGCAAACGCGGAGGTGACCGGCAATGCCGAACGCAGGCCCCCGGTCTGAAGGAAGTCCTTCGCCCCCGCCTCGTGATCGAGGATACCGGCGACCAGAAACAGCGCGCCCTTGTACAGTGAGTGGGCGAGCAGGAAGGCCATCGCCGCCAATAACGCGGTATCGGTACCAATACCGATGAGCATCGTCAGCGTACCGAGCGCCATGACGGTCGAGTACGCCAGCACGCTCTTGATACCGGTGCTGCGGAAAGCCAGGAAGACACCGGTGAACATCGT
Source organism: Thioalkalivibrio nitratireducens (assembly GCA_011390385.1). The sequence continues at coordinate 3,378 of JAABSN010000142.1, read as the reverse complement.
GACGGCGCCGAACAGTGCCAATACGGTGAACCAGACGTCGGTGCCACCGAGCGAAGGGTTCAGGCGAGCCATCAGGTATACGCCCGCCTTGACCATCGTCGCCGAGTGCAGATACGCGGACACCGGGGTCGGCGCCGCCATCGCATTCGGCAGCCAGAAATGGAACGGCACCTGGGCCGACTTGGTGAACGCACCCAGCAGGATCAGGATCAGCAGCGGCAGGTAGAGCGCGTGCTCGCGTACCGCGTCACCGGAGTTCAGGATCTCCGAGAGCTCGTAACTGCCTCCCGCCATGGCCAGCATCACGATCCCGGCCAGCAGCGCCAGACCGCCGGCCACGGTGACCATCAGCCCCTGCAGTGCGGCCTTGCGCGCCTTCGGGTCCTCGTGGTTGTAACCGATCAACAGATAGGAGGTGACACTGGTCAACTCCCAGAAGATGAACATCGCGATCAGGTTGTCCGCGAGCACCAGACCGAGCATCGAGCCCATGAAGGCAAGAATCACGACATAGAACCGGCCCAGATCCCGGCTCTTCTCGAGATAACGCCCGGCATAACTGACGATGAAGAAGCCGATCCCCGAGATCAGCAGCGCAAACAGCAGGGACAGCCCGTCGACCAGAAACGAAAGCTGTATCCCCAGGCCAGGCATCGAAAGCATGCTGCCGAACACGGCATGCACGGTTCCCGACACCCCTGGTCCGCCCGCGGAACCCGCCCCGGACCCACCGAGAACGACCGTCTCGCCGGCGCTGATCAGCGGAAGGAAACTCGCGAAGTAGACGAACAGCGCCGCCGGGATCAATGCAAGAACCCAGCCGCTGTACCGCCCGGTCAGCCGGTGGATCCAGGGTGCCAGCGCGGCAAGCAGGAAGATCGACAATATCGCGTAGAGCATCCGGACAGCATTCCCAGATCATGAATACGGAGTTCGGTGAGTGTCGGCTGCGCCCTCGGTGCCGATACGGGTTACGACCGGGTGGTCTACCGAAGCGGCGCGAAGGCTAACGGTCGTTTTGAAGCAGCGCAAGCACCCCTCACGCGGCCAGGGTCGCCCGCGTTCACCACTCGCTGCTGCGCCGACGCCGCGGGATGCGGGTCAGCAGGATCCCCAGAATCAGCGAAACCACGGTCACCAGCGCACCGGTCATGAACCATTTGCGCTGGCTGTCCGCCCGCAGAACCTCGACCTGCCGCCGGAAATCCTCGGCGGAATGCTGCGCCTCGAGCAGGGAACTGCGCAGTTGTGCGTTGGTTTCGCGAATTTCCTGTGGTCGGGCCGCGATCGCACCCAACTGCTCGAGTTCGGCTTCCAGGCTCGCCACCCGGGCCTGCAGCATCTGCCGCTCCTCCTCCAGCCTGGCACGGGCCTCGAGCAGTTCCGCGACGCGATTACCCTGATCGTCCGTACCCGATCGGATTTCTTCCAGTTCGGCGGTCACCTCTGCAAGCAACTCGCGGGAATGCGGTTCATCCTGGAGATACCGGGTCAGAATCCAGCCTTCGGTGCCGTCCTCGAACCGGACTTTGGAGTGACCGTCGGCATCCTCTTGCAACACCGTGACCGGATCACCACTGCGTGCGCTGTGAATGATCCTGTTCTGCAGAGTCTTGCCCGTTCGCACACCGACTTCCAGTTGATCACTGACATAGCGGGTGACGTTCTGGGCCGACGTCTGCGCAGAACACAGCAGGAACAGGCCCACCACAACCAGCATACCGACCGATCTGAAACCCATACTGCCGTTCCCCCACTTCGAATCTCTTGGACCAGACACACGCGAAAGGTTGGGAGAGTCTACCAGCCCCTGCGCCCGAACGGTGCCCCGCTCGCTCCCGTCTCACTCCTGGCCATACGGCGCAGGCCGCGTGTGCTGTCGCCAGCGTCGGATGCGCTCCGGCAGAAAAATCACCATGTCAAAGGCAACCGGCAGCCAGCGGCGCAACTGCAGGGAGAGCACGGCCAGCCACTGGAGCAGCGCCGCAATGAGGGCCAGAAGGAACCAGAGCAGGCCGCCGAACAACACGCGCGACGATGCCAGCAACCCGAGCAGCCACAGTGGAGCCAGTGCGACGACCAGCGGGAGCACCATGCCCAGCAATCCACCCAGCATCTGTCCAACCCACGCCACCTCCGGACCGGCCGGTTCAGCACCACCGGCCAGCATCGATTCGACGAGATCGCCTCGGTAGAGAATCCACTCGCGCAGATAGCCGTTGACCATCGACATCACGACGACCGCAACCAGAAGCAGCCCGGCAATGGTCGCCAGCGCGTTACGCGCGAACGGTGCGAGCCGTGCCAGGGGCGTCAGCCCCGCCCCGGTCACTGCGCGGGTTTCGACCAGAATCCAGCCGGTCAGCGCGGCAACCCCGAGCAATGACCAGATCGCCAGCACCGAGACACTGCCACCGGCTCCAGAGTCCGCCGGAAACAGCAGATCAAAGGACTGCAGAAAAGCCTGCTGATAGACATGAACGGACAGGCCCGCCAGCACCAGGCCGGCAGCGCTCAGCAGCCATTGCCCCCCGGCGCGTGCATAGACCGGCAAACGGAGCAGACGCTGGGAGCGATTCTGTTCAAAGCGTTTCAGCGTGATGTCGAGCGCCTGCGCCTGACGTTGCAGGTTGGCCAGACGATCCTGCAGCGAGGCGAGGCGCGACACCAGTTCCAGCAACGGCAGTTGCAGCCGGCGCCGCGTGACCAGAAGCTCCCGCGCACTCTGCCGATGTTGTTCCAGTGCCATCCGCGCAATACGCAGAACGGTTTCCTGCATGTCGCGCGCAAGACGCTGGCTCTGCGGATCCTCCCCCGCCGAAGTCTGTGCGATGGCTTCCAGGCGCCCGACCCATTCGGGCTCTGCGGTCAGGCCGTGCTCGTCACGGGCATACGCTGCCCGGAGATCGCGCAACACGGCATGAGTCTTCTGTCGCAGGTCCGGCAACTGACTGAGATCATGTCCGATCAGCGCGCCGTAGTTCCGCTCGAGTGCATCCACCGCATCGGCAAGACGCGCGGCTTCCAGACGCGCGAGATGCAGCCGTTGCCACTGACCGACAGCCTCACGAAACCGGACCAGTTGCGAGCGCAGACTGCAGGTCGCCCGCGCCACCACGCTGGCCGAAGCGATAAGGAACCGGCGCACGGAATGACGCGCCAGATCAAGCACGAAGATGAGTGCGACCAGCACCGCGACCCAAATCAGGATTGTTACCAGCACACCCTCTCCTCCCACACCCGTTATTGGAAAAGCTTCCCCGCGTTCGGAACAGCGCCATTGACCTTCATGCCGGTTCGTGACACTCGATCAGGAACGAAGCAGGGTGCCGATGAACGCAGCGAATTGCACCGTTCGAGGTCCACACGTTGGGGGAT
>JAABSN010000141.1 GCA_011390385.1 Thioalkalivibrio nitratireducens | reverse complement strand
TGTGGCAGCAGCCCGTTGAAGGCGGCGCGGATGGGCTCGATGGTGTCCGGGAATAAGCCACTGAGGGCGAGGATAATGTCGTGTGCGCCCCGGTTGTGGGCAATGGCCTGGGCTAGCGCCATCGTGTACCGGCCGATGCCTCGCTCACGATTTGCGGCCTGCGCACCTTGCATATCAATCACAATGCGCATCTGTCAGGCTGCCTTGGTTATGGCGATCGCGGCACGCAAGTCCCTATAGATTTGCCTGGCTCGTGGCGGCAATGCATCCAAGTTATCGGCTGGCCGCGTCACTGCATATGCGGCGTTGTGCTCATCTTGAGCCAGAAACTCCTCGACTACTTGATTTGCCTTCATATGGCCATTCACCAGTAAACCAAGCCAATGCGCGAACCCGTCCTCATCGGCTTGTCTACGAAATGCGGTCTGATATAAGTGACGCACAAAATCGCCAACTGTAGCCTTCTGACCAGCGAGCAAATCGGCCATGGCCAGAAGGTAGGCGCGAAGATCGAAATCCGTAGATGACACACGGCTGCTGTTAGGAAACCTTTCCGAACATGGCTGCCGCAGCGCCTCCCAGAGTTCCGGGATACCATTTCCCTCGCTTAGAAAGCTTTCACAGGCGTGGAAATCCTCGAGCCCGGGATACTCCCCTCTATGGCGTTTGTAGGAAAGGATGATCATGCGCCTTCTGTTGCTAGCTTTCAGTTCTTCTACCGAGCTGAGCTCTTCACCAATCTGCCCCTGGTGAATCCCCATATTTCCGTCCCCTGTGTTGACTACTTGTTGATATGCCTGGTGATGCTTGGATGGCCCTGCTCCTGCAGTGCTTCCACGATTTTCTTGACGTCCTTCGACTTGTTGCCGTCGATGACCATGATCGCGTCGTCCGTCTCGACAATGATCAGGTTCTTAACGCCAACGGCAGCAATCATTCGCTTGCTGCCACAGGCAAAGACGTTTTCGCATTCCAGCAGCAATGTCTCTCCCGTGCTGACGTTGCCGTTCGCGTCCGCAGCATAGGATTGCTTCAGCGCAGCCCAGGACCCGATGTCGCTCCAGCCACAAGATACGGGCACCACGGAACGATGGTCGGCCTTTTCCATCACGGCGTAATCGAATGAGATGGACGGCATGGTCGAGAATTTCGCTTCATCCAGTAGCAGCGTCTCTGCCGCATCGGTTGGCACCGCGACCAGTGCTTTGGCCAAGCCGGCAATATCGGACGCGTGCTGCTCGAAGGCCTTGAGCACGGTATCGGCCTGGAAGCAGAACATGCCGCCGTTCCACAGGAAATCTCCGGAGGCCAGAAAAGACTCCGCTGCCGCCGGACAGGATGACGGATGGGCTCATGGCGTCAAGTTTTCAGCGATAGTATTTGTCGAAGACATTGGGCGGCGTGGAGAAGGCCTGCAGCAGGTTTTGCCGGCTTTCGTGCAGGTAGAACTGGTTGAGGCCGTCGTAGTAGACGGGTGCGTAGCCGCGGGTGATCAGTTCATGCTCCCATTCGCGCCACAGGGGCTTTTGCGAGTTGGGGCTGGTGGCCTCCACCACCACGATCCAGGGGCGGGCGACATGTGTGCCCCAGCCGGTCAGCACCGGCTGTTCGGCACCCTCCACGTCGACTTTGAGCCAGTGGATGGTACGCCCGCCTGCCTGGTCGAACAGATCCGCCAGGGTCATGGCCTGGATGGTGCGCTCATGCACGGCAAAGCCCTCAGTCCGATGCTGCTCGGCCAGTTCAGGCGACAGAGTGGAAAGCCCGGTTTGTTCAACGTCGAACAGGGTCAGCGCTTCGTCGCTGTCGGAGATGACTTTTTCGATGATCAACTCGTCAGGGCGGTCCTGCCGCAGCATTTCGGCATATTCGGCGACGGGCTCAACGTGAATGCCACGCCAGCCTTGCTCGTAGAAGGCCCGACTGACTGAATCCTTGGTCGGATGCTGGGCGCCAATATCGATGTAAAAGCCTTTTTCAACCCGGCCTAGCGCGCGCCACAGCATCACATCTTCGAAGTTCTGGGCATAGGTATTGATGCCGCGCTCGGGCTTTTGAAACGGCCCTTCCTGGCCGGCCAGCATAGGCAGGATCTCTCGCAGCAGGGTCGGGCTGCCTTTGGGGCTGTAGCCCAACTTTTTGTATTCTTCCTTGACCCGGCCTTCAAGCAGGTGGCGGCTGCTTGCGGCGGGCAGGACCAGACCCAGGGCCTGTTCGAAGGATTGCTGGGCTTCCAGATGCCGACCGGAGAGGATTCTGACCCGGCCCAGGCTGTTGATGGCGCCAGAGAGCAGGAAGCGTGCCATCAGCTTGCGGCTACAGCCCCATTCCAAGGCCAAGCCAGCAAACTGCCGGGCCTGGTCCTGCTGGCCGCTCTGGGCTGCGGCCGAGGCCACCAGCAGTGCCAGGCGGGCGCGTTCGGAATGGGTTTCGATCTGCTGGCGGGAAATCTTGAGGATGGAATCCCAGTCACCGAACTGCCAGCAGATCTTGGCGTGGTCGAGCAAGGCCGGCTCGTTGAGGATCAGTTCCTGCGAGCGGCTCTTGCTGGGCTGGATGTTTTGCTTTTCTGCGGACATGGATACGGGTTATCCGGCGCGCCCGGCCTGGATGGCCGCCAGACGCTGGTGGGCACGTTCGACGAACGCCTGGCTGGAGAACCGCGCGCCCAGTTGGCGCAAGGATTCAGGATCGGGCCGGTAGTGTTCGGGGTGCTGGACCATTCGCGCCATCAGCCGGGCTGCCTGCTGGATGTCGGGTTCTGCCCAGCAAGACCCGTCGTTGTCGGGGTACTCGTGCGGCAGTGCGGGCACCAGCCTTGAAGCCACCCCCTGGACGGCGCCGGTTTGAACGATATCGGCCGAGCCGGAGTATTCGGTGCACAACACCGGCAGGCCGCGCTGTGCGGCTTCGATCAAGGTGCGGCCCAGTCCTTCTGAACGATGCAGTGAGACATAGGCATCCAGGGTGTTGAAGTAGCGGCCCAACTGCCGGTGGGGCAGCGATGTAGTCATGAAGTGGACGCCTTCCACACCCTCAGCCTGCCGTTTCAGTGCCGCAAATTCCGGCAGGTTGTGTTGATTGAGTCGGTGCACCTTCAGCAGCAGGGCGGTGTTCTGATCCGGCGGCAATAGCCGACGCATTTCGATGAAAGCCTGCAGTACTGCCTGCGGGTTTTTCCGGTGCAGGCTGGACTGCGCGTCGAACATAAAGCCGAAGACGAAGGTATCAGCGGCAATGCCCAGGCGTTCGCGCAGATCGCCCTCACAAGGTGGCAGGGTGGCGCCGGGTGTAGGCATTTCGATCACGGGGCGGTCTCCCGCCCTGGTGAATACATCTTTCAGGAAACGGGTCGCGGCCCAGATTTCGTCGATGGTTTCAAAAATCGTCTGGCATTTGGCTGGCAGATCGGGCAGCTCCCAGAAAAAGCTGCCGATCTTGTATTGATCCCGATAATCCGCCTCGCAGCGCGACATTACGTCGATATAACCGAAAGGCGACATGCAGAACAGCGACACCGGGTAGCGCGGTTGAGTGACCACGCGCGGCCGAAGGTGCGCCGGAACGCGCGTGCTGTCGACCAGGCGGATATCGACGATGCTGAACGGGTAGTTGTGCTCCAGAAACGCCTCGGCCATTTGCCGCAATTCGGCGCCCAGGCCCAGCGGTGCGCTGGCATAGCCGACGAGATTGAGACCGGCGGTCTCGGGCCAGGCGGAGGACATGCGGGCGTCAGGACAGGCTCTCGCGCAGCAGCAGGTCCTTGATGAGATCGATCTGGCCGTCGGTGCGCGCAATTTCCTGCTGGATCATCTCGACGCGGGCTGCGTGTTCTTCGACCTGGTCCTGGCTTTCGCGCAGTTTGGCGTTGAGCTGGTTGGTCTTCTGGGTGAGCTCGGCGATGGTCTGGTCTTTTTCAGCCAGTTGTTTTTGCAGTTGCTCGATCTGTTCACTGCTTTGCTGCTGCTTGCCGGATTCTGCCTCGCGCTGGCTCTGCAGCTCGGCCCGGGCTTGTTCGAGTTGGGCGGTGGCCTGGTCGCGTTCGGTTTCCAGCCGGGCGATGGCCTTGGCGTGGTCCTCGCGCAGGCGAATGATTTCTTCAAGTTGCTCTTGCGCACGCTGCTCTGCGGCTGAACGCTCTTCTCTCAACTCTTCCTGCAAACTGTGGGCGAGCTCTTCGCCTGCAAGCTCGGCTTCAGCCACTTGCTGACGCAGGGCTTCAAGCTCGGACGCAGCGGTTTGACTTGCCGACTCATTCGCAGCTTCCGCCTCGACCAACTTGCTGCGAAGCATATCAAGATTGGACTCGTGAGACTCGCGCTCGGCTTGTCTGGACGACTCCAGCTCGGTGACATGATCCTGCAAGGTTTTTCGCTCCGCTTCGTGACTCTCGGCTTCTGACTGCAGAGCCGCATCAGATGCAGTCAACTGACTACGCAGAGCAGCAATCTCGGACTCGTGAGTCTCGCGCTCGGCTCTTCTGGCCACCTCCAGTTCGGTGAAACGTTTCTGCAAGACCTTCAGTTTCTCATGCAGTCGCTTGTTCTCGGTTGCAACCCGATCAATGATCAACCGGTACCGCGGCCAATCGGCATCGCTTCCATCAACGTTGCCGGTGATCCTGTAGCCGAACTGACGAAGCCGATCGAGAATCTTCGAGGCGGGTTCCGCGCCCTGATACAGACTTTCTGTTCCCGCAGTCATGATCAGCGTTTCGAATTGCATCAATCGTGCATCCTTCTCGAGCGCCTGGAGAATCGCCGCCTCCTCACCGGGTGCATCGATCACCAACCAATTGTTCGCATTCGGCTCGAGCCCGATCCGGTCGAGGAGCTCGTTCACTGGCAGCGTGTCAACCATGGCCCGGCCAATCTGACGCAGACCCGGAAGGCTCTCGCAGATGCCGGTGGGTTCGCGGAGACTGGACAGCATCGGAAAGTTGTAAAGGCGCAATGCGCTGCGCCCGGGGTGGGCCGAGACGGCGGCGGGTATGACCTGGACGGCTTCCTCATCCCGAACGCGATCTCGCAAGGCCGGCAGAAACTCCGGGTTGGGTTCGACCAGAACGACGCGACGGGCCCCGGTGTTCAACCATTGGTCGAGCTCTCCGCAGCTCCCGGCGCCCAGATGCAGAATCAGGTCAGGCGGAGTCGTGTTACGAAGTTGTTCCTGAAGCCAGTTCATAGAGTCCAACGCTCGAATCAATTCCTGCCGGCACCGAGCAATCCGAGAATTGCCCGCAGCGGTCGCGTGATTTTCCACGACTTGCTGTTGTACAGCGCCTCGATGGTGTTGTGGGCGCTCTGAAGGTCTTCGCCTGCGTGCGCCAGTTCAGACCGGAAATGTTCGATTTCATGGTTAGCGCCCTCGTATCTACTGAAGATGCTTTCCATCTCCTCCTGAACCTGGTGGACCTGCAACAGCAACAACTCGTTTTCTTCTTCCAGATCGCTCGACTTGCTCGCCTGGGTTGCAACCGTTTCATTCAGCGCGTCGATTTCGCCCCGAGCTTGCTCGAGTTCCCTCGAAAGGCTGTCGCTGCGTTGAAATTGACTTTCCAGTTCCTCCTGCACCTTGTGCAATTGCGCGAGCAGGAGTTCATTTTCTTCCGACAGATCGTCCGCAGTACCGGCCCGGTGCCGCATCGCCTCCAGCCTGCGAAGCGTCTTTTCGAGGTCGGCCGTGTACTGCTCCGCCGAGGAGAGATGCTGATCGAGCTCTCGCTTATCTGCGGAAAAAGCCTCCATCTTCTCGTGCACACGTTGCAGTTGTTTTAACAGAAGGTCATTCTCCTCGCGCAATTCTCGCGCCATCTGCGCGGGCGTATCGATCTTGCTCTGATATTCGGCAAACACCTGGTCTGCGGCAGGCAGGAGGAAATCATCGGCAACAGGCATTGGCAAGGCAGTTGCTTCGATCTCGGCAGCCAGCATGCGAGCTTCAGCTGACTGCCAGAGTGCATTCTCCGCCAGCATGCGTAGAACAGCATCAGGCATGCCCGGCGTCAAGTCTTCCGTCTCAGGAAGATTGATCTCAAGCCGAAACCGCTTGCCCAGGATTTCGCCGAATGCCTTGGGGTTGGTAAGCGCTGGTTCCAGCAGGAACAGACTGCTACGCCGCCTGGTTGAACGCACCAATCGCAGGAGACTTCCGACTTCCTGCAACCATTGGTCGAGCGCGCGTTGCGGAACACAATCTTCAGCAATGCGTCGAGCAACATCAAGAATCGGTACGGACACGAACACCAGCAGGTGGATGTCAGGCGACGCATCGACCCATTGCGTCAGTTCAGTTCGAGACGGAGAATCTTGCGGGGACAGGATGACCGGCCGCTTTACTGAACCGGCAACGTGATCCGGATCGCACAGACCCGTTGCCTGCAGCAACGGCCAGATTCTGGAAAACTCATCTTCCGAAGCACAGATCGGCAACAGGCGAGCGGGCCCGTCGGAGTTCCTGAGCTTTGGCGAGTCCGGCAATTCGGTCTGGTTCATGCCGTTGGTAAACCCCACTGGTCGTCTGCAAAAGGCAGCGCTGATGGAACTGAAATGATTGTGAAACATACCTCGACCCCTCTACCAAGATGTGCAGCAGTGCTCATTACAGAACGCTACCGCTCTTGGGCATCCCCACAGATTCGAGCGAAGACGATTTGATCGTCTTCCACTACTATTGCCAACCGCCAACGCGGGATTCTAGCAGTGCGTGGGCCTGATGTCCTGCGGCAAGCCGAACAGCGCCTTGAATTCGCGACCTCCGAAGAGCTCAGCGCCATGAGACGGCCTGAATCGATCTCGAAGCTGGAACTTCATCGCTCGAAGATCGTGCGCTCACGGGCGAGGACGAAGCGCCTGAAGTAACGCCAGTAGAGGCCCAGGAAGAACCGCTGACTGCCGATGATGCGCGTCAGGACCATCGTGCGTTGTGGCATTCGCCTGCGCGACTGCAGCGCCTTTCCGAGAACCCCGAAGCTGCGCACCAGCGCCAGCCACTGCACCTGCAGCAACCGCCACCGCAGCGTGAACAACGGCACGATCAGCAGCGCACAGGTCTTGAGCAGAATCCACGGCAAATTCCACAACATGACCGGAACCGGCATCAGCTTGAGGTAGGTGTAGTTGATGTTGACCTGCAGTCGAACGGCGTAGTCGCGATCGCGAATCTTGTCGATCGACGCGCCGACCCGGTGGCGGACGACAGCGCCGGGCGCGTAGACCTGCCGGAACCCGGCGAGCATGGCGCGCAGACCCAGCTCGGCGTCCTCGTAGCCGGTGTCGAAGAACTCGTCGAACAGACCGATCTGTTCGAGCATATCGAGTCGATACAGGCAGGCGCCGGCGCAGGCACCCACGACATCGGCCGGCTCGGAGAAGACATCCGGAGATTGCCCGGCTCCCCGCGGCAGGACCTCGCCGGTGTTGAGAAAGACGTGACCCGCATTGTCGAGGCAATCGGGATCGTCGTAGCGAATCATCCGGCTGGCCACGGCCCCTGCCCCGGATTTCTGCGCGGTCGCGAGCAGCTGGGCAAGCCAATCCGGCTCGGGTATCGCGTCGTTATTGAGGAGGGCCACAAACTCGGGTTTCGCCTCATCGCGTTGCAGCAACTCCGCCAGCAGTGCGTTCATGCCGCGTGCAAAGCCCAGGTTCTCGGCGTTGGCGCGAACCTCGACGCGTGAATCCTGCTCGTAGCGCGCGCGCAGCTGCGCGAAGTCATCTCCGTCCGAGCCGTTGTCGACAACGATCGCCCGGAAAGCCGCACCCTGCGTCTGCAAAAGCGCATCGACGCAGGCAAATGTGTCGGCTAGCCCATTCCAGTTGAGGATCAGAACAACAACATCAGGCGCCTGCGGTGCTGTCGCTTCGCTCACGGGTCACGTTGCCGAATGCACCGGCTGAAAATCGCCCTCAGCCGGCACCAACCAGCATCTCCAACTGGGTCACCTTCTCCTGTACGAGCTCCGCATCTCCCCTGGACTCGATATTGAGCCGCAGCAGCGGCTCGGTGTTCGAGGCACGCACGTTCATGCGCCAGTCGTCGAATTCCAGGCTGAGGCCGTCGGTGCGGTCGACGTTTGGGTTCTCGGGTGCGAAATGCGCTTCGATCCGGCGCAGCGTTTCAGCCGTGTCGTCGACGCGGAAGTTGATCTCGCCGCTGCACGGAAACGCGGCGATGCGCTCGTCGACGAGCTGGGCGAGACTCTTGCCGGTCTTGCTGATCGCCTCGGCCACCAGCAGCCACGGGATCATGCCGCTGTCGCAGTAGGCGAAGTCGCGGAAGTAGTGATGCGCGCTCATTTCGCCGCCGTAGACCGCATCTTCGACCCGCATGCGCTCCTTGATGAAGGCGTGTCCGGTCTTGGTCTGCACCGGCCGGCCGCCGTGGGCCTCGACGAGGGCGCGGGTGTTCCAGGTCAGGCGCGGGTCGTGAATGATGGCCGCACCCGGTGATTTCACGAGCATCATTTCGGCCAGCAGGCCGACCAGGTAGTAGCCCTCGATGAAGCGGCCGCTGTGATCGAAGAAGAAGCAGCGATCGAAGTCGCCGTCCCAGGCCATGCCGAAATCGGCGTTGTGATCGCGAACGGCCGTTGCGGTGACGGTCCGGTTCTCGACGAGCAGCGGGTTGGGCACCCCGTTCGGGAAGTGGCCGTCGGGTTCTTCGTGCAGCAGCACGATCTCGAACGGCAGCCGCT
>JAABSN010000140.1 GCA_011390385.1 Thioalkalivibrio nitratireducens | reverse complement strand
CGAGCCACGGAAAGCACGGACAGACACGGACAGTGGGTTTGGCCCAATTCACTTTCCGTGATTTCCGTGTCCTTCCGTGGCTGTATTTTCACGCTCGTCAAAGTGTGTCGAACATCACCGTGATCGCAATTGGCGTCGCGTCCGGTACACTGTGCGGGCAGCGCCTCCCAGATGATTGTCGGCTTTGTCCATTACCCATTCGCCTTTTGACAGGGACGGTACGTGACCACCAGCGAGCCGCTTCACAACATCCACTTCTTCGAGCCGCTGGATGAATCCCAGCTCGCCCGCATCCGTGAAACCACACGGGAAATCCGCCTGGGCGCCGGGGAACCGCTGTTCTCGCAGGGGGATCGCGCGCAGCAGTTCTTCATGCTGCTGGAGGGCTCGATCAAGCTGTTTCTGCTGTCCCGGGAAGGCGAGGAAAAGGTGATCGAAGTCGTCCGACCGAGCCAGTTCTTCGCGGAGGCGGTGATGTTCATGGAACATGGGCGGTATCCGGTCAACGCCAGCGCCCTCGGCGAATCCCGGTTGTTGGCCTTCGACGACCGCACCTTTCTGGACCTGCTCCGGGAGTCGCCCGATCTGACGTTGCGGATGCTGGCGGCGATGAGTCGTCGCCTGCACGCCTTGATACGGGAAATCGATGAACTGAGCCTGCACAACGCGACCTACCGCCTGGTGACGTTCCTGTTGCAACAGGAAAGGACGGCAGAAGGTCTTGTCGATCTGTTCGTTCCGAAACAGATCATCGCCTCGAGACTCTCGATCAAACCCGAAACGCTGTCCAGAATCCTCGCGCGCCTGCGTGAGGAAGGACTCGTCGATGTCACCGGCGACCGGGTGACCCTGATCGACGAAGCCGCGTTGAGGGCATTACTGGCCCACTAACGTGAAAATGCGGCCACGGAAGGACACGGAAAAACCCTGATCCGGTGCACCTTCCGTGGTTTCCGTGTCCTTCCGTGGCCAACCTTTTCATCGATCAGGGTAGCCCGAAGCCATGACATCCAACGTGGAAGTCGCGGCTGCGTTCGGTTATCGTCATTCGCTTGCATCTCCGCCGATACCCGGGTCCGACAGACCACGCCGTTTCTGCATGGCCGATCCCAGCCGCTGAAGTTCTTCCGGACCAAGCAGACGGGCCGCCAGCGGAAAGATCACGTCATCCTCGACCTTCATATGGGCATGGTAGGCCTGTATCAGGGCTTCGATGCGCGGCAGCGGACCGCGCTTTCCCCTGGCGAGGGCAACCAGCGATGGCTGGACCTGGGCCCAGTGCCAGGCCAGTCTTTGATGCTCCGCTTCGAGTTGTTCCAGCGCTGCCAGTACACGGTCATCCCACCCGGGGCGGCCCCTGGCTTCCCGTAACATCGGAAACAGATTCTCCTCCTCGTCCGCGTGATGATGGGCCGCAGCACGCTCGAAGTAATTCAGAACCCGTTGTGCGGCCGACTGGGCTGCCGTGTCGGCCCCGTGCGCCTGCACATATTCCGGCAACCGCTCGAGCAGATCCAGGCGTTCCGCGATCCGATGGTGACAGGCTCGCAGCACCCCCAGCGGATCGTCGAAGCCCGGCGCGGGTTCTTCCATCCCGAACATATTCGCCCTCCGAAACGACGCATGTGAAACCCGGCTCATAACCAGGCTTCCGGGTAGCGACGAGTCCGTGGAATGTTGTTGAACAGCACCGCGACCGTCAGCAGCAACAGAACACCGAGGCCGACCGGAACCAGAACAAAAAGAAACCCCAGGTCCTGAATCTGCTCCCCGCCGATCACCGGCAGCAGTGCCGTTGCGCCACCCGGAGGATGCAAGGTCCGGGTCAGGTGCATCAGCGCGATTGCCGTAGCGACCGCGCCGGCTTCCGCGAGCCAGACCTGGCCGCCCAGAAACTTGAACGCCACAACTCCGACGACGGCAGCCAGCAGATGCCCGCCGACCAGATTACGCGGCTGTGCCAGCGGGCTGCGCGGCGCGCCGAAGAGAAGAACCGCCGATGCACCAAAGGAACTGATGATCAGCAGGAAGGCAGTGCCGTGAAAGAATTGTTCATGAATCAGGCCCACACCAGCGATCGCAAGGAAAGCGCCGCACCACGACCAGAACACCTCGCTGTTCGAAACCCGCGGCAGATTTCCACGGGTCGTCCCGCGCATCTTTCGCAGGTAATTCACAACAGGCCTTCCAGGTGAAAAGTATGAATGAAGTCCTTGCGTGACAGGACGCCCACCAACACCCCGTTCGCGTCCACGACCGGTAGCCGGTTGGCGCCGCGCAGATGGAAACGCTCGACGATCCGACTGAACCGTGCATCCGATTCCACCGTAATGGCGGGAGCGGTCATGATCGCCGCCACCGTCGTTTTATGCAGCGTGTGTCCCAATGTTTCGGGCTCCTTCAGGTAGCGATGCAGAAACTGAGTGAAGGTAATCACCCCGAAGTGACGCAACAGGTCCGTTTCAGTGACGACACCGGCCACCCGCCGCGCGTCATCGACAACAGGCAATCCCTTGAGCGCTCGGCTGGCCATACCCTGGACAACCTCGTCCAGGAGCATGTCCGGCCGCACGGTCCACGTCGCCGGCAACATCATCTGCCCGGCGGTCGCGGACTCCGAAAGGCCTTCCAGCGCGTGCCGGAAGGCGTGCTGATAAAGCTCCCGGAAGTCGCCCATACTGATATCGAGATACCCCGGGATTTCCGCCATCGCGGCGCGGATATCGTCATCGGAAAGTCCAATCTGTGTCTCGGATGGCATTCCCTCGCACTGCTGCCGGCTCTCATTCATTTTTCGGATTCTCATTCAAACGCCGCAGGCGACTCGATAGCGAGGCATCGCATCGCACTCATGGCGGACTCCGCGATCGAAGACCTTGTGTGGGAGTCAGGATATCCGTTGGAGCAAAGACAGGACAAACGGAATTTATTGCGCTTTAATATCGAAATACCCGATATGTATGCACCACGGCGGACCTGCGATGGAAACCGAACAGATCAGAACCTTTCTCGCCGTCGCCACTCACGGCAGTTTTGTCGAGGCCGCCGCGCGATTGCATGTGACCCAGTCCACGGTCAGCAGTCGTATCCAGGGACTCGAACAGTATCTGGGCGTACGCCTGTTCGTGCGCAACCGCTCCGGTGCCGCGCTGACGGCGAGTGGGCGCCGGTTTCGACACCATGCGAAGGCGATGATGCTGACACTCGAACAGGCCCGGCACGACGTCGGACTGCCCAGCCAATACAGTGCGAGCATTCACATCGGTGCGCGTATCGCTCTGTGGGAGGGCTTTCTTCCCACCTGGGTCGGGTATATGCGCAGAGTCGCTCCGGCGCTTTCCATTCGCAGCGAAATCGGTTTCGAGGACGACCTGATGCGCCGCATCATGGAAGGGACGCTCGATCTCGCACTCATGTACACCCCTCGTCACAACCCGGGGCTGCACGTGGAACACCTGTTCGACGAAACGCTGGTTTTGCTCAGTACGGATCCGAAACAACGGGGTCTGAACGCAAACTACGTCCATGTCGACTGGGGTCCGGCCTTTTTCGCGCAATACAGTGCCAGTTATCCTGAGGCGGAAAGGCCGGCACTGACGGCGAATATCGGCTGGCTCGGGCTGCAGATCATCCTCGCCAACGGCGGATCGTGTTTCGTACCCGAGCGCATGGCCGCGCCGCGCATCGCCGGCGGCGAGTTGTTCATTCCAGAGGACAGCCCTCGCTTCCGCCTGCCTGCGTATGTCGTTTTCGCGCCGGAACCGGATAGCGAGTCAGCGAAACTGGCGCCCGCACTCGATGGCCTGCGGACCCTGGCAGAACAACTCAGCGTTCATTCCTGATGCTCGCCAGCCAGGCAGCCCCGGCTCGATGTTGGTTCGGTTTGCTCGCGTATCCGGAAAATCCGATTGCCATTTATTAGTATTTTCTAATACTATAAGGGGACTACCCCATATCGGATGCTTCGTCGGACCTGAAACGTGACCGGCGCAAAGGAGGAACGACCATGATCACACTGAAACGAGTCGCAATCGGTTCGGCTCTGCGCGTGGGGCTGGTAATGGCAGGATTGACCCTTGCATCCATCGCCCTGGTGGGTTGCGGCGAACGAACGGTGAGCTACAGTGCCGATGTGCAGCCGATCCTCGAGAAACACTGCCTGGAATGCCACGAACCGGGTGGCCGCGGTCACGAGGAAAGCGGGCTGGAAATGACAAGCTACTCATCGCTGATGCAGGGGACGCGCTTCGGCCCCATTATTGAACCCGGCAATCCCATGAACAGCGTTCTGAACCAACTTGTCGAGGGTCGCGCTCATCCGTCCATTTCCATGCCACACGGTCGCAAGCAGATTCCTGATGCTGACATCGCTCTGCTGAACCAGTGGGTGGAGCAAGGGGCGCGCGACAATTGAGCACTTCCGGTGGTATCGCCGCCGATCTGATCGAGCGCGAATGAGGGTCAACCAGGTGGCCACGGCCACGCCCGCGCCTTGCACACTGCAGGCAACGGTCGCCAGGCTGCTGGCCGATGGCTCTTCGCGGAGGCCTGAACCGGACCCTTTCACACGGATCGCGATCAGCCCGAATTAACGCGACTACTCGCCACCCAGGAGTGGAACGCTGTATGAATCGAGCGCCCCCGCGGCTTGTTCCCCACGGGGTAGCGAGCGTCGCCTTGAGCGGTGACGCTGGTGTCCTGTCCCACGTCTAATCGCTGAAGACGCCCTTGGACGTGTGACAGGACACTAGATGGTCGCGGCAGCCAGACCCATCGCTGCGCCGGCAAATGCGCCGACGGTACCGCAGACAGAAGGATGATAGGCCAACCACCCGGCGCGGATGCCCACCGAGCACGAGGAGTAGAAGGCTACGAAACCGATGATGGCAAGGATGAGAATCTGCGGGTACAACACTGCACTGGCTAACGCTTCCATCTTTCCTCCGGGGCTCTTGGGGTGAAACCGTTCCACCGGCGAAGAATGGCGGATGCCAGCGGGCACGGAACTGAGTCCTGTTGTAGTGCTTCGGGACGTTACTCCTGTGTCCATGTTCCGGTCAACCTTGTTTCAGATAATCGCTTTTCATGCAAGTGGGGTCTTTACCCCAATTACACGGGCACTTCGGCCACCTCGTTTCCATCCGGCTCTCCAGTTTCCTGTTCGACGTTTTGCCCCTCCGGATTGGAGAGCGGCCGACCACGCACGCGCTGTGGAGCCATTCGGGGAACCGACATCCTGTCTCGCGGCGGACTAGCCATCGACGGCGAGACAGCAGCGCGCTACCCTTCCCTTCAGACAGGCTCATCCACCGCAGTCGAACCCGAACCTGTCGGAGGTTCGCCCATGTCCCTGCTCCGCCATATGTCTCCCTTCGCTGTGCCGCTCATTGCACTGGGGCTTGTGCTCCCGTTCCCAACGGTCGCCGTCGGGGAAATCATCGAGGTGACCGTCTACCCCGATCGTGCACAGGTACTGCGGGAACACGCAGTAACGCTGGATGAGGGCGTCGGAATCGTGCGGATTCACCCTTTGCCCGCGCAGCTGAATCCAGCCAGCCTGCGTGTTCATGCCAAGGGCCCGGAGGGTCTGCGTCTGCAACATGTGGAAACCCGCACGGTGCACGGCCGCGACCTCGCCCACCCGGATGCACGGGCGCTCGATCAGGTGTTGCAGGATGCCCGGGACGACCGACGCCAACTCGCAGACGGCAAACGAGCATTGACTCTCAAGCTTGATTTCATCGAACGCCTGACCGAAAACGCCGGGGCGGTCGAGCCGGCGCTTCCCCCGGACCAGTGGCATCGCGCCTGGGGCCTGGTCAGCGACGGTGCGCTGGATACGCTCGAACAGATGGCCGGGGTCGACGCGGCGATACGCGATATCGACGCTGAAATCGCCCGTATTGAACGGGAGATTGCCGCCTTGCGCACAGACCGTCGCGACACGATCGAAGCGACCATCCACTACGAAACCGTCGCCGGCGGCCCCGCCGTCGTCAGGCTCGAATATGAGGTGCCGGGAGCGAGCTGGTCACCTTTTTACGAGGCCCGGCTCGATACGCTCGAGGGCGAGATGGAGTGGGTGCAGCGTGCGGAGGTACGTCAGAATACGGGCGAGGAATGGCGGGACGTCGCGCTTTTCCTTTCTACCGCACGACCGGCCCTGGGTGGTCGCCTGCCCGAGTTGCATCCCTGGTTCGTCGATATTGCCCCACCGCCCCAGCCCAGGCTCAGCGGTCGAGCGGAAGCAATGGACATGATGGCCGCGCCCGCGGCAGCAATGGAATCCGCCGTGCTGGAAACAACCGGGTTCACCAGCCAGTACCGGGTTCCCAACACGATCAGCCTTCCAGCGGACAATCGCCAGCAACGTTTCCTGCTCGATACCCGTTCGCATGCGGTGGAGCTTTCCGCACGTTCCGTACCCACCCGATCGACCAATGCCTACCTGTTTGCCGAAACCATATTCGATGGCCCGACCCCGATGCTTCCGGGCCCGGTAAATCTGTTTCAGGACGAGCAACTGGTAGGTCAGACACGGATCGGAGCCGTAGCACCAGGAGCTGAGCTGCGCCTCGCCTTCGGGGTGGACGACCGCATCGAGATCCGACATGAACTGGATCGGGACATTGTCGGTCGCGAGGGGCTGATTCGGCGCCAGCAGCGACTCGAGCGAGGGTACCGAATTATCATCAATAATCATCATGAGCGGGCATTGCGCATCACCGTTCTCGACCAACTGCCCGTGCCGCGCGACGAACGGATCAAGGTCGAGCTGACCCAGTCCAGTACGACACCCACGGAACACGACGTCGATGGTCGTCCTGGGATTCTGGCGTGGTCAACGAATCTGGACGCGGGAGGCGAGAAAGAGATTCGCTTCGGTTACACCGTATCGTGGCCCGAAGAAATCGATGGCATCCACGGGCTCCATTCCCACGGCCGGTGATTCGGTTTCACCGCAAGGAACGATAACTCGTCCGGTAGGCGCTTCAGCGCAACCGGTCTGCGGCAATGCAACACGCTCCGCGAACGGCGGCAACGCTTTCGCTATACTTGAAAGGCATACTCACAGAACGACCGGATGCGCAATCTCTCTCGTCCCTCGTTGAACGCGGCCATCGCGACAGCGGTTCGGTGACCGAAGCGGACCACACTGGTGATTGCACGGACCGGAGACTTATCTGGAACAGGGGTCGGACATGACGTTCAAGGTTGGCGAACTGGTGATCATGCAACATGCCAGCTATTACACCGAGTGGAACGGCGCGCTCGGCGTGATCGTGAGCCCATTGGCTCCACGAACCTCCATGGACCTTCTGAGCATGCAGTACAAGACCAACGCAAGCTACCGCGTAAAAGTGCTGACAGAGGACGGCATCGTCGTTGACGCTCGCCCCCATCAGATCCGGCGACTCCGCGGACCGGAAGAGGCGGCAGAAAGCGAGCAACAACGAAGCAGATCGGTCCCCACCGGCATCTTATGAGCACTGCCGCCAGGGCACTCTGATAGAGTGGGGGTTTTCCGTTGCCTTTCCGGCACCGCAGCCCACTTCTCAACCGGCCACCAATCGACGTGCACCCGAATCACTCGAAGCCCACCGCAGCCCCACGGGGCGCAATGCTCGCGATACTGATCCTGGGCGCAGTAGTGCTCGGTACCGCCTGCTCCACCTTCATACCCGGACAATGGGAACACCGGTGTGATGCCTCGCCACTCGTGCCGGATGCTGGACGCTGCCATGCAACCCTCGATCTCGGCGACACTCGGCTTGCAATCATTCCCGAGGGGAATGGATGGCTGTTGGCGGGCGCCTGGCTGGGCGAGGATTACCGCCTGATTCAGGCAACGTTCGATATCCCCGGCCTGCGGCGGGCTGTGCGCCTCGAGGATGGTTACTGTTCCGGGCCGGTCTGCTGGATCGAGTTCACCGATGCCGAGATCGAGCGCGTTCTCCAACGGGGACATTTCCGTGTCGAGCTGACGCGGGTGCATTACGAGGAGTCGGGCCGCATGCGCCGGGGCACGACCGGTTTCCATGCGCCTACTCGCGGTATGGAGGATGCCATCGAACAACTGCGAACCGCTGTTTCGACCTCCTCGCTCTTGCGCATGCCCGAAGCGACCGGCAACCCCTGAACGTTGGTCCAGAACAGGCGGTCCAGAACAGGCCATCAGAACGAAACGTCATGAACCATTGGTTACTGGAGCACTTCATCTGGGTCGCGATTGCTTTGGCGGTGATCATCGTCGGGCTGAAATTCGCGATTGGCGCGGTTCTGAAACGGCTGATGGACAAATCCGCGGAAGCCGCACGCAAGGCCGACGAACCAACGCGCCGGGACGAACGCCCCTGACCTTCATGGCCCCGGGTTACCCTCGGCAATAAAAGGCGCAGGGTGCCAATAAGCGCAACGAATTGCATCGCTCGAGGCCCGAGAGCCCGAGATCAAGGCTGGCGTGGCATCGGTGCGGTTCGGCTGCACCTCACGACACCCGAGTGGGCCATGCGGACAGCGGCGGCCTCACCCGGCTTGCAAACCTCGGTTTCCCGCGTGCAGTCGGTGAGCGATCTTTCCCCCGCGTAGCAAGGGGTTGAATCGCGATCCGGTTTTGCTCCCCTGCGGCCCGGCGGTATGATGCGCGGCACCAACAAGTCGCTGCGAACCGCACGTCACGCGCCCAGTCATTCCGG
>JAABSN010000139.1 GCA_011390385.1 Thioalkalivibrio nitratireducens | reverse complement strand
GGCATGAACACGTCGGAAACCACGAGATCGGGAGTTTCCGCCCGGGCCGCGGCGAGCGCCGCATGGCCGTCGGCCGCCTGGGCGACGACGTGACCCCGGGACTCAAAGATGCCCGCGAGCAGCAGTCGGCTCGGCACATCGTCATCGACAACGAGAATTCGAGCCATTTGCGAAGCACACCCCCGGTGCCAGCGTAGCGCGACCGCCTGTCGAGCCATTGGTGAGTCAAATAGATTGTACAGGCTGGATATCGGCTGGTTTCCCGCAAGCCTTAATTCATCAGATCGTTTTTAATTGAAATTCCGCGGGTTTGTAATACAACCCACATCTGCCGAAGTTCTAATCCTTGCCGTTCGACCGGCAACTCGCAGGACGATCGCGATCCGCACCGGGTTCAGAAAAACGTATCCCGGGCACCCCGGAGCCGCCCCTCCTCGAGGCATGCGCTCCCACAGAATGTGTCTCCCGCATTCATCGTCGCGACACCGACACTGCGCCAGGGCTTAGCGAGCATCGACCACATCCCAGTGCATCGCCGGCGCGCCAGTCGGCCAGCGCAATTTCCATCTTTACCACGATCCGGGGGATTCTCATGTCCAGAGACAACGTCAACTACTCGATTCGCTCCGGGCTGCGTGCAGCCTTGGCGGCAACCCTGCTGACGAGCGCCGCCGGTGGCGTGCTCGCGCTGGTGCCGGGGACGGTGATGGCGCAAGCCCAGACAGGCACTGTCGGCGGTCAAGTGATCGATCGGGTCAAGGGACAGCCGCTCAGTGGCGTGTCGGTGCGCGTCGTGGAAACCGGACGGCGTTTCATAACCGACACGGATGGACGGTTTCGCACCACCAGCCTGGCGCCCGGCGAGTACACGCTGGAGTTTTCCTTCGTGGGTATCGAGCCCGTGTTCGAGACCGTTCAGGTCACATCTGGCGCGGAGATTGCTCTTGAAATCCAATTGGGACAGGTCGAGACTGTCGTCGTCGTGGGCCAGCGCGGGGCCCAAGCCCAGGCGCTCAGTGAGCAACGCGCCGCCGACAACTTGCGCAACGTAGTATCTGCCGACCAGGCGGGCCGTTTCCCCGATCTGAACGTCGCTGAGTCCCTGCGGCGGGTACCTGGTGTTTCGATTCAGCGCGAGGAAAAAGGCGGCGAAGGGCGCTACGTCTCCATCCGTGGCCTGGATAGCGGGCTCAACAACTTCCAGATCAACGGCATGAATGTGGCCCAGCCCGAGGAAGAGACACGGCGTGCCCCGCTCGACGTCGTGCAGACGTCGGCGTTGTCCAAGATCACCGTCAACAAGACGCTCCTCCCCGACCACGAGTCCGACGGCATCGGTGGGCAGATCATCCTCGAGACCGCAACGGCATTCGACTACAGCGGGCCGGTCTATGAGCTCGAGGTCGGCGGCTACTACCAGGATTTTGCCGAGACCGTCGGCCCGCGCATCGCAGGCACACTCGCTCGCAAGTTTGGCGCGCAGGAACAGTTCGGCATCCTTGTTTCCGGGAGTTACAGCCAGCGCGACAGCTTCGGCTACGTACTCAGCAATGGCGAGGACTACATTCCGCTTGTGGAAGACGACCCTTCCAGCGGTTTCACCGCATACGAATTTGAATTGAACACCTTCGACAATGATCGCGAGAACCTGGCGCTCCAGGCGGCCTTCGACTGGCAAGCGACGCCGAACACCTACCTGGCGCTCAAGGGCAGCTACAACCGGCTGATCGATATCGAGAACAATCGGGGCCTGGTGTTTGAAGCTGCGGACGAGTACGGCGATTCCGGTAATCTGCTGTTCGACCAGGGCGGTACCGTGGTGCTCTACGGTGAGTATGAAGAAACAGAATGGGAGCAAAACTCGCTCGTATTCCAGGGAGAAACCTATTCCGGCCCATTCCTGTTCGAGTATGGCTTGGGCTATGCCTACGCGCGCCAGGACGAACCGAACGATCACGAAGTGACGTTTGAAACCGATGTGGACTCAAGCCTGCTGGATTACTCCGGTTCGTCGCCGAAATATCCCTTCCCCTCGCTGACGGCGGGTGAACTGCAGCAGATCGACGATCCAGCCAACTTCTTTCTTGGTGGCAACGATATCGATGCCGACGAATCGGAGAATACCCGCTACTCCGCTCGATTCGATACGACCTATGCCCCGCTTGGAGCGGGTGCGCTGCAGTTCATCAAGGGCGGCGCGAAGATCGAGCGCTCGGAAAAGAGATTGTTCGAAGCCAACGTGCTCGAGGTGGAAGGTCCGTTGAGCCTCAGCGATTTCGGTGTCGGGCCACGCATCAATTTCAGTGACATCGGGGCCCCTTATCCGGCCTATCTCACGGTCGGCACGCCGAACCTGAAAAACTGGCGAGCGTTCGGCACCAACCTCGTCGCGAGTGATCCGGCGTTCGTCAATGCCTACGCAGAAGATGGCGTCAACGGCGTTCCGTTCCCGGATGAAGACACCTACGATGCAACAGAAGATACGTATGCCGCTTACGCCATGGGCAAATGGGTGGTGGGCCGATGGGATTTTATCGGCGGAGCGCGGGTGGACCACACGAAGATCGAGAGCAACAATCTGGAACTGCTGGAACTGGAGGGGCAAGATCCCGTACTGACGCCGACCCGAGGCAGCGCGGATTACACCCACGTGTTGCCGCGGTTCCAGGCTAACTTGCGCTACGCAGACGACATCATTTTCCGCGCCGCTGCGTTTACCTCGATCGGCCGCCCGGCTTTCGAATATGTCTCCGGCACGACCGAGATCGAGGCCGAAGATGGCGTGGTGGATATCTTCGTTGGCAACCCCGATCTCAAGCCGTCTTACGCCTACAACTTCGACCTGGGCGTAGAAAAGTACTTCGGCAATGTCGGGGTTGCTTCGATGAACCTGTTCTACAAGCGCATCGAGGATTTTATCTTCAACGAGGATGCGCCGGAGGCCGAGATCGACTCGGGCCGCTTCGCCAACGACCCGCGTCTTGCCGGCCTGGAGATCGACGAGGTGGTCACCATCATCAATGGTGACCTCGCAGAGATCTGGGGGGCGGAATTCAACCTCGTCCGCCAGTTCTCTGAGCTGCCGGGCGCCTGGGGCGGGTTGGGACTCTATGCCAATCTTACGATCCAGACGAGCACGGCGGACTCGGGACTCGAAGGACGCGACGACGAGGATTTCTTCAACGCCCCTGACCTGCTCTATACCCTGGCGACCACCTATCAGCATGCCGGCCTGGAGGCCACCCTCGCGTACTCGTATCGGGATACGTACGTTCTGGAATTCGCTGACTTCGGCCGCAACATCGTGGCCGAGCCCTACGGTTCCCTCGATGCCCAAGTCAGCTACGACTTTGGCCAGCGGGTCAAGGTCTTCCTCAACGCGATCGACCTGCTCGATGACGGTTCCGATCCGATCAATGATTTCCGTTTCGGCAAGGGATCCCCGTTTCTTCAGGAGGCGACTTACAACGGGCGCGCCTTCGTCTTTGGTGTGAACGTGGTGTTTTGACCTCCCAGGGACCGCCGTACCTGAACCTGAAAGGGGAATCCGAGTTGAAAAAATCGTTTCGCAATCACCTGGGTGTTGTTCTATGTTGCACGTTCGGACTTGCCTGGGCAGCGACAACTCATGGAGAGTCATCGCCCCCGCCACGCAATGTCATCCTGGTGATCGGTGATGGCCTCGGGTTCAGTCACCTCTTGGCGGGCCGGTACCAGAGGGGGGCCCTGCGAGTACCCCTCGCCATGGAACAGCTTCCCACCAGCGGCACGCTTGAGACGTTTTCGCTCGGCGAGGAATGGATAACGGATTCGGCAGCCTCCGCGACTGCCATGTCGACCGGACACAAAACCTTCAACGGGCGAGTAGCAACCAGCCCCGAAGGAGCGCCATTGGAAACGCTGTTCGAGACTTTGCGAGCGCGCGGATACGCGGTCGGTGTCGTCGCGACCGGCGATCTCAACGGCGCGACAGCGGCCTCCTTCATCACCAATGCCAAAAGTCGCGGTGACAAAGAGCCCATCAGTCGCGGCATCATGCGTTTTGCACCCGACGTGATGGTGGGTAACAGCGCTGATTTCTTTCATGAAAACAGCGTACCGCCCTTGTCGCCGCAGGCATTGCGGGCCGCCGGTTGGGACGTCCATATCGATGAACCGTTCGAAGAGATCGTCCCAGGCCAGGGACCACTGTTAATCGGTTATTCCGAGTACATTGACGAAGCGCGTTCGCGGGAGGCAGGTCGTAACGTCTTACAGCCGGGTGCCCCACACCTGGCGCAGGCCTTTCGCTTTGCGGCGGAGTATTTGTCGCGTGCTTCTGACAGGGGCTTTTTCCTGCTGGTTGAGGAGGACTGGATAGACTCGTGGGGGCATGAAAATAATTTCCCCTTGCTCGCAGAGATGGTCGTTCATCTCGACGACACGGTCGCCGCTGCGCACGAGTATTCACGGGCGGACCAGCGTACCCTGTTGGTAGTGACATCCGATCACGAGTGCTGCGGCCTGACCATCACGTCGGCCGGGCCCGGTAATATTGAGGCGCAATTTGCCTCCGAGGATCACACAGCGCAAGCAGTGCCGTTGTTCGCCTACGGTCCGGGCGCCGAACTATTCGAGGGCCGAGTCGACAATACGGAGCTCCGGGAGCGTATCCTCGAAATGCTGCCATAGCGCATGCGCTTCTCCTCGGCAGCAGGGGGTGTTTCAGGAGGTCACCGGCATGTCAGAGGGCGACGAATTTTCGCTGGATCCCCGCCTCGCGACCGATTCGACGCCATTAGTCGATCTCGCGCTGTGCGCAGTGAGATTGATGGAGGACGCGCGTTATCCTTGGCTGGTGCTCGTGCCGCGGCGGCCGGACGTGGTCGAGATCCTTGATCTGCCGGTGCCGGATCAGGCCCTGCTGTGGGACGAGGTGCGACTTTGTGCCGCAGCACTGGGTCACGCCGTGAGCCCGGACAAGCTCAACATTGCAGCGCTCGGCAACGTTGTTGCGCAGTTGCATGTGCACGTGATCGCGAGGTTTACGGCGGACGATGCGTGGCCGCGCCCCGTCTGGGGTGTGCACCCGCCCATGCCTTATGAAGCGGCGGATCGCACTGCGTTGTCTGCCAGGCTGTTGCGAGTTCTCGGCGCCGGCCAGACTCCGTAAGGTAGCCCAGCGCTCAGGCCCCCGGGACTAACAGCCACGGCGCTGCATCGGCTGCACGCGGCCGGCGCGGAAACGCCCGCGGAAAACCTCCCCGCGCGTGAATGCTAGAATTCCGTCGCATGTCAACGCTCCATACCCTTCGCTGTCGCTGGCGGGCAGCAGGACAATCGGCGCGAAATCGGATATTCCTCTGGGGATCCCTGGCGGGGTTGCTGCTCGCTGCAGCCGCCTTGATGGTGTTCCTGCCTCGGCCGCAAGCCCTCCCGGATTTCTCCAGTTATGCTGCCGGACCGGAACGCAAGGCCCGATTCTTCGAATTCATGCAGCCGTTGATCACCGCGGAGAACGCGCGGGTGATGCAGGATCGCGTTCGCCTCCTCTCACTTGCGGCCGACGAGACGCTCGGATGGCGCGACCGACGCTGGTTGCGGTCACTCGCAGAGCGTTATCGCCTCGAGCCGAGCGCGCTTGCCGATGAAGAAATGCTCGCCGAGTTGTTGCTCCGCGTGGACACGGTACCCCTGTCGCTGGCCCTCGCGCAGGCTGCCAAGGAATCCGGTTGGGGCACGTCGCGTTTCGCCCGGGAGGGTCGGAACCTGTTCGGCCAGTGGTGCTATGAACCGGGGTGCGGAATCGTGCCACAGGCTCGTGCTGAAGCGCGCGTGCACCAGGTCGAAGTGTTCGAGACACCGCGCGAATCCGTGGCCAGTTATTTGCGCAACATCAATACTCATCCTGCCTACCTCGAGTTCCGCCAGGCGCGCGCGAGATTGCGAGAGGATGCAGCGCCGCTTTCGGGCCTGCTGCTTGCTGAAGAGCTGCAGAGTTACTCTGAGCGCGGCGGGGCCTACGTAAAAGAAATCAAGCACTTGATCCGCTTCAATGACCTCGACGAGCTGGATCGTGACACGGGCGCCTGAACGCCAGGGATGGCCGTGCTTCGGCTACGGATACGGAGGGACCTGGCTGCTCGCCGTCCTCCTCGGTATTACGTCGGCAGCGCACGTGATGGCCAGCGACGCCGGCGACGCTGCCGCAGGCCAACATGCGGTCATTCTGTTGTATCACCATGTCAGCGACGAGACGCCGCCCTCGACCAGCGTCTCGCCAGGCGTGTTTTCGTCGCACCTCGATTATCTCGCCGCGCAGGGATTCAACGTCATCGACCTCGACACCCTGCTCGCCGGGCTACAGGGCCAAGAAACCCTGCCGGCGAAGGCCGTCGCGATCACTTTCGACGACGCCTATGCCTCGGTCTACGCGAATGCGCTCCCGCTGCTCGAGCAACGGCAATGGCCTTTCACAGTATTTGCCAGCACCGATTACATCGACAAGGCTTACGGCGGTTACATGAGCTGGCCGCAGTTGCGTGCGATCGAGGAGCGTGGGGGCCGGATCGGCAATCACAGCTCCTCCCATCGCCATCTCGTTCGGCGGTCGCCAGGCGAGACCGATTCGGCCTGGCGCGATCGTATCGCTGCGGATATTGAGCACGCACAAGGGCGGTTACAAGCCGAACTCGATGCCCCGTTGCGCATGCATGCCTATCCGTATGGGGAGTTCGATGGCGCGCTGGAGTCGCTGTTGGCGGAGCTCGGGTACCCGGCATTCGGCCAACAATCCGGACCCGTTGGCCCGGGGACCGGGATCCAGGCCATTCCGCGTTTCCCCGTCGCTGCCGGCTATGCGCAACTGGAAACGCTTGCGGAAAAGTTGCGCAGCCGGCCGCTAATCGTGGAAGTCATCTCGCCCGACAGTCGCGTAATCGAGCCTGGGAGCAACGCGCCGGTACTGGAGTTGAAAATTCGTCCTGGCGCCTACGAGAAAAAAGACTTGCGTTGCTACGTCAGCGCCCAGCAACCGGCCCACGTGACCTGGCATGGCGATATCGCGAAGATCCGCGCCAGGCAAGCGCTTCAGCCGGGTCGCAGCAAGTTCAATTGCACGGTCCAGGCCAAGGATTCGCCCAGCGTCTATTATTGGTATAGCTACCTGTGGATCCGTCCAAATGACGACGGCAGCTGGTACCGAGATTAAAGAATTCCGATTACTTGAGTGCCCTGCTCCGCTGGAGGAAACACGGCGTTCGTGGTGCGAGATTAGCCTCGCGCGTACCTCGCATGTTAGTTTGAACAGGCGAAGCAGCCGACAACAAAAATCATTTCGAAAGGCTGATTTGCAATCCGTTAATTGACAAGCCATAGGGAGGTGCACGGGGATGTACCAGAAAATCATGGTTCCCGTCGACCTGGCTCATATCGGTCCGCTCGAGAAATCACTCCGGGTGTCAGTGGATATGGCACGCCACTACAAAGCGGAGGTCTGCTACGTCAGCGTCACCGCAAATACACCCGGACCTGTGGGCCGAACGCCAGCAGAATACGAAAAAAAGCTTGCCGTCTTCGCCGAGGAACAAGGTCGTCTGCACGGGCAACCAACCAGTGCGCGCGTCCTCGTCAGCCACGATCCGACTGCAGATATGGATCACTTACTGGTAGATGCGATCGATAGCGTCGGCGCCGACCTGGTGGTTATGGGCACCCATTTGCCCCACAAAGTCGATGCCGTCATGCCCTCGCACGGCGACAAGCTTGCCAAGCATACGAAAGCGTCAGTTTTCCTGGTGCGTCCCTGAAACCACCTCGAATAAAGGAGCGACCAGGTGGAAAACAAGACCAATCATGACTCCGGCACGGAATCCCCAGAGCTCAGCGAAGGCGTACCGGCCCCTGACGGCGCATCTTCGCTGATCGATACGGATTACGTCATCGGCCAGGACAACCTGACCGCATCGCCTCTCGGCATCAATCTCGATATCCATGGCAAGGTATTTGCGATCTCCGCCCTGGCCACGTTGTTCTTCGTTGTGCTCACGCTGGCGCTGCAGAACGAGGTCGAGCCGCTGTTCGGTGCAATGCGCGACTGGCTTACGTCGAACCTCGCCTGGTTCTTTATCCTGGCGGGGAATGTTTTTGTGGTGCTCTGCCTCGGGCTGATTGTGTCGCCACTGGGAAGAGTTCGCATCGGCGGTACCGAGGCGGAACCCGATTTCACCTACGTCGGCTGGTTCTCGATGTTGTTCGCAGCAGGCATGGGAATCGGCCTGATGTTCTACGGTGTGTCTGAACCCATGTCGCATTTCGACGCGGCGTTGGCGGGTGTCACTATGGAGGACGGGGTGCGCACCGACTGGGCGCCGCTCGGCGGGGCCGCCGGCGACGCGCAGGCCGCCGCTCGCCTCGGCATGGCGGCAACGATTTTCCACTGGGGATTGCATCCGTGGGCCATTTACGCGGTGGTCGCCCTGGCCCTCGCGCTGTTTTCCTTCAACAAGGGCCTGCCGCTCACCATCCGGTCCATTTTCTATCCCATCTTGGGTGAGCGCGTCTGGGGCTGGCCCGGGCACATCATCGACATGTTGGCTGTATTTGCCACCCTGTTTGGCCTCGCGACCTCACTGGGGATCGGCGCCTCGCAAGCTTCCGCCGGGCTGAACTACCTGTTCGGCATCCCCGAGGGCAACATCACCATGGTGCTGCTGATCCTGGGCATCACCTCGATCGCCACGGTGTCCATCGTGGCCGGCGTCGACAAGGGCGTGAAGCGCCTTTCAGAGATCAATATGGTGCTTGCGTTCGTGCTGTTGCTGTTCGTTCTCGTGGTTGGCCCGACGATGCTGATCT
>JAABSN010000014.1 GCA_011390385.1 Thioalkalivibrio nitratireducens | reverse complement strand
ACCGGGTACCTGAATGCGCTTTCGGGTAACGGTGTCCACGTGATCACGGTCAACGATTATCTGGCCCGGCGCGATGCCGTCTGGATGGGTAGGCTTTACCACGCGCTCGGACTGTCGGTGGGAGTGATCAACAGTTCGGGTGGGCTGGGTGTCGACGCCGCGTCGTTCCTTTACGATCCGGATTATCACCCGGAAGGCGAGGGTTATCCCCGGCTCAGGCCAGCGACGCGCCGCGAGGCTTATGCAGCCGATATCACCTATGGCACGAACAACGAATTCGGTTTCGATTACCTGCGTGACAACATGGCCTTTCGTGCCGAGGACCGGGTTCAGCGAGGTCTGAACTACGCCATCGTCGACGAGGTGGATTCGATCCTGATCGACGAGGCGCGCACGCCGCTGATCATCTCCGGCCCAAGCGGCGACAGTTCCGAGATGTACACGCGCATGAATACCATCGTGCCGCAACTCACCGCACAGGAAGACGAGGAGTCCGAGGGCGACTACTATGTCGACGAAAAGGCGAAGCAGGTCTTTCTCAGCGAAGAGGGGCAGGAGCGAGTCGAACAGTTGCTGCACGAACAGGGCCTTCTCGATGCATCGCAGACTCTTTATGACGCCGCCAGCATCCCGATCCTGCATCATCTGAACGCAGCGCTACGGGCTCATGCCCTGTTCAAACGCGATGTTGCGTACCTGGTCCGCGATGGCAAGATTTACATCATCGACGAATTCACCGGTCGCACCATGCCCGGACGGCGCTGGTCCGAGGGGTTGCACCAGGCGATCGAAGCCAAGGAGGGGCTGCCAATCCAGCAGGAAAACCAGACGCTGGCATCGATCACCTTCCAGAATTACTTCCGGCTGTACGAGAAGCTGTGTGGCATGACTGGAACCGCTGACACCGAGGCTTACGAGTTCCAGACCATATATGCGCTGGAAGTCGTCGTGGTTCCGGGAAACAAGCCGCTGAACCGTAATGATATGCAGGATCTGGTCTACCTGACCCAGGACGAGAAGTACGACGCCATCATCAAGGAAATCAAATGGTGCGTGGAACGTCAGCAGCCGGTACTGGTGGGCACGGCTTCGGTCGAGGCATCGGAGCGCCTGGCGACAGCATTGAAGAAGACGGGAATCCGCTTCGAGGTTCTGAACGCCAAGCAGCATGAGCGGGAAGCGCCCATCATTGCCCAGGCAGGTCGTCCGGGCGCGGTCACCATCGCGACCAATATGGCGGGACGTGGTACGGATATCGTGTTGGGGGGCAGCCTGGACGCGGAACTCGATGAGTTTGGAGAGAACCCTGAGCCAGCCACGGTGGAGCGGGTGAAAACCGACTGGCAGCAGCGCCACGATGCCGTGGTCCAGGCGGGCGGGCTGCATATCATCGGCTCGGAACGTCACGAGTCCAGACGCATCGATAATCAGCTGCGTGGCCGTTCCGGTCGCCAGGGCGACCCCGGCTCCAGCCGGTTCTTCCTCTCCCTGGAAGATAACCTGATGCGTATCTTCGCCTCGGAGCGGGTTCGCGGGCTGATGCAGCGTCTCGGGATGGAAAAGGGCGAGGCCATCGAGAACGCCTGGGTCAGCCGTGCGATCGAAAACGCGCAGCGCAAGGTCGAGGCGCACAATTTCGATATCCGAAAGCAACTGCTCGAATACGATGACGTGGCCAACGACCAGCGCCGAGTGATCTACGAACAGCGTGCCGAACTGCTCACCGCCGACGACATCTCGGACACCATCGACGCGCTGCTGCGTGACGTCGTCAACGCGGCCATCAGCCAGTACGTTCGACCCGCTTCTGTGGAAGACGAATGGGATATTCCGGGCTTGACCGCGTTTCTGGCATCGGAGTTCGGGCTGGAGCTCGACATCCAGGCCTGGCTCGAGCACGAGGATGATCTGCACGAGGAGCCACTGCGCGAACGGATCATCGACAAGGCGCGCGCGGTGCTCGAGGAAAAGCGGGCCGCGCTCGGCGATGATCTGATGAAGCGCCTGCAGCGTGACGTGATGTTGCAGGTCCTGGACAGCCAGTGGAAGGAGCATCTGGCAGCGATGGACTATCTGCGCCAGGGAATCGGATTGCGCGGCTATGCTCAGCGCAATCCGAAGCAGGAATACAAGCGCGAGGCCTTCGCAATGTTCGAGGCCTTGCTGGAGCGTATCAAGCACGATGTCGTCAAGTTGCTACTGCGTCTGCAATTGCGTTCCGAAAGTGCCGCGGAGGAGTTCGGGCGGCGGTTCGCGCGTGCCCCGGAAGGTATTCAGTTCAAGCACGAAGACCCCAACAGTCCGCTCAAGGCGCAGGACGACGAGCCAGAGGAGGACTCGGGTCAACCGTATCGACGCGAGGGTCCCAAGCTTGGGCGCAACGAGCCCTGTTGGTGCGGGTCGGGCAGGAAATACAAGCATTGTCACGGCAAATTGAATTGAATCTTGTTACGGGAAATTTACCGACTCCAGGGGTATTGGCATGAAAGTCATGACGTTCGTCGTCTTTTCGGTGTTTCTGCTGTCCGCGTGCTCGACTGTCCAGACGGATGTCAGTCCGATAACGGGCATTGGGTACAGCAATTACGCCTATTATCCGAACCAGCATCCGCAGTACGTAAGGGACCTCTATGTCCATGAAAATCCGGATCTTCCCGAGAGTTTCAAGCAAGCCATCCTGGCCGGGAAACTCGAGCTCGGCATGAGTCGGGACGATGCGCTCGCCGCGCACCGGGTTGCAGTCTACGAGCCGACCGTCAAGCGCGAGTACACCACAGCAAAGGGTACTCGCGAAGTCTGGACCTGGGAGACGCCGCACGGAGGGACATGGTTGAGGCTCGAGTTTGATGAATCGGGCTGGTTGGCTGGCTGGTCCGAATAATCCTCTGGTAGACAGGATCTTGCCGTGGTCGGATTGTGGTTGGCTGACAATTCCACACCGAAACCTTCCGTTGGCACCCCGGTGTTCAGCCGGGCAAAGCCTGGTCGGTGGTCTTGGGTGGGCGCTATGATGAGTACCGGCGTTGAGGCAATTCCGTGGCCGTAGGACTCCGGGCTCCGACTGAGCTGCCGCCTGTTCCGGGCGTGCGACTGGCGACCTGCGCAGCGGGAATCCGGTACCGTGGCCGTAACGATCTGGTGCTGATCGACGCAGGCGCCGATGCCACGATTGCGGCCCTGTTCACCACGAACGCGTTCTGTGCCGCACCGGTGCAGGTTGCCCGTGAGCATCTGGCTACGGGGTCCGCCCGCTGGCTGCTGATCAACGCGGGTAATGCCAACGCTGGAACCGGCGAGACCGGGGTTGCAGCCGCCCGTTCGATCTGCGAGAGCCTGGCGCGAGTGCTTGGAGCGGCTGACCAGCAGGTGTTGCCGTTTTCCACCGGGGTGATTGGCGAACCGCTGCCGGTGGACCGAATGGCTTCGGTTCTTCCTTTGCTGCACGCGGGGTTGAACGAAGATGCCTGGCTGGATGCGGCCCGGGCGATCATGACGACCGATACGGTGCTCAAGGGTGCTTTTCGCAACGTCAGGCTATCGACCGGCATGGTGACCTTGACGGGAATCGCAAAAGGGTCTGGCATGATCCACCCGGACATGGCGACGATGCTTGCCTTTGTCGCGACCGACGCACGGATCGAGACGGACCTGCTGCAGCGGTTTTTGGTCCGGGCCGCCGACCGTAGTTTCAATGCGATTACGGTCGATGGAGATACTTCGACCAACGATGCGCTGGTTGCCATCGCCAGTGGTGCCAGCGGCCTTGAAGTGGCGTCACCGGACGACCGGGATGCCTTTGGCGAAGCGCTGGCTTCGCTGTGCCTCGAGTTGGCCGAAGCGATCGTACGTGATGGCGAGGGTGCAACGAAATTCGTGAGAGTCATCGTTCGCGGTGCGCAGCAGCGCGCGGAGGCGCGCCGGGTTGCCGAGACGGTGGCGCTGTCGCCTCTGGTCAAGACCGCGCTGTTCGCCTCCGATCCGAACTGGGGCCGCATCCTGGCGGCGGTAGGAAGAGCGGGTGTGGCGGATCTCGTGATCGACCGGGTTGCTGTCGCGGTGAATGGGGTCGAGATCGTGTCCTCGGGGGGACGTGCGCCGGGTTATACCGAGGCGGACGGCCAGAAGGCCTTTGCTGCCGAAGAACTCGATATCGTGATCGACCTTGCTCGGGGCAGTGCGGAGTACTGCAAGTACACCTGCGATTTCTCCTACGACTACGTCCGGATCAACGCCGATTACCGTTCCTGAGTCACGCGTGCAGGTCGCTGTCGGTCTGCTACGGGACAGTGCCGGGCGCGTCCTTGTCGGTCGTCGGGGTAGTGACGGTCACTTGCCTGGCGTCCGGGAATTTCCGGGGGGCAAACTCGCTGTGGGCGAATGCGCGCGTGATGCGCTGGTGCGGGAAATGCGCGAAGAGTTGGGCATCGGCGTGCTTGCCGCGGTTCGAATTCTGACGATTGAACATGACTATTCCGACCGCGCGGTCGTGCTGCACGTCTACCGGGTCGACGTCTGGAATGGCGAGGTTCACGCCAACGAGGGTCAGGTGCTGGAATGGACCGATCCTCACCGCCTCGATGCCGCCTGCTTTCCCGCGGCCAGCCAGGCCATCGTGAATGCGGCTCGGTTGCCCCACTTTTACCTGATCTCGCCCGAACCGGCTGCAGGCACGGCGATCGGTGCCACGGTCGAACAGGTCGACCGGAGGCTGGCGCGCGGCGGCATTGGTCTGCTGCAGATACGCGCTCCGCGGCTGCAGCAGGCAGCATTCCTGGATTATGCCCGCGCCCTGATGGATTCGGCTGCGGGCCACGGGGTGGGAGTGCTGGTCAACGCGCCGCGATCATGGCTGGACCATCTGCCGCCGGCAGGATGGCACCTGAGCGAGCGGCGCCTGCTGTCATTGGCCGCGCGTCCGCACTGTGCCGGTTGGCTGGCGGCGTCGGTTCATGATCGCCGCAGTCTGGAACGGGCGATGGCGCTGCCGGTGGATTTCGTCGTGGCGGGGCCGGTCAAGGCAACCCTGACCCATCCGGAAGCGCGCCCGCTGGGCTTGCGGGGTTTTGCCGAGCTGTGTGCGCGGGCCTCCTGTCCGGTGTTCGCGCTCGGCGGGCTGGTTCCGGGCGATCTTCGGTCGGTTCAGGAAATCGGCGCCCAGGGCGTTGCCGCCATACGGGGCCTCATGGACTGAACGTCGACGCAGGGGCTCAGATCGCGCAACAGCTCAGCTGGAAGGGGACATCGCGGGAGACGCTTCGCGCCCGGTTGTGAAAGTCGCCGGGATCGAGAAAGCGTACGGTGAAGCGCTGTCGGCCGGCGCTGATTTCCGGGTAGCATTGTTCTTCACGGTCTATGCTGATTCTGAGCATCTGCCACGCATAGTTGGTGTCCAGCCCCTGTTCGAAGTAGCCATCGTGTGCCGTCGCATCACGCGGGGCGCCCGCCGCACGGATGAACGTCAGCACCTGGGTGATGGCTTCGGCCACGGTCGCCAGCGGCTCGAACCACTCCAGCAGGAGCTCCTCACGGACGGCGGTCGGCTGAGACAGCCAGTAGTGGTAGATGGGCAGGTCGAAGTCGCAGGCACCGCCGGGCAGTGCCGTGCGCTGGCGCACACTGGTGAAGAACTCGTCACTTTTCACTCGCTGGTCGAGCCCGCCCACCTGGTCCTCGAGACGCCCGAGAAGCCTGCGCTGTCCCTGCATTGTCAATGTCAGTCGCTCCTGATCGACTCCCGGTTGTGAGGCCAGCCGGTTCAGGTTTGCAACCTGGCGCTCGATTTCGCCCATGAGTTCACGTTTGACGTCGACCCGGCCAGCCAGGGCATAGATGTCCACCAGCACGGTCAGGGCATGATGGTGATCGAAATCGCGTGCCGCGACACGGGTGTTCCGGAAACGCTCCACCAGGGCCTCGAGACGCAGCAGCAGACGCACACGCTCCTGCAGGGGTTGTTCGAATGTCAGTGTCGACTCGGTCAAGGCATGCAGTCCGGCAGATTGAGGCCAGGCAGCCTGACAGACCCAGGCGGCTTCAGCGTCACCAGTAGGGGAAATGGTGCGGTTTTCCTGATTTCTCGTTGCATAGTGCCACTATTCGCCACGAAATCCTGAAAAACAGACTTTGTTCTCCCACCCGGCTCGCTACAGGCGACGAAGTCCGACAGGGGGTTAGTATCAGTCATCGGCGTGGTGTATTTCCACCACTGCCGGCCATGGAGTGGAGCCGTCGCTCGAGACGGTCATCAGGATGGGTCCTGCGTCAGCGAATCGAAGTGCCGGCGTTGGCATAGCGCTCGTGCAGCATCCGCACCTGTTCGGCCAGTTGGCCCGGACTCGCGGAGATGCCGTTGTCGATCACATCGTCTGCCACCTGCAGGCGCGCCATTCGCGTCGCCTGAGCCGCAACCATCGCGCGCGCGGTATCGGCATCGATCCGGTCTCGCGCAATGATACGTTCGATGCGGACAGATGCGGGGCAATCGACCACAAGGATCCGGTCGACCCGATCGCACCAACCTGCTTCCACCAACAACGGAATCACGAGCACCGTATAAGGGGTGCCCGGTGGCAGTTCGGCAATTCTCTTCTCCATCGCCTTGTGAATCGCGGGGTGTGTCATGGCTTCGAGGCGTGTGCGTGCCGCAGGATCGGCGAAGACCCGCGTGCGGAGTCTCGCGCGATTCAGGCCCCCGTCCTTCCGGCGGAGGTCGGCCCCGAAGACGTCGAAAACTTCGGCCAGTAGCGGCGACCCGGGGGCCAGCACCTGTCTTGAAAGTTGGTCGGTATCGATCACCGGAGCACCGAGTTGCGCGAACATCTCGGCGACGCGGCTCTTGCCACTGCCGATTCCGCCGGTAAGCCCAATCCGCAGCATGGTTAATGTGAAAGTCTGTTCCGCGGGCTGCCGTGGGGCGCAGCCGAACCGCACCAGCACTGCGTCGCCCCCGGCCCCCGGGCTCCCGGGCCTCGATCGGTGCAATTCGCCGCGCTCATTGGCCCCCTGCGGTTTGCATCAGGGATGGCCCCTCGCCATGAGAGTTGAAATGCCACCCACGTGAGGAGCGCGATGACTCTGCTGTTCCGCTCGTCACGATCACAGGTTGAATCAGCGTTTCGGGAACCTTGGGCATAGCCCTTTACACCAGGTAGAAGGTCTGCAGAACATCGCCCCAAATCAGCGCCAGCCAGCCGGCCGCCGCCAGAAACGGTCCGAAGGGTATCGGGATATTGCGATCACGCCCGCGTAGCAGAATGAGACCGATACCCACGATTGCGCCGACCATTGACGCAAGCAGCAGAATTGCCGGCAAGGCCTGCCATCCGAGCCAGGCTCCGAGTGCTGCCAGAAGCTTGAAATCACCGAAGCCCATGCCTTCCTTGCCGGTGAGCAGCCGGTAGCCGTGATAGATCGTCCACAGGCTGAGATAACCGGCAATCGCGCCAATGACCGCGGATTCCAGGTCCGTGAACAGGCCGAAGTAGTTGCACGCGAGACCGAACCAGAGTAGCGGCAGGGTGATCTGATCCGGCAAGAGCGTGGTTCTGGCATCGATTCCCGCGGCGGCGATCAGGATGCCCGTGAAAAGCAGGGCCGTCAGGCCGGTCGGAGTCGGGCCGAAATGCCAGGCAGTGACCACGAAAAGCAATGCCGTGACCGACTCCACCACCGGGTATTGCCAGGAGATGTGCGTGGAACACCCCGGGCAGCGGCCGCGGAGGAAAAGGAAGCTGAGGATCGGAATGTTCTCGTGTGCCTTGATCGGGCGCTCGCAGACCGGGCACCGGGAGCGCGGCCACCAGAGGTTGTAGCGATCGCGTTGCGGCGATGGTGACGGCAGGTCCAGCACCGCCCGGGCTTCCTGTTCCCATTCCCG
Source organism: Thioalkalivibrio nitratireducens (assembly GCA_011390385.1). The sequence continues at coordinate 25,515 of JAABSN010000014.1, read as the reverse complement.
CTGCATCATGATGGGCAGACGATAGATCACGACATTGAGAAAGCTGCCCACCACGAGCCCGAACAGAGCTGCAGCGGCGATGATCCAGCCGCTCGCGGCTTCCTGCCAGAAGAGGATCACGACAGTGCCTGCGACCGATTTCCAGGGCGCGAGAAAAGCCGCACGCCTAGATCACCTGGCCAAGCATGAAGATGGGCAGATACATGGCGATCACGAGGCCGCCGATCAGCACACCAAGAACCACCATGATCAGGGGTTCGAGCAGGCTGGAAAGACTGTCGACAGCGTTGTCCACCTCTTCCTCGTAAAACCCGGCGACCTTGCCCAGCATGGCGTCGAGCGAGCCGGACTCCTCGCCGATCGCGACCATCTGAACGACCATGTTCGGGAACACCCCGGTATTGCGCATCGACCACTGGAGCTGGGCGCCAGCGGCCGTTTCCTCGCGCATGCGCTCGGTGGCGTCACTGTAAATGACGTTGCCGGTGGCGCCGGCCACGGAACGCAGGGCATCGACCAGTGGTACGCCCGCCGCGAACATGGTGGACAGCGTGCGCGCGAAGCGGGCGATGGCGGCCTTGCGGAGGATCGGCCCGACGGCCGGAATCCGCAGAACCGCGATATCAACGATTCTGCGAAACCGCGCCGATCGCCGATGGATCTGCACGAAGATGAATACCGCGACGATGATTGCGCCCACTATCGCCCACCACCAGTTCTGGACGAAATTCGAGATATTCACGACCAGACGCGTGAATGCGGGCAGGTCGGCACCAAAGCCCACGAACAGCGCCTCGAACTGCGGAACCACGAAGATGAGCAGGATGGCGGTCACCACGATCGCGACGACGATGACAGCCGCAGGGTAAAACATCGCCTTCCTGATCTTGGCCTTGAGACTTTCGGTCTTTTCCTTGTAGGTCGCGACCTTGTCGAGCAGCGTCTCGAGCGTCCCCGATTCCTCGCCGGCCTCGACCAGGCTGACCACCAGTTCGTCGAATTGTCGCGGGTGCTTCGCGAGAGCGGCTGCGAATGTCTCGCCTCCTTCCACGCTCGTTTTCAGGTCCATGATCAGCGCGGACATCGTCGGATTCTCATGTCCCCGGCCCACGATGTCGAACGCCTGCACCAGGGGTACGCCGGAGCTGAGCATGGTCGTCATCTGCCGCAGGAAGTAAGCGACGTCGACCGGTTTGATCTTCTTCTTCGTGGAGAACAGGGATTTTGGTTTCTTCCGGATCTTGAGGACATTGATCCCGTTGCGGCGGAGTTCGGCGCGCGCCGCCAGCTCACTGTCACCTGGAGTTTCGCCCTTGACGCGAACCCCTCGCTTGTTGAGTCCCTCCCAGATGAAGACCGTTTCGGTGCTGGTGTTTGCCATGGCTTCCGTTAGTCCGTGGTCACGCGGTTGACTTCCTCGAGGCTGGTTGCTCCCGCCCGTGCCTTCAGCAGTCCCGAGCGTCTGAGGTCGTTGACTCCTTCCCGCGCCGCCTGCTCGGCCAGTTCCATGCTGCTGCAGCCCTGCAGGATCAGTCGTTCTGTCGCATCCGAGATCGGCAGCACCTGGTAGATGCCCAGCCGGCCCTTGTAGCCACCGGTGCACTGATCGCAGCCGACGGGTCGATACAGTTCGATCCCGGACGCGATGTCTTCTGCGGTGAAGCCCTCCTTGAGCAGAACCTCTTCCGGAAGGTCTTCGCGCTCCTTGCAAATCGGGCACAGCCTGCGGGCGAGACGCTGAGCGATGATCAGCAGGATCGAGGACGCGATGTTATAGGCGGGCACGCCCATGTTGGCGAGCCGGGTCAGCGTCTGGGGAGCATCATTGGTGTGCAGTGTCGACAGTACCAGATGGCCGGTCTGCGCAGCCTTGATCGCGATCTCCGCGGTTTCGAGATCCCGGATCTCGCCCACCATGATGACGTCGGGATCCTGGCGCAGGAAGGCGCGCAGCGCATTGGCAAAGGTCAGTCCGATCTTGGGGTGGACATTGACCTGATTGATTCCCGGCATGTTGATTTCAGCCGGATCCTCGGCCGTCGAGATGTTGCGATCGTTGGTGTTCAGGATGCCGAGGCCGGTGTAGAGGGATACGGTCTTGCCGGACCCCGTTGGACCGGTGACCAGAATCATGCCGTATGGGCGGTTCAGGGCTTGCAGGTAGAGTTTTTTCTGCTCCTCTTCGAAGCCGAGTACGTCGATGCTCAGGATGCTGGCATCGGAGTCCAGTATTCGCATCACGATCTTTTCGCCGTGGAGCGTCGGCAGGCTGTTGACGCGAAAATCGACCGCCCGCGTCCGCGACAGCTTCAGTTTGATCCTGCCATCCTGGGGCAGACGCCGCTCGGCGATGTCCATCTGCGACATGACCTTCACGCGTGCAATGATACGGGTGGCCAGCGAAATCGGCGGGTGACCGACGTCGTAGAGCATGCCGTCAACGCGAAACCGCACACGGAAATCCTTTTCGTAGGGCTCCAGGTGGATGTCCGAAGCCTTCCGGCGAATGGCATCGAGCATCAGCTTGTTGACAAACCGCACGACCGGAGCATCGTCGATGCCGTCCGTGACGTCATCATCCTTTTCGTCGGCCCCGCCGACAGCGACGGCGAGATCCGCGAACCCCTCGTCATCCATCGTGTCCATCATGGACATCGCAGCGTTGATCGAGTCCTCGATCAGGCGGTCCAGCTTCTTGTGTTCGACAAGGACAGTCTCGATCACCAGCCCGGTGGCGAACTTGAACTCGTCGGATGCATGGAGGTTGGTGGGGTCCGAAATCGCGACAAACAGCCGGTTGCCACGCTGCAATAACGGCAGTGCGTGATGTTTGCGGATCAGCTCCTCGTTCAGATGCTCCCTGGGCAGGAGCTCACGGTCAAATGCACCGAGGTCGAACACCGGGAGGCCGAACTCCTCGCCGGCTGCCTGCGCCAATCGCGCCTCCGGGATTTCGGTCCGCGTCGCCAACAGAACCATCAGCGGGATTTTCTGCTCCCGGGCCTCTTTCGAGACGGCTGCCATCAGATCAGGCGGCGCCAGGCCGGCGTCGACCAGGCGACGCGCCAGTCCAGGCATGTGTTCCGAGGCAGTCGCGTTTTGCATCGTGGCCAGAGTGCTTCCCGAAATCAATCCCGTCAACACTTTAAGGGACATCATGGGTAAAAAAGAAGAGGGACTCGGCTGATCCTGCGGGAGCGAGAGCCCCGGTCGCCGGGCCCACGGCCGTCTCGCTGGCGGGGGGTTGACGCGAGGGGGGGTTATCGAGGAATATACGCGGCTTGATTGAGGAGGGGTTCCCGAGCGGTCAAAGGGGGCAGACTGTAAATCTGCTGGCTCAGCCTTCGGAGGTTCGAATCCTCCCCCCTCCACCACGGTTTTGCCACAGGCAGTGAGTGTCGTGGCATCAGTCAGCATTGGTTCAGCGGGTGTAGTTCAATGGTAGAACCTCAGCCTTCCAAGCTGATGATGTCGGTTCGATCCCGATCACCCGCTCCAGGTTCGCTGGTGAGAGTTTTGCCCATGTAGCTCAGTCGGTAGAGCACTTCCTTGGTAAGGAAGAGGTCACCGGTTCAAATCCGGTCATGGGCTCCATTGGTATCGATGTACAGATGCAGTCTGCACCGGCCGTCATCAACACGGCGCGCGCGTTTCAACCCGGGGAATCTAGACTATGTCCAAGTCAAAATTTGAGCGTAAGAAGCCGCATGTGAATGTGGGAACGATTGGTCACGTGGACCACGGGAAGACGACGCTGACGGCGGCGTTGACGGTGGTGCAGGGGAAGAAGTTTGGTGGTGAGGCGCGGGCCTACGACCAGATTGACAATGCGCCGGAGGAGAAGGCGCGTGGGATCACGATTGCGACGGCGCACGTGGAGTACGAGAGCACGGCGCGGCATTACGCGCACGTGGACTGCCCGGGGCACGCGGATTATGTGAAGAACATGATCACGGGTGCGGCGCAGATGGACGGTGCGATTCTGGTGGTGAGTGCGGCGGACGGTCCGATGCCGCAGACGCGGGAGCACATTCTGCTGGCGCGGCAGGTGGGTGTGCCGTACATCGTGGTGTACCTGAACAAGGCGGACATGGTGGACGACGCCGAGTTGCTGGAGTTGGTGGACATGGAGGTACGGGATCTGCTGTCGAGCTATGAGTTCCCGGGTGATGACACCCCGATCATTGTTGGGTCGGCGCTGAAGGCGCTGGAAGGCGATGAGAGCGAGATTGGTTCGCAGTCGATCGACAAGCTGGTGGAGGCGCTGGACACGTACATTCCGGAGCCGGAGCGTGCGATTGACGGTGCGTTCCTGATGCCGGTGGAAGACGTATTTTCGATTTCCGGCCGTGGCACGGTGGTGACGGGTCGTGTCGAGCGCGGCATCGTGAAGGTGGGCGATGAAGTGGCGATTGTCGGGATTCGCGACACCCAGAAGACGACGGTGACGGGTGTGGAGATGTTCCGCAAGCTGCTGGATCAGGGTCAGGCGGGCGACAACGTGGGGGTGTTGCTGCGTGGCACGAAGCGGGACGACGTGGAACGTGGTCAGGTGTTGTGCAAGCCGGGTTCGATCACGCCGCACACGAAGTTCGAGGCGGAAGTGTACATTCTCGGGAAGGAAGAGGGAGGTCGTCACACGCCGTTTTTCAACGGGTATCGGCCGCAGTTTTATTTTCGGACGACGGACGTGACGGGCTCCTGTGACCTGCCGGAAGGTGTGGAGATGGTGATGCCGGGTGACAACGTGAAGATGACGGTGTCGCTGATCAGTCCGATTGCGATGGAGGATGGTCTGCGCTTCGCGATTCGCGAAGGCGGCCGCACCGTCGGCGCCGGTGTCGTCTCCAAGATCATCGAGTGATACAATCTTAGAGCCGGGGTCACCGCGGGGGGCGGATAATACCGCCTCCCGTGTTCTTTTGGGAAGCAGCAACAGGCCAGTAGCTCAATTGGCAGAGCAGCGGTCTCCAAAACCGCAGGTTGGGGGTTCGAGTCCCTCCTGGCCTGCCATCCTACGGGTGGCGACAGGCCTCAGGTGATTGATTCATGAGTGAACAGACGGAAAAGAATGGAGGCGGGCTTGACACGGTCAAGCTCTTTGCGGCGCTCGCTCTGCTGATTGCGGGCGTCATGGGCTTTTATTATTACTCGGCCGAATCGACGCTGATCCGCGTTGTCGGTCTGCTCGTGGTCGTTGGCGTTGCAGCGTTTATCGCAATGACGACGGCCAAGGGGCGGCAACTCGCCGGGTTCATGAGTAATTCGCGCACGGAAGTGCGCAAGATGGTCTGGCCGACCCGCGTCGAGACCACGCAGACCACGCTGATCGTGCTCGGCGTGGTGCTACTCGTCGGCATCTTTCTCTGGTTGCTGGATTCTCTGCTCGGTTGGGTCATCCGGCAGTTCATTGGTTAGCCAGAGGAATCAGGCATGGCATTGCGCTGGTATGTGGTTCAGGCGTTCTCGGGTTTCGAGGGGCAGGTAAAGCGGTCGCTCGAGGAGCGGATCGCGCGTTTCGGAATGGGAGACCATTTCGGGCAGATTCTGGTCCCCACCGAAGAAGTCGTCGAGATGAAGGATGGCCAGAAGCGGAAGAGCGAGCGGAAGTTCTTCCCCGGCTACGTGCTCGTGCAGATGGACCTCAACGACGAGGCCTGGCATCTGGTCAAGAACGTACCCCGCGTGCTCGGATTCATCGGCGGCTCCGCGGACAAGCCCGCGCCGATCAGCGACAAGGAAGCAGACACCATTCTGCAGCGCATGCAGGAAGGTGCGGAGAAGCCCAAGCCCAAGGTTCTGTTCGAGGTTGGGGAAATGGTGCGGGTCGTTGACGGGCCCTTCAACGACTTCAATGGCGTCGTCGAGGAAGTGAACTACGACAAGAGCCGATTGCTCGTCGCCGTGCAGATTTTCGGGCGTTCGACGCCTGTGGAACTGGAATTCCATCAAGTCGAGAAATCCTGACGCGACACTGGTTCGCGTGTTAACCCGTTTCGGGGAGCCGCAAGGCGCTTGCACCCGAAGGAGATGAAATGGCCAAGAAGATTACGGCGTATATCAAGCTGCAGGTTCCGGCCGGCAAGGCGAACCCCAGCCCGCCCGTGGGTCCTGCCCTCGGTCAGCGTGGCGTGAACATCATGGAGTTCTGCAAGGCGTTCAATGCCGCGACCCAGGGTGTTGAGCCCGGGTTGCCGATCCCGGTCGTTATCACCGTTTACGCGGACCGCAGTTTCACATTCGTCACCAAGACGCCCCCGGCGGCGGTCCTGTTGAAGAAGGCGGCGGGGATCGCGAGCGGATCCGGTACCCCCAACACGAAAAAGGTGGGTACTGTAACGCGCGAACAGCTGGAAGAGATTGCGCGGACGAAGGAACCGGACCTCACTGCGGCAGATCTGGATGCCGCCGTACGGACGATTGCCGGTAGTGCCCGCAGTATGGGTCTTGAAGTGGAGGGTCTTTGAGATGGCAGCTCTTTCCAAGCGCGTGAAGGCGATCCGCGAAAAGGTCCGCCCGGGTCAGATGTTTCCGGTCGCCGAGGCATTTGATCTGCTGCGCGACCTGTCCAAGGTCAAATTCCGCGAATCGGTCGATGTCTCGGTCAATCTCGGGGTCGATCCGCGCAAATCCGATCAGGTCGTGCGCGGGTCCACCGTGCTTCCGAACGGGACCGGCAAGGCTGTGCGTGTTGCCGTCTTCGCCCAGGGTGCCAATGCGGATGCGGCGCGCGAGGCTGGTGCCGACGTCGTTGGCATGGATGACCTTGCCGAGCAGGTTCGGGCCGGTGAACTCAATTTCGATGTCGTGATCGCCTCCCCGGATGCGATGCGGGTGGTGGGTCAGCTCGGCCAGATCCTTGGTCCGCGCGGGCTGATGCCGAACCCCAAGGTAGGCACCGTAACGCCGGATGTGGCGACAGCGGTCAGGAATGCCAAGGGTGGCCAGGTGCGTTACCGGACCGACAAGGGCGGGATCATTCACTGCTCGATCGGTGCCGTTGATTTCGAAAGCGTCGCTCTGGCAGAGAACCTGGATGCATTGTTGGCGGATCTCGTGAAGTTGAAGCCATCGACTTCAAAGGGCGTTTATGTGCGCCGGGTCACGGTCTCATCGACGATGGGGCCGGGTTTGCAGATCGACCCTTCGGCGTTGAAGCTCTAGACCAGTTTTCATGATTTTGGGTCGGCCGTCACCGTAACGTGGCGGGCCATCCAAGACCGCAGGCGCGGCTCGCCGCTTAAACCACAAGCCTGCGCAGATGGTGTCAGCCCGATTCAGGAATGTCCTGCGGCGGGAAGCACCACAAGCCCCGGGGGGGTCTCCCCCCGGTTTGTAACGGTCGCCAGTGCGTTGGCGATCTCAACGGAGGAAAGTCAACGTGGCTATGAATCTCGATGACAAGAAGGTGGTTGTCTCGGAACTGGCCGCGGTAGCTGCCTCGGCGCATTCCGCCATTGCAGCGGAATATCGTGGTCTGTCGGTGAGCCAGATGACCGACCTGCGCAAGCAGGCTCGTGCGTCCGGTGTTTACCTTCGGGTCGTGAAGAACACGCTGGCGAAGCGTGCGGTAGAGGGTACGGACTTCGAATGCATGCAGCAGGGCCTGGTTGGGCCTCTGGTGCTGGCATTCAGTCAGGAAGACCCGGGTGCCGCCGCTCGTCTGGTGAAGGACTTCGCGAAGACCCACGAGAAGCTGCAAGTGAAGCTGGTGTCCTTCGGTGGGCAGATGCTGGGTGCGGGCGATCTCGATCGCCTCGCCAGCATGCCGACCCGTGATCAAGCCATCAGCTTGCTGATGGCCGTGATGAAGGCGCCGCTCGACAAGTTCGCCCGTACGATCAATGAGGTTCCGGGCAAACTGGTGCGTACCGTCGCAGCGATCCGTGATCAAAAGCAGGCAGCCGCCTGAAACATTTCTGAATAGCCGGGCGGTAGCCCATTAGGAGAATCAAGATGGCAGTTTCGAAAGAGGAAATTCTGGAGACGATCGGCAACATGACCGTTCTCGAGGTCGTGGATCTGATCAGCGCGATGGAAGAGAAGTTCGGCGTGTCGGCTGCTGCCGCCGTAGCCGCTGCTCCGGCCGCTGCTGCTGGTGAAGCCGTTGCCGAAGAGGTCAAGGATTCGTTCAATGTCGTGATGAGCAGCTTCGGCGCCAACAAGGTTGGTGTCATCAAGGTCGTTCGCGCTCTGACCGGTCTCGGTCTGAAGGAGGCCAAGGATATGGTCGAGGGTGTGCCGGCGACCGTGAAGGAAGATGCAAGCAAGGACGAAGCCGAAAAAATGAAGAAGGAACTCGAAGAGGCCGGTGCTTCCGTCGAGTTGAAGTAAGACGTTTCTGTCAGTTGTTTCGTGACCTAGTCCGGAACCGCAAGGCTGGCGGCCGAAAGACCGCCAGCCTTGACCCGTGGTGGCGACGCAACGCCGCCCGATGATCCCTGTTGCAGCCGAGGTATCCCATGGCCCTCAGTTATACCGAAAAAAAGCGAATCCGCAAGGATTTCGGCAAACGCCCCCAGATTCTCGAGGTTCCCTACCTGCTGGAAACTCAGCTGGCGTCGTACCGGGACTTCCTTCAGGCTGATGTTGCCCCGGAGCAGCGTGATGCGACGGGTCTGCATGCGGCGTTCCAGTCGGTGTTCCCGATTGTCAGCTACTCCGGTCACGTGCAGCTTCAGTATGTTTCCTATCGCCTCGGCGAGCCGCTGTTCGATGTCAAGGAATGCCAGATTCGTGGCGTGACGTACGCGGCGCCGCTGCGCGTGATGCTGCGCCTGGTGATCAATGACAAGGAAGCCCCCGCCGGCAGCGTCGTTGTCAAGGAAATCAAGGAGCAGGAGGTCTACATGGGGGAGTTGCCCCTGATGACCGATAACGGGACTTTCGTGATCAACGGAACGGAGCGGGTGATCGTGTCCCAGCTGCACCGTTCTCCCGGTGTGTTCTTTGACCACGACAAGGGCAAGACCCACAGCTCTCAGAAACTTCTGTTCAATGCCCGGATCATCCCCTATCGCGGTTCCTGGCTGGACTTCGAGTTCGACGCCAAGGATGGAGTGTTCGTTCGCATCGACCGGCGGCGCAAGCTGCCTGCAACCGTGTTGTTGCGGGCGCTGGGCATGGACACCGAGGAAATTCTCAGCACCTTCTTTGAATTCAATTCCGTGCGCCTGCTGGAGCAGGGTGCCGAACTTGAACTGATCGCCGATCGCCTGCGGGGAGAGAACGCGGTCGTCGATATTCGTGATGGTGACAAAGTCATCGTCGAGGCGGGCCGGAGGATCACGCCGAGGCACATCCGCGAGATCGAGAAGGCGGGCATCCAGACGCTGACCGTCCCCGACGAATATCTTCTCGGACGGGCACTGGCACGAGGCATTATCGACGAGGAAACCGGTGAGGTGATCGCTGAAGCCAATGCGCTCGTCACCGAACCGCTGCTCGACAAGCTGCGTGACGTTGGTGTGCCCTCCTTCGACATCATCTACACCAATGACTACGATCGGGGTCCCTTCATCTCCGATACCCTGCGGCTCGACCAGAACCGGACCCAGCTCGAGGCGCAGGTGGACATCTACCGCGTGATGCGACCGGGTGAGCCGCCGACCAAGGATGCCGCCGAGAATCTGTTCGGCAACCTGTTTTTCTCCGAGGACCGCTACGACCTCTCTGCCGTGGGCCGAATGAAGTTCAATCGGCGGGTCGGGCGAGACACCGACGAGGGCGCGGGCGTCCTTTCTCCGGAAGACATCCTGGATGTGCTGAAGGTCCTGATCGACCTGCGCAATGGCATCGGCAGCACGGACGATATCGACCATCTTGGCAACCGTCGTATCCGAAGTGTCGGCGAAATGGCCGAGAATCAGTTCCGTCTGGGGCTGGTGCGGGTCGAGCGCGCGGTGAAGGAACGGCTGACTGTCGCGGAAAGCGAAGGCCTGATGCCGCAGGAACTGATCAACGCCAAGCCCGTGGCCGCCGCAGTGAAGGAGTTTTTCGGTTCTTCGCAGCTTTCGCAGTTCATGGACCAGAACAACCCGTTGTCCGAAGTGACCCACAAGCGCCGGATTTCAGCGTTGGGACCGGGTGGATTGACACGCGAGCGGGCCGGGTTCGAGGTTCGTGACGTGCACCCGACGCATTATGGCCGGGTCTGCCCGATCGAGACCCCGGAAGGGCCGAACATCGGATTGATCAATTCGCTTGCGGTGTATGCACGGACAAACCGCTACGGATTCCTCGAGACGCCGTACCGGAAAGTGCATGAAGGTAAGGTCACGGATGAGATCGTCTACCTCTCCGCGATCGAGGAAAGCCAGTATGTGATTGCACAGGCCAATGCGGCGATGGATGCCGAAGGGCGGCTGACGGACGATCTGGTGTCGTGCCGTTCCCAGAACGAGTTCACGATTTCGACGCCGGACAAGATCCAGTTCATGGACGTGTCGCCGAAGCAGATCGTTTCGGTCGCCGCTGCGCTGGTGCCCTTCCTGGAGCATGACGACGCCAACCGCGCGCTGATGGGTTCGAACATGCAGCGCCAGGCGGTACCGTGCCTGCGTGCCGAAAAACCGCTGGTCGGTACCGGTATCGAACGCACCGTCGCAATCGACTCGGGTTCGGCGATCGTCGCGACGCGGGGCGGTACCGTGGATTCGGTCGACGCCGCCCGCATCGTCGTTCGGGTCAATGACGAGGAGACCGGTGCCGGGGAGGCCGGTGTCGACATCTACAACCTGACCAAGTACTCGCGATCGAACCAGAATACCTGCATCAACCAGCGACCGCTGGTCAATGTGGGCGACGTGATCGCTCGCGGGGATGTGTTGGCCGACGGTTCGTCCACTGACCTCGGTGAACTGGCACTGGGTCAGAACATGATGGTCGCGTTCATGCCCTGGAACGGGTACAACTTCGAGGATTCGATCCTGATCTCGGAGCGCGTGGTGCAGGAAGACCGCTTCACCACGATCCACATCGAGGAACTGAACTGCGTTGCTCGCGACACCAAGCTGGGGCAGGAGGAAATCACTGCCGACATTCCCAATGTATCCGAGTCCCTGCTGGCCAAGCTGGATGAATCCGGGATCGTCTACGTCGGCGCAGAGGTACGTCCGGGGGACATCCTGGTCGGCAAGGTGACACCAAAGGGTGAAACCCAGCTGACGCCGGAGGAGAAGCTGCTGCGCGCGATTTTCGGCGAGAAGGCCTCCGACGTGAAGGACACTTCTCTCCGGGTTTCCTCCGGTATCGAGGGGACCGTGATCGACGTGCGTGTGTTCACTCGCGACGGGGTGGAGAAAGATGCCCGTGCCCGCTCCATTGAGGAATCCGACCTGGCGGGAGTGCGCAAGGATCTTCGCGACCAGCAGCGTATCTACGAGGAAGACATATATGGTCGCGTCGAGCGTCTGTTGACCGGCAAGGTGGCGGCGGGCGGACCCGAGGGCTTGAGCGACGGCACCAAGATCACCAGGAAATATCTGACTGGTGTGTCCCGAAATCACTGGTTCGAGATCCGGCTGCGCGACGATGACGTCAATGCCCAGCTCGAGGAACTCGGACGCCAGCTGAAGGATCAGGCCGAGGCGTTCGAAAAGCGCTTCGAGCAGCAAAAGGCCAAGCTGGCGGCGGGTGACGATTTGCCGCCCGGTGTCCAGAAGATGGTCAAGGTCTACGTGGCGATCAAGCGGCGCATGCAGCCCGGCGACAAGATGGCGGGACGTCATGGCAACAAGGGCGTTATCTCGATGATCGTCCCGGAGGAGGACATGCCCTTCCTGGAGGACGGGACGCCGGTCGATATCGTGCTGAACCCGCTCGGGGTCCCGTCGCGAATGAACGTGGGCCAGGTACTGGAGGTGCATCTGGGCTGGGCTGCCAAGGGGTTGGGCCTGAAGATTGGCCGCATGCTCGAGAGTCAGACGGAAATCGCCCGGTTGCGCGAGTTCCTGAATCAGATTTACGGCGGAGCCGAACGCAAGGTGGACATCGATTCCCTCAGCGATGCCGAGATCCTTGCTCTCAGTCGGAACCTGCAGAAAGGGGTGCCGATGGCTACGCCGGTATTCGACGGCGCGGACGAGCAGGAAATCAAGGCGCTTCTGCGTCTGGCCGATCTGCCCGAGACCGGGCAGGCAATGCTGTTCGATGGCCGGACTGGCGATACCTTCGATCGACCGGTGACCGTGGGCTACATGCATATGCTCAAACTGAACCATCTGGTGGACGACAAGATGCACGCTCGTTCCACGGGCCCCTACTCGCTGGTGACCCAGCAGCCGCTGGGGGGCAAGGCGCAGTTCGGGGGTCAGCGCTTCGGCGAGATGGAAGTCTGGGCTCTGGAAGCCTATGGTGCCGCGTACACCCTCCAGGAAATGCTGACGGTCAAGGCTGATGATGTTCAGGGTCGTAACAAGATGTACAAGAACATCGTCGATGGCGAGCATTTCATGGAGGCCAACGTGCCTGAATCCTTCAACGTGCTGATGAAGGAGATCCGATCTCTCGCCATCAATATCGAACTGGAACAGGACTGAGCCCCGTCCGGACGCCCTTTCCGGGGTGCCGTGAGGCACCCCACGAATTCAAGTAAAGAGGCAAGTGAATGAAAGACCTCCTCAATCTGTTCAAGCAGCAGACACAGCCGGAAGAGTTCGACGCGATCCGTATCGGCCTGGCATCGCCGGATCAGATCCGCGCCTGGTCTTTCGGCGAGGTGAAAAAGCCCGAGACCATCAACTACCGCACCTTCAAGCCAGAGCGGGATGGCCTGTTCTGTGCCAAGATCTTCGGGCCGGTCAAGGACTACGAGTGCCTCTGCGGGAAGTACAAGCGTCTGAAGCACCGTGGAGTGGTCTGTGAGAAATGCGGAGTCGAAGTGACCCAGACCAAGGTCCGGCGCGAGCGCATGGGACATATCGACCTTGCGTCGCCGGTTGCCCATATCTGGTTTCTGAAAAGTCTGCCATCGCGTATCGGTCTGCTATTGGACATGACGCTGAAGGACATCGAGAAGGTGCTTTATTTCGAGTCCTTCATCGTCGTGGACGCCGGCTTCACGACCATGGAACGCGGGCAGTTGCTGTCCGACGAAGAGTATCTCGAGGCGATCGAGGAGCATGGCGACGATTTCACTGCGCTGATGGGCGCCGAGGCGGTGCTCGAGCTATTGAAGGGAATCGATCTGCAGGTCGAGGCAACGCGTCTGCGGACGGAGTTGTCTGAGACGGGCTCGGAAACGAAGATCAAGCGTCTCGGCAAGCGGCTGAAGCTGGTCGAGTCGTTCCTCGACTCCGGCAATCGTCCGGAATGGATGATCATGTCCGTGTTGCCGGTATTGCCGCCGGATCTGCGTCCGCTGGTGCCACTCGATGGCGGCCGTTTCGCAACCTCGGATCTGAACGACCTGTACCGCCGGGTGATCAACCGCAACAACCGGTTGCGCCGTTTGCTGGAACTCAATGCTCCGGACATCATCGTCCGCAACGAAAAGCGCATGCTGCAGGAGTCGGTGGACGCGCTGCTGGACAACGGTCGTCGCGGTCGGGCGATCACCGGCACCAACAAACGCCCGTTGAAGTCTCTGGCCGACATGATCAAGGGCAAGCAGGGGCGTTTCCGTCAAAACCTGCTGGGCAAGCGCGTGGATTACTCGGGGCGCTCCGTGATCGTGGTGGGTCCAACCCTGCGTCTCCACCAGTGCGGGTTGCCGAAGCGCATGGCGCTGGAACTGTTCAAACCCTTCATTTTCGGAAAACTCCAGCGGCGGGGACTTGCGACGACGATCAAGGCTGCGAAGAAGGCGGTCGAGAAGGAAGGTCCGGAGGTCTGGGATATTCTCGAGGAGGTGATCCGCGAACACCCGGTGCTGCTGAACCGCGCTCCGACTCTGCATCGCCTGGGCATCCAGGGCTTCGAACCGGTGCTGATCGAAGGCAAGGCCATCCAGCTGCATCCGCTGGTCTGTGCGGCATTCAACGCGGACTTCGATGGCGACCAGATGGCGGTGCACGTGCCGCTGTCGCTGGAGGCGCAGCTCGAGGCCCGGACCCTGATGATGTCGTCGAACAACGTGCTTTCGCCTGCCAATGGTGAGCCGATCATCGTGCCCTCGCAGGATATCGTCCTTGGCCTCTATTACCTGTCGCGCACCCGAGTCAACGGGCGTGGTGAGGGCATGGTCTTCGCGGATGTCGATGAAGTGGTACGTGCGTACGAAAGTGGCGTCGTCGAGCTGCACGCAAGGGTCAGCGTGCGCATTCCCGAGTATGACGGGGAGGGTGCCGATGGCGAACAGCGGCCTCTGCGTCGCATCGAGACGACCGTGGGGCGGGCCATACTGTCCAGCATCCTGCCACGCGGGCTGCCCTTCGGTCTCATCGACCGCGAACTGAGCAAGAAGGCCATCTCGCAGTTGATCAATGCCTGCTACCGGCGATTGGGATTGAAGGACACCGTGGTCTTTGCCGACCAGTTGATGTATCTCGGCTTCCGTTTCTCCACGCGCGCCGGGGTATCGTTCTGTGCTGACGACATGGTGATTCCCGAGGAAAAGGCCGCGATTCTGGGTCGCGCCGAAGAACAGGTGAAGGAGATCGAGGATCAGTACTCCTCCGGCCTGGTCACCAAGGGTGAGCGTTACAACAAGGTGGTCGACATCTGGTCGCACTGCAACGATCAGGTCGCAAAGGCGATGATGGAACATCTCGGAACCGAGGAGGTGACCACTCGCGATGGCGATACGGTTTCGCAGTCATCGTTCAACTCGATCTTCATGATGGCCGATTCCGGGGCGCGCGGCTCCGCTGCACAGATCCGGCAGCTGGCGGGCATGCGCGGTCTGATGGCGAAACCCGACGGTTCGATCATCGAGACGCCGATCACGGCAAACTTCCGTGAAGGCCTGAACGTGCTGCAGTACTTCATTTCCACTCACGGCGCGCGCAAGGGCCTGGCAGATACCGCACTGAAGACCGCGAACTCGGGTTACCTGACTCGCCGCCTCGTGGATGTGTCCCAGGATGTCGTGGTGACCGAACCCGATTGCGGGACGACCCAGGGCCTGCTGATGAAGCCGATCATCGAAGGCGGCGATGTGGTCGAGCCGCTGCGCGAGCGCGTCCTCGGACGTACTGCCGCGCAGGACATCCTGCGCCCGGGTAGTGACGAAGTGCTCGTGGCAGCCGGAGATCTTCTCGACGAGGCACATGTGGATCGGCTCGACGCGAATGGCGTCGACGAGGTCTGGGTGCGTTCGGCGATCACCTGCGAAACGCGTCAGGGAATCTGTGCCAAGTGCTATGGCCGTGATCTCGCGCGCGGGCATCTGGTCAACATGGGCGAGGCGGTGGGCGTGATCGCGGCACAGTCGATCGGGGAGCCCGGTACACAGTTGACCATGCGCACCTTCCATATCGGGGGCGCGGCCAGCCGTGCGGTGACAGTCAGTGCGATTCACGTGAAAAACGCTGGCCAGATCCGTCTGCACAACATCAAGACGGTGGCGAACAAGAACGGCAATCTGGTCGCCGTTTCCCGCTCGGGTGAGCTGGGTGTGATCGATGACGCAGGTCGTGAACGCGAGCGGTACAAGGTTCCCTACGGGGCGACGATCAGCGTTGGCGATGGTGACGCGGTGGCCCCCGGTCAGGAGGTCGCGATCTGGGATCCCCATACCCACCCGATCATCACCGAGGTCGCGGGTCAGGTCCAGCTGGCGGATTTCATCGAGAACGTGACGGTTACCAAGGAACTGGATGAATTCACCGGTTTGTCATCCAACGTAGTGATGGATCCCAAGACCCGACCCTCGGCCGGCAAGGATCTGCGGCCGACGGTTCGTCTTCTCGATGAGGAAGGCAATGAGCTCTTCATTGCGGGAACCGATATGCCGGCGCAATACATGTTGCCGGCAGGGGCTATCTTCAATCTCGAGGACAATGCCAGGGTCGAAGTCGGTGATGTCATCGCCCGTCTGCCGCAGGAATCCTCCAAGACCCGTGATATCACCGGCGGTTTGCCGCGCGTCGCGGATCTGTTCGAGGCGCGCAAGCCAAAGGATGCCGCCGTCCTTGCGGAAATCTCAGGGGCGATTTCCTTCGGCAAGGAGACCAAGGGCAAGCAGCGCGTGGTGATCACGCCGGAAAGCGGAGACCCGCAGGAGACCCTGATCCCGAAATACCGCAATGTGAACGTGTTCGAGGGCGAACGCGTGGAACGCGGCGAGATCATCGTCGACGGCGAGCTGGATCCGCATGACATCCTGCGCCTGCGTGGAGCGACCGTGCTGGCTGAATATCATGTGCAGGAGATTCAGGACGTCTACCGCCTTCAAGGTGTGAAGATCAACGATAAGCACATCGAAGTGATCCTGCGCCAGATGATCCGCAAGGTCGTGGTCACCGACCCTGGTGATACCCGTCTGCTTGCAGGCGATCAACTCGACCGTGCGCGTGTGATCGAGGAGAACGACAAACTCGAGGGAGACCAGCGCCCGGCGACGTACGAACGGATATTGCTGGGTATCACCAAGGCCTCCCTGGTGACCGAGTCGTTCATATCCGCAGCGTCGTTCCAGGAAACCACCAGGGTCCTTACCGAGGCTTCCACGCGCGGTGCGCGGGACGAGCTGCGCGGATTGAAGGAGAACGTCATCGTTGGGCGACTGATTCCCGCGGGTACCGGTCTCGCCTATCACAAGGAACGGCGCCGCAAGCGGCAGCGCGAGCTGCCGAGCTTCGACATGGTCGGTGCCGAAAGTGCCGAATCGGAGACGGTCGCGCCGGCGGATGACACCGCTCACCCGGGTAACGTCGCCGAATAGGGACGTTTCAACCTTGACACTGTTGGGGGCGGTCTTTAAACTTCCGCTCCCTCGGCAGGCCGGTCGTCGCATCGGCCTGTCGTTATTTTTCGGCTAGGAGAAAGGGTTGCATGGCCACGATTAACCAGTTGGTGCGCAAGCCGCGCAAGCGCAAGGTGGAAAAGAGTGCGGTACCTGCGCTCCAGGGTTCGCCGCAGAAGCGGGGCGTCTGTACGCGCGTCTATACCACGACCCCGAAGAAGCCCAATTCCGCTCTGCGGAAGGTCGCGCGCGTGCGTCTGACCAATGGCTACGAGGTGACCAGTTACATCGGCGGAGAGGGGCATAACCTGCAGGAGCACTCTGTGGTCCTGATCCGCGGCGGTCGTGTGAAGGATCTGCCGGGTGTGCGTTACCACACCGTGCGCGGCAGCCTCGATACCCAGGGTGTGCAGAAGCGTACTCAAGCCCGATCCAAGTACGGCGCCAAGCGTCCCAAGAAGACCTAATTCCGTCGGTTCAGGAAGACAAACATGTCCAGAAGATCAGAGGCCCCGAAGCGCCACATCCTCCCCGACCCGAAGTTCGGAAGTGAGCGCCTCGCAAAATTCATCAACACCGTGATGCGCGACGGCAAGAAATCCGTTGCCGAGGGCGTGGTTTACGGCGCCCTGGATCAGATCGAGGCCAAGCGCGGCGACGGAATGGGTGTGCTCGACAAGGCGCTCGAGAACGTTCGTCCACGGGTGGAGGTGAAGTCGCGCAGGGTTGGCGGAGCTACCTACCAGGTACCCGTTGAAGTCCGTAACGTACGTCAGGATGCCCTGGCGATGCGTTGGCTCGTCGATGCAGCGCGCAAGCGCGGCGAACGCTCGATGCCCCTGAAGCTCGCCGGGGAATTGATGGATGCGTCCGAAAGCAAGGGCTCCGCTGTCAAGAAGCGTGAAGACACCCACCGTATGGCGGAAGCGAACAAGGCGTTCGCGCATTTCCGCTGGTAAGTGATAAGTAACAAGAGAGGCTGACAGTGGCACGCAAGACTCCCATCAAGCGCTACCGAAATATCGGGATCAGCGCACACATCGACGCAGGCAAGACCACGACGACCGAGCGTATCCTTTTCTATACCGGGATTTCGCACAAGATCGGCGAGGTGCATGATGGCGCCGCGACGATGGACTGGATGGAGCAGGAGCAGGAGCGTGGCATCACGATCACCTCTGCGGCCACGACCTGTTTCTGGGCCGGCATGGCCCAACAGTTTCCCGAGCACCGGATCAACATCATCGATACCCCGGGGCACGTCGATTTCACCATCGAGGTCGAGCGCTCGATGCGTGTTCTCGACGGCGCGTGCATGGTTTACTGCGCAGTGGGTGGGGTACAGCCGCAATCGGAGACGGTCTGGCGGCAGGCGACCAAGTACAAGGTGCCGCGGCTGGCTTTCGTCAACAAGATGGACCGTGCCGGTGCCAACTTTCTGCGCGTGTACGAACAGATCCGTGAGCGTCTGAAGGCCAATCCGGTTCCGATCCAGCTGCCGATCGGTGCCGAGGAAAACTTCAAGGGCGTGATCGACCTCGTGAAAATGAAGGCGATCTACTGGAACGAAGACGACAAGGGCGCCACGTTCGAGTATCGCGAGATTCCGGACGAACTCCGGGCCGAGGCGGACAAGTGGCATGAAAACATGGTTGAGGCTGCCGCCGAAGCCAACGAAGAACTCATGGAGAAGTACCTCGAGGGCGGTGAGCTGACCGAGGAAGAGATCAAGGCCGGTCTGCGCCAGCGCACCATTGCGCTCGAGGTCTTCCCGATGCTCTGTGGCACCGCGTTCAAGAACAAGGGCGTGCAGGCGATGCTCGATGCGGTCATCGAGTACATGCCGTCGCCGGAAGAAGTGCCGCCGATCAAGGGCATGAAAGCGGGTACCGACGAGCCGGTGGAACGCCACGCCGACGACACCGAACCCTTTGCTGCCCTGGCGTTCAAGATCATGACCGACCCGTTCGTCGGAAGCCTGACCTTCGTCCGGGTCTACTCTGGGGTCCTGGCTGCGGGTGACACCGTGCTGAACTCGCAGAACGGCAACCGGGAGCGTATCGGACGCATCCTGCAGATGCACGCGAACAACCGGGAAGAGATCAAGGAGTTGCGGGCTGGCGACATCGGTGCCTGCGTCGGCATGAAGGATATCTACACCGGGACTACGCTCTGCGCGGTCAATTCTCCGGTCGAGCTCGAGCGGATGGAATTCCCGGAGCCGGTGATTTCCATCGCCGTCGAACCGAAAACCAAGAGCGACCAGGAGAAGATGGGCCTGGCGCTGAACAAGCTGGCACAGGAGGATCCGTCTTTCCGTGTTCGTACTGACGAGGAATCCGGTCAGACGATCATTTCGGGAATGGGCGAACTCCACCTCGAAATCATCGTCGATCGCATGCGTCGTGAGTTCAAGGTTGAAGCGAATATCGGGCAGCCGCAGGTCGCCTATCGCGAGACCATTCGCAAGAAAGTCGAGCAGGAAGGCAAGTTCGTGCGCCAGTCCGGTGGTCGGGGCCAGTACGGTCACGTCTGGATTCGTTTGGAGCCGCAGGAACCCGGTACTGGATATGCGTTCGAGAACGCGATTGTCGGTGGCGTGGTGCCGAAGGAATACATTCCGGCAGTGGACAAGGGTATTCGTGAGCAGACCGCCAACGGCGTGCTCGCTGGTTTCCCGGTCGTGGATGTCAAGGTGACCTTGTTCGACGGGTCGTACCATGACGTCGACTCATCGGAAATGGCATTCAAGATTGCGGGCTCGATGGCCTTCAAGGAGGGCGCATTGAAGGCCGGCGCGGTCCTGCTCGAGCCGATGATGAAGGTCGAAGTGGAGACGCCCGAAGAGTACATGGGCGACGTCATGGGTGACCTCAATCGTCGTCGCGGGCTGATCCAGGGCATGGAAGACGTTGCTGGCCAGAAACTGCTGCGCGCGGAAGTCCCGCTCTCGGAAATGTTCGGTTACTCGACGTCACTCCGCTCGATGTCGCAGGGTCGCGCGACCTATTCGATGGAATTCCAGAAGTATGCCGAGGCTCCGGCCAACGTCGCCGAAGCCGTGATCAAGAAGGCTTCCTGATCACCATCTGTCACCAGAAAACTAGTTCAAGAGGTTCAAGCTGTGTCCAAGTCAAAATTTGAGCGTAAGAAGCCGCATGTGAATGTGGGAACGATTGGTCACGTGGACCACGGGAAGACGACGCTGACGGCGGCGTTGACGGTGGTGCAGGGGAAGAAGTTTGGTGGTGAGGCGCGGGCCTACGACCAGATTGACAATGCGCCGGAGGAGAAGGCGCGTGGGATCACGATTGCGACGGCGCACGTGGAGTACGAGAGCACGGCGCGGCATTACGCGCACGTGGACTGCCCGGGGCACGCGGATTATGTGAAGAACATGATCACGGGTGCGGCGCAGATGGACGGTGCGATTCTGGTGGTGAGTGCGGCGGACGGTCCGATGCCGCAGACGCGGGAGCACATTCTGCTGGCGCGGCAGGTGGGTGTGCCGTACATCGTGGTGTACCTGAACAAGGCGGACATGGTGGACGACGCCGAGTTGCTGGAGTTGGTGGACATGGAGGTACGGGATCTGCTGTCGAGCTATGAGTTCCCGGGTGATGACACCCCGATCATTGTTGGGTCGGCGCTGAAGGCGCTGGAAGGCGATGAGAGCGAGATTGGTTCGCAGTCGATCGACAAGCTGGTGGAGGCGCTGGACACGTACATTCCGGAGCCGGAGCGTGCGATTGACGGTGCGTTCCTGATGCCGGTGGAAGACGTATTTTCGATTTCCGGCCGTGGCACGGTGGTGACGGGTCGTGTCGAGCGCGGCATCGTGAAGGTGGGCGATGAAGTGGCGATTGTCGGGATTCGCGACACCCAGAAGACGACGGTGACGGGTGTGGAGATGTTCCGCAAGCTGCTGGATCAGGGTCAGGCGGGCGACAACGTGGGGGTGTTGCTGCGTGGCACGAAGCGGGACGACGTGGAACGTGGTCAGGTGTTGTGCAAGCCGGGTTCGATCACGCCGCACACGAAGTTCGAGGCGGAAGTGTACATTCTCGGGAAGGAAGAGGGGGGTCGTCACACGCCGTTTTTCAACGGGTATCGGCCGCAGTTTTATTTTCGGACGACGGACGTGACGGGCTCCTGTGACCTGCCGGAAGGTGTGGAGATGGTGATGCCGGGTGACAACGTGAAGATGACGGTGTCGCTGATCAGTCCGATTGCGATGGAGGATGGTCTGCGCTTCGCGATTCGCGAAGGCGGCCGCACCGTCGGCGCCGGTGTCGTCTCCAAGATCATCGAGTGAGCAAAATGGCAAACCAGCGTATCAGAATTCGTCTCAAGGCCTTCGATCACCGCCTGATCGATCGTTCCGCCGCGGAGATCGTCGAAACCGCGAAACGTACCGGCGCGCGGGTAAAGGGCCCCATCCCTTTGCCGACCAAACGTGAACTGTATACCGTGCTGATTTCCCCGCACGTCAACAAGGATGCGCGGGACCAGTACGAGCTCCGGACGCACAAGCGGCTGATGGATATCCTTGATCCGACCGACAAGACCGTTGATGCGCTGATGAAGCTGGACCTGGCTGCAGGGGTAAATGTGCAGATCAGGCTTAACTAGGCAGAAGTTTTCTGTCATAATGCATGGCTTTCCGTGGCCCGGCGGGATTTGTATCGCCGGGCCACGGCTTTGGAGCGCCCTCGGGGCGCGAGTGGATTACGAAGGGGTTAGCAATGTCTCTTGGACTGATCGGTCGCAAGCTCGGGATGACTCGCGTCTTTACCGAGGATGGCGCCTCCCTGCCGGTGACGGTGGTGCAGGTTGGCCACAATCGTGTTGTGCAGGTCAAGCGCATCGATAGCGATGGTTACGACGCTGTACAGGTGACCGCTGGCGCCCGCAAGCCGTCGCGGGTGAGCAAACCGAAGGCAGGGCATTTTGCCAAGGCTTCTGTGCAGCCGGGCCGCGGTCTCTGGGAGTTTCGCGTCGACGGCGGCCAACTCGAGGGTATGGCTGCCGGTGACGAGATCGGGGTGAGCCTGTTCACCGAAGGGCAGGTGGTCGACGTAACCGCGGAAAGCAAGGGCAAGGGCTTTCAGGGCGTCATCAAGCGTCACAATTTTCACATGCAGGATGCGACTCACGGCAACTCCCGTTCGCATCGTGCTCCGGGCTCGATCGGCCAGAACCAGACACCGGGACGTGTGTTCAAGGGCAAGAAGATGGCGGGCCATATGGGCGCAGCCCGGACCACCGTTCAGAATCTGAAGATTGTGAGGGTGGATAACGACCGCGGGTTGCTGTTGATCCAGGGTGCAGTGCCGGGTGCTCCGACTGCGGACGTGATGATCCGGCCGGCCGTCAAGGCCAGGGGATAGCGAGCGATGCAAGTAACAACTACAGATACGTCCGCGTCGGTGGAACTGTCCGCCGCGTGTTTCGAACGCGACTTCAATGAGTCGCTGGTTCATCAGAGCGTTGTCGCTCATCTTGCAGGAGCGCGGAGTGGTACCCGAGCCCAGAAAGGCCGGTCCGATGTCAGTGGCGGTGGTATCAAGCCATTCCGACAGAAGGGCACCGGGCGGGCGCGAGCCGGCACGATCCGCAGTCCCCTGTGGCGTGGGGGCGGCAAGGTCTTTGCGGCGAGTACCCGTGATTTCAGTCAGAAGATCAACCGCAAGATGTACCGGGCGGCCGTGGCGTCGATCCTGTCCGAGTTGCTGCGCCAGGACCGGCTACGCATCGTCGAGAACTTTGCGGTCGAATCCGGAAAGACTCGTGATGCCGCTGCGGTGCTGCAGAAACTGGGCTTGGAGTCGGGATTGATCGTCACCGATTCGCTGAATGTCAACACGTGGCAGGCGGTGCGTAATCTGCCGCGCGTACAGGTCGTGACTGCTGCGGATATCAACCCCGCGATTCTGGTAGCGGCAGAAACCGTCGTCATGACGACAGACGCGGTGAAGCGTGTAGAGGAGTGGTTGGCATGATGAACCAGCGTTTGCTGCAGGTGATCCTGGGGCCGGTCGTATCGGAGAAGTCCACTGCGGCGGGTGAGACCGGAACACACGTATTCAAGGTGCTGCGCGACGCCTCGAAGGCCGAGATTCGGCTGGCTGTCGAGAAGATCTTCGAAGTCAAGGTGCAATCGGTACGGACCCTGGTTCAGGATGGAAAGATCAAGCGTTTCGGTGGCCGCATCGGGCGCCGGAATCATTGGAAAAAGGCCTATGTCTCCCTCGCGCCGGGCGAGAAGATCGAGATGGGCGACGGAGAACAGGTGTAAGCCATGGCGATCATCAAGACGAATCCGACTTCAGCCGGCCGGCGCCACGCGGTCAAGATCCGGACTGCGGAGTTGCACTCCGGTGCTCCGTACGCTCCGTTGCTGGACAAGAAGTCGAAGACGGGCGGGCGCAACAATCAGGGGCGGATTACCACTCGCCATATTGGCGGCGGACACAAGCAGCATTATCGCATCGTGGACTTCAAGCGGACCAAGGACAACGTACCGGCCGTGGTCGAGCGCCTTGAGTACGACCCGAACCGAAGCGCACACCTTGCCTTGCTCAAGTATGCAGACGGCGAGCGGCGATACATCATTGCTCCGAAGGGGCTGAAGGCGGGTGATCCGGTACTCAGTGGTAGCCAGGCGCCGGTCCGGACCGGGAATGCGATGGAGCTGCGCTCGATCCCGGTCGGCACCGTCGTGCATTGCGTCGAGATGAAGCCGGGAAAGGGTGCCCAATTGGCAAGGTCAGCCGGGGCATCGGTGCAGGTAGTCGCCCGCGAGGGTCGCCATGCCACCGTGCGGCTCCGCTCGGGTGAGATGCGCAGGGTTCCCTCCGAATGCCGGGCCGTGATTGGTGAGGTGGGTAACTCGGAGCACAGCCTCCGGAAATTCGGGAAGGCGGGAGCTAAGCGCTGGATCGGCGTAAGGCCGACTGTTCGAGGAACGGCGATGAACCCGGTCGATCATCCCCATGGTGGTGGCGAAGGCCGCAACTTCGGTCGCCACCCGGTGACGCCGTGGGGCGTGCCGACCAAGGGTTACAAGACCCGAAACAACAAGCGCACCGACGGCATGATCGTTCGTCGGCGCAAGAAGTAACGGAGCTCGATCATGCCGCGTTCATTGAAGAAAGGTCCTTTCGTCGATCACCACCTGTTGAAAAAGGTCGATGTCGCCGTTGAGAAAAACGACCGTCGTCCGATCAAGACTTGGTCACGCCGATCCATGATCATCCCGCAAATGGTGGGTTTGACAATGGCTGTCCATAACGGACGCCAACATGTGCCCGTGCTTGTGACCGAGAATATGGTGGGGCATAAGCTTGGCGAGTTTGCCGCCACCCGGACCTTCAAGGGTCACGTGGCCAACAAGAAGTCGCGTTAAGGAACAGCCATGAAAACGGAAGAAACGATCGCGAAACTGCGCTTCGCCCGGATTTCCCCGCAGAAGGCCCGCCTTGTTGCGGATCAGGTCCGTGGCATGAAGGTCGAGCAGGCTCTGAACGAACTCGCATTCAGCCCGAAAAAGGCTGCAGCGATGATGCGGAAGGTCCTTGAGTCCGCCATCGCCAACGCTGAGAACAACGACGGCGCGGATGTCGACGAGCTGCGTGTGACCCGCGTCCAGGTGGACCAGGGGCCAACGCTGAAGCGCATGCACGCCCGGGCAAAGGGGCGCGGAAACCGCATCTTGAAGCGGACGAGTCATATCATGATTGGTGTCAGTGAAAAGGGAGCGCAGTAGCCATGGGCCAGAAGGTACATCCGACAGGCATTCGTCTTGGCATATCGCGTCCGTGGTCTGCGGTCTGGTACGAGGACGGCGACGCTTTCGGGCGCACGCTGAACAGTGACCTCGAGCTGCGGCGCTTTCTGCGCAAGCGTCTGGCGCACGCATCGGTCAGCCGGATCCAGATCGAGCGCCCTTCGCGGGCCGCGCACATCACGATCCATACGGCTCGTCCGGGGATCGTGATTGGCAAGAAGGGTGAAGATATCGAGGCCCTTCGCCGCGAAGTCGCGACACTGGCCGGGCTCGAGATGAACAGCGTCAAGATCAACATCGAGGAGATTCGCAAGCCCGAGGTGGATGCCCAACTCGTGGCGGAGGGGATCGCGCAACAACTCGAGCGCCGGATCATGTTTCGCCGTGCAATGAAGCGGGCTGTCGGGAACGCGATGCGGCTCGGCGCCCAGGGCGTCAAGGTTCACGTCGCAGGGCGCTTGAACGGCGCCGAGATCGCCCGCTCCGAGTGGTACCGCGAAGGTCGAGTGCCGCTGCACACCCTGCGCGCCGATATTGACTATGGGTTTGCCGAAGCCAAGACGACGTATGGCGTGATCGGAATCAAGGTCTGGGTTTTCAAGGGCGAGGTATTCGGTCTGGATGGCTCATCCTCCGAGGCGAAACCCGCCAGCGGCGGCAAATAGATCGGTACCAATAGGAATTTGACATGCTGCAGCCAAAAAGAACCAAGTTTCGGAAACAGTTCAAGGGCAAGAACCGCGGACTCGCTACAGTGGGAGCCAAGGTGAGCTTTGGGGAATACGGTCTACAGGCCGTGGACCGCGGGCGGATCACCGCGCGCCAGATCGAGGCCGCGCGACGTGCAATGGTCCGACATATCAAGCGTGGCGGGAAGATC
>JAABSN010000138.1 GCA_011390385.1 Thioalkalivibrio nitratireducens | reverse complement strand
ACCGGCCTCAGCCGTCAGGACAACGCGTTCTGGGAACGCAACCCGGTACTGGACTCCTGGTCGGAGAACGGACGCACCTATTACCGGCTGACCCCGGACGCCGAAGCCGACTGGTATCCCAACCAGTGCCTTCAGTTGACCGGAGACAACGGCATGGAGGCGCTGGTCGGCACCGTTGACCGGGACGCCTTCACCCTCAAACTGGTCGACGACTACCGGCACGGCCCCAAGTCGGTCTGGGGCATCCGGGCCCGCAATCCGGAGCAGAACTTCGCGCTGAATCTGTTGATGGACCCGGAAATCGACTTCGTCACGCTGCTCGGTACGGCCGGAACCGGAAAGACGCTGCTGACGCTCGCCGCAGGCCTGGCACAAACGCTCGATGACCAGCGCTACCGCGAAATCATCATGACGCGCGCCACGGTCTCGGTCGGCGAGGAAATCGGCTACCTGCCCGGGACCGAGGAAGAGAAGATGACGCCGTGGATGGGCGCATTGACGGACAACCTGGAAGTGCTGACCGAATCGGACGGCCACGGCGGCGACTGGGGACGCGCCGTGACCAACGACCTTCTGACCAGCCGCATCAAGATTCGCGCACTGAACTTCATGCGCGGACGCACGTTCCTGAACCGCTTCCTGATCATCGACGAGGCGCAGAACATCACGCCGAAGCAGATGAAGACGCTGATCACGCGCGCCGGCCCGGGCACGAAGATCGTCTGCCTCGGCAATATCGAACAGATCGACACACCCTATCTGACCGAGACCACTTCCGGCCTGACCTTCGTCGTCGATCGATTCAAGCACTGGCCGCACGCCGGTCACATCACGCTTCGACGCGGTGAGCGCTCCCGCCTGGCGGATTTCGCTTCCGACGTGCTGTAGATCGCGTTTACACGCCAGAATTGGGTGTTGACAGACGGCCTCGCCCGGACCGACCCCGGCCGACGTCCGGGCATCGATGCTATCCTCTGGTCGCAGACTCGCTAAGGTGCAGATAGCGATGGAAATCGAAAACTTCCTCCAGGCCATGGTGCAGCACGGTGCCTCGGACCTGTTCTTTTCGGCCGGTGCACCGGTCGGCATCAAGATCGACGGCAAGGCGCGCAAGCTCGGCGAGCAGCCGCTCGATCTCCAGCAGACGAGGCAACTCGCCTACTCGATGCTGAACGACAAGCAGATTTCCGAGTTCGAAGGCGAGATGGAGATGAATCTCGCCATTTCGCTCAGTTCGCTGGGACGCTTCCGCGTCAACATGTTCAAGCAGCGCGGCACGGTATCGATGGTCATCCGCCATATCAAGGGCGAGATTCCGTCGCTGAATGCGCTCAATCTTCCCCGGATTCTCGAAGAGCTGATCATGGAACCGCGCGGCCTGGTACTGGTGGTCGGTGCCACGGGTTCGGGCAAGTCGACGACGCTGGCCTCGATGATCGACCACCGCAACTCGCACAAGACCGGGCACATCCTGACCATCGAGGATCCGATCGAGTTCCTGCACAAGCACAAGAAATCGGTCGTCAACCAGCGCGAGCTCGGGCTCGACACGCTGAGCTATCACAACGCGCTGAAGAACGCGATGCGCGAGGCGCCGGACGTGATTCTCATCGGCGAAATCCGCGATGCCGAAACGATGCGTCATGCCATTTCCTACGCCGATACCGGCCACCTGTGCCTGTCGACGCTGCATTCCAACAACGCGTCTCAGACGCTGGACCGGATCATCAACTTCTTCCCGGACTCGGCACATCACCAGCTGTTCGTCGACCTGTCCGAGCACCTGCAGGCCATCGTCAGTCAACGCCTGGTGCCGACCATTGCCGGCGGGCGCATCCCCGCGGTCGAGATCCTGATCCGGACGCCGTACGTGGCCGACCTGATCCTCAAGCGCGATCTCGATGGCATCAAGGACGCAATGAAGGAAGGCAGCCAGGCCGGCATGCAGACCTTCGACCAGTGTCTGCTGAACTTCTACCAGGACGGCGTCATTTCGGAAGAGCAGGCACTGGCCAATGCCGATTCCCGCAACAACGTCAGTCTCGGAATCCGGATGTCCCATGCGCAGGCGTCCATTCCGGAGCCGGAATCGAAATCCCAGAATCTCGACCTGCAGGAGTGGGAATAGCCGTCCCGCGCGGCCACGGCACGCTGCCGCGACCTGACTGCAACGCGCCGTGACCCAGGAACACGGGCACGCGCACTCGGCGTGGATGGTCACGGCCGGCGCCGTGATGATCAGCTTCGCCGCGGTCTTCGTCCGGCTGGCCGATGTCGCCCCCACAACCTCCGCGTTCTACCGACTGGCATTCGGCGCGCTGACGCTGGTGCTCATCGTCGGCGCATTCCCGAAGCTGGGCCGGGGCCTGCGTCACGGCTGGGCCGGCTCGGCACTGATCGCGATCTTCTTCGCCGCCGACCTGTGGCTCTGGCATCGCTCCATCCTGTACATCGGTCCGGGGCTGTCGACGCTGCTCGCCAACTTCCAGGTCTTCGTCCTGGCCACCGTCGGCGTGCTCTGGTTTCGCGAGTCCTTTTCAGGTCGCTTTGCCGCCGCCATCGGGCTGGCAATGCTCGGGCTGTGGCTGCTGTTCGGTCGCGAATGGGCAACGCTGTCGGCAGACTATCGCCTCGGCATTGTCTTCGGCCTGGCCACGGCGCTCGCCTACTCTGCCTATCTGCTGGGACTGCGCGCCGTTCAGATGCCCGGCACCCGGCTGCGGCCGGAAGGGCGTCTGCTCCAGGTCTCCCTGCTGTGTGCG
This sequence comes from Thioalkalivibrio nitratireducens, assembly GCA_011390385.1. The sequence goes on along the minus strand of JAABSN010000138.1, from coordinate 6,140 downwards.
GTGATGATGGCCGGACTCAACGTGATCGAGGGTCACAGTTTTGCGATTCCCGATGCCGGCTCGCTGGCCGCGCTGCTCGCCCTCGGCGTGATCTGCCAGGTGCTCGGCTGGCTCGCAATCTCGCGCGGCATGCCGGGCATGCCCGCCTCCCGGGTCGGGCTGCTGCTCCTGCTGCAGCCGACGCTGTCGGTCATCTGGGACCTGCTGCTGTTCGACCTCCAGCTCGCGCCGCAGGGTTTCGTCGGTGCCGCCATCGCCCTCGTCGCGATCTACCTCGGGATGCGCAGTTCGGCCGGCAAGCTGTCGTGAAGATTGCAAGCGGGAACCGGCCGAGCGCCTTGTCGGACGCCTTCCGGCTTCGACGATCGTCGCAACCGGAACAACGATAGAGACTGCGATCGCCGGCGAACATCTGGCAGAATCGGCGGTGGCGTCGTGGCAGGGGAGCCACATTGGTCACTCGAAAACCTTCCGAGCTCGTTCGGCTGAACCGGGCCACCGCACTGCTGCTGGTCTTGTTCAGCTTGCACGCAACGACATCGAATGCAACGTACCGCTTCGAGCGAATTTCGATGGAGCGGGGGCTGTCACAGTCCAGCATTCAGGTGATGCGGCAGGGTCCGGAGGGCTATCTCTGGATCGGTACGCAGTTCGGCCTCGATCGCTTCGATGGCCACCGCTTTCGCGGATGGCAGGCTGGCGGTGGTCCCGACGACCTGCATCATGGATTTGTGCAGTCGCTTTTGTTCGATCGCGCCGGCGATCTCTGGATTGGCACCAATTACGGGCTCAACCGCATGAATCCGGCAACGGGCCAGATCCGGAAATACGACCTGCCCAAAATCCGGCACAACCAGAGAATGTTTGGATTCGCCCGGCACTCGCTTCTCGAGGACGACGCGGGAAATATCATCGCCGCCACCAACTTCGGACCGACACTCTGGCGCCGCGATTCGGATCGTCTGGAGCGCATCCAGATCGAACAGAGACCCAACATACCCGCCAGCATGCGCCTGCTCCGAGACCGGCTGGGAACAATCTGGCTCGCGACGCGCACAAGCCTTTGGCGCTACCAGCAAGACCGCGAAAGATTTCAGTTGATCCACCGGGCGCAAGTGCCCCAGACCTTCACCAATGCGGACACGATCATCACCGCGCTGCGCGAGGGTGGTGTCGCTTACGCCAGCGCCGACGGACTTCATGTTCTGGATTCGGACGGAAATAAGATACGGAGCTGGCGCGCGACCGAGATCGATCCGCAAGCTTCGCAGATCGATGGCGTCGCATCGGACCCTCACGATGCACTTTGGGTCTCGACTCCGCAGATGATCCTGCGATCAAAGGGGCCACATTGGCACGACTGGCAACCGATGCTGGACACACGCATTGTCGATGACCTGCCGCACAAGTACCTTCAGCAGATCGATCTGGCCCAAACGCCGGACCGACGCCTGTGGGTAGCTGGAAACTTCGGTGTTGGCGTGCTCGAACCCGGCAGAGACCGATTGACCGTCCTGCAGCACGATCCGGATGACCCACACTCGCTGCCGCCTACCCTCGCAGAGCTTGGCTACCACCTTCTGGTCGATCGTTTCGGTGTGCTTTGGGTCGGCACCAATTTGGGGGGACTGGCCAAGCTGCGCCCGCAGGCGAGCCGCTTTGTCCACGTGCAGGACAATCGTCCGACCATCCGAAGTCGAAATATCGTTCGCGCCATCACAGAACAGCAAACCGATGGCCAGGAGTGGGTCTGGGTCAGTCATCAGGGAACCGGTCTCGGCGTCTGGAAGCGCAATGACGAAGGCATCTACAAGTTCGAGGCTGAGTATTCACAGTCGTTGGGCACATTGCCCGATAACGACACTCGGGCACTGATTACGCAACCTGATCATGAGGCGGTATGGATTCTCGGCTCGAACTGGATTGCGCACAGCGAACGTCCCGGGCAACCCGTCCAGCAGGTGTTGGAAGGAGTCGAATCTGCACGCACCGCGCTATTCGATCAGCAGCAGAACCTGTGGATTGGCGCCGGTTACACCCTGACCGAATACGGAATCAACGCCGACCGGCAGCCCAGTCCGCTCCGCCGCTTCGAACTGGCGGACATCGAGCACTACCTTCCCTTGCAGATCTACAGCCTCTGTATTCCGAATCATGAAGCCTCACCGGATGGAGAGAATGCAAACATTCTGGTCGGAGGGCACGGTGGGCTGGCGCGAGTCAATCTGCAATCAGGGAGCGTGAGGCGCATTCAACCCGGCGGAGCCGTCTCATCGCATCCAGGAAACTGGATCTTCGACCTGTATTGCGCTGACAACGGGACCGTGTGGTTCGGAACGCGCGGCGCAGGCCTGGGCGAGATGCGACTCGATGCCGACGGGCAGACCCACCTTCGTTTCCATTCCACCGACCAGGGGCTGGCCGATTCGACGATCTATGGCATCCTGCCCGGTCCGTCGGGAGAACTCTGGCTTTCGAGCAATGCCGGGATCCTGCGATTCGATCCAGAGACGGGCGCAACCGACCAGTTCGGCCCGGACGATGGCGTACAGGGCCACGAATTCAACCATTCAGTTGCCCACATCGGGGCCAGCCGGCGCTATTACTTCGGTGGCGTCAACGGCTGGAACGTATTCGAACCGTCATCGATCAAACGCCTTCCGAACGCACCCATCGTGCATGTCGACACGATACGCGTCAACGACCGGCCGGTCACAGCTGCGGCTGCCGAACATGCAGGTATCGAGCTGGCACACGACCAGAACCGAATCGAGATCGAGTACATCGGACTTCACTTTGCCAATCCGGAGCAAGTGCGCTACGCCTATCGACTGGCTGGTCTTGATTCCGACTGGATCGACGCCGGAACAAACCGGCTGGCGCGCTACGCCAGCGTGCCGCCGGGCGACTACCGATTCGAAGTCAAGGCCGCCAATCCCGACGGTGTCTGGTCGGCGCCCGCGTCGCTTTTACAGTTCACCATCCGCAAACCGCCGTGGAATACCCCCTGGGCCTGGGCCACCTATGCCATCTCGATTCTGATGGTTGTCTGGTGGCTCACACGACGGCACCAGGCGCGCGAACGCGCACTTCAAAAGCTCGTCAACCAGCGCACCGCCGAACTTCGCAACCAGCACCGGACCGTGGAACGGCAGGCCGACGAACTCCGGCAGGCGCTGGAAGCGCGAACCACACTGTTCGCGAATATCTCGCACGAGTTCCGCACGCCGCTGACGCTGATCAGCGCTGCGCTGGACCGACTCGAACCCAACGCCCAACCCGAACCGCTGGCACTCGGAAGACGCTACCTGGTGCGGCTGTTGAGACTCGTTGAACAGTTGCTCGACCTGTCCAGGCTCAAGGCATCGAAGCCCTTGCCCACCAGCGCCCCCTGGCGTCTCGATCGGCTCGTGTCGCAAACCGTTCACGCGTTTGAATCGGTCGCCCGTCAGCACGCGATCGCTCTGGATCTGGAAATCCGAGGTCACTGGCAGACGCGCTGCCCGGCTGACCTGGTCGAGAAAATCCTGCTCAACCTGCTGACCAACGCGATCAAGTACACGCCTGCCGGCGGCCAGGTCGAAGTCCGGCTGGACCCCGTGGACGAAGGCGTCCGATTGAGCGTAAGCGATACCGGCCCCGGAATCCCCGAATCCGAACAGCAGGCGGTCTTCGAACGCTTCTACCGGACCGAGAGCGCCGAACACGCCACCGGCAACGGTGCCGGAATCGGCCTTGCGCTGGTCAAGGAAGCCGTGGCCGCCCTCGGCGGCCGGCTTACGCTCGAAAGCGCGCCGGGTGAAGGCAGCGCATTCATCATCCGGCTGCCGGCCACGCGCTGCGCCGAAGATGCGGGAGACCAGACCGGGACTCTCGATCCCGGTCGCCGTCGGCTCGATCTCGAAGCGCTGAGCGCGCCAACCCGATCGGCGCGCGAGAAGAACGCTTTGACACCCCCTGCGTCGGACACCCATGGCACCGTACTGGTGGTCGAGGACAACGAAGACCTGCGCCACTGGATCTGCGCAACACTTTCATCGGACTGGAAGGTGCTGGATGCGGCCGACGGTAAGCGCGGTCTCGAACAGGCCCGCCGACACGCCCCCGACCTGGTCGTCAGTGATCTGATGATGCCCGTGATGGACGGCTTCGATCTTCTTCGGGCATTGCGGGAAGACATCGAGACCAGTCACATCCCGGTGCTGTTCCTGACCGCGCGCCAGGACGATGAGACCCGGCTCGAGGCCTTCCGGCTCAATGCCGACGCCTTCCTGCCCAAGCCGTTCCGCGTCGATGAACTCCGGGCTCGACTGGACCAGATGATCGCCGGCCGTCGGCGAATGCAGCAGCATCTGCTGCGCTCGGATCGACTCGGGGACTCACCCCCGGGATCGGGTGGTGCCGAAGACGAGCGAGAAACGAGAGCCATCGAATCCGCGAACTCGGTCCAGCTCGACCGCGAACTCATGAACCGCGACCGGGACCTGCTGCAGCGAATCGAGGATTGGTTGGATCAGAACTTCCATGACCCGGAGGCGGACATCGATTCGATGGCAGCAGCCGTTTACCTCAGCCCGCGCACGCTCCAACGAAAACTCAAGGCGCTGACCGGCAGGAGCCCGGCCCAACTGCTTCGAAAGCGCCGCCTCGAGCACGCCGTCGAGCAACTGCAAAACACCGAGCAATCAGTCCTCGAAATCGCCCACGACTGCGGCTTCTCGAGCTCGCAGTACTTCAGTCGAGTCTTTCGGCAGGAGTACGGGAAGTCACCGGGACAGTGGCGAGAGCAGGCAGTCCGAGGTCAACCGTGAGCGTCCTGCCGAATCCCCGGCGTTCGAGCTCCATGCTGCGAACGGCTGCGGTACCGGAAACGTTCGAACTGGAAGTTGCAGCCCAATTTTTCAGCACGCCTTGCTTCCGCATCTCATGACTTCAACCGCTTGTCAAACCAACTTCACGATCTGATTGAGCATTGCCAACACCTCGGAAAAGCGTTCGCCGCGAAGCTTCCTCATCGGGGTATTCGAGACCCTTGTTCCCTGATCGGATTCGTCCCGATACCCTGCTCCTGAACTCAACCAGGAGCAGTCCATGTCCCGACAAACGCGTAAGCGGCGTTCTACCGAACAGTGGCAGGTACTGATTGCCGAACAGGCCCAGTGCGGCCTGAGCCAACGCGCATTCAGCACCGGCGCATGGACCTGCCAAAGTCAAGCCCCTTGCTCAAGGCGACCGGCTACGCCCTGTCGCGAAGGGCGTCATTGGAAGTGTTCCTGTCCGAGCCGGACGTGCCGATCGATAACAATGGCGTCAACCCCTACACCTGTCTGGTCGACGCACACTTTAATCTCCAAAACCATCGACAAACAGGAGATCGTTGCCAAACAGCAACGCGACTTCGGGGCTGGCTGGGTCATTTGAATCCAATCTTAAGGTGGCCTGGCGAAGACCGGGCTGGGATGGAATGAATTCCACATCGATACCGCAAAATTCATTGCTGCGCAAGTTCCCACCTGCACACTCGTTCATCGGCACCCTAAAGTCTTGGCCGTCCGGCCCAGCAATCGTAATCCTGCTCGGCAATAGCGAGCCATCCCCCATGTTTTCGAGAACAATCATCTTAGTTGTGCTGCTACCAAGAAGCACATTATCAAAAATGAGCGCTTCAGGCATTAGGCGCGCTTCGGGCTCGTTACTCACAGCTTGACCAACTAGCAGGACCGCATCAGGGCTACTCGGGGCATTCGACAGAACGTCTACCTGGGCACTGCGTGAACCAGAGGCCGATGGGACCATGTTCACATCAAGCCCGCAGGTCTCCGCTGGGGCAAGGGTCTGGCCCGTACAGCGATCAGACACGATAAAAAAATCGCTGGCGTTTGGGCCACCGAGATTCAAGCTGCCAATGTGCACACTCGCCGTGCCGGTACTCTCCAGGATGGCGGTCTGCTGCTCGCCCGCCTGGCCGACCACCACATCGCCAAACTCAACCCGGCTGGGTACCAGATCAATAGTGGCTTGCAAGCCATTGGCCGTCAGTGGCAGCGAATCAGGGCTACTCGAGGCATTCGACAGAACGTCTACCTGGGCACTGCGTGAACCAGAGGCCGATGGGACCATGTTCACATCAAGCCCGCAGG
>JAABSN010000137.1 GCA_011390385.1 Thioalkalivibrio nitratireducens | reverse complement strand
ACCGAAACCACGCCGGCCTCGGCTCCACGCCCCGGTCCTCGAACGGTGCAATTCGCTGCGCTCATTGGCACCCTACGGGTTAGAATCTCAATTCCATTTGCCAGTGCGGGAAGGAGCCGAGTTTCATGACCACACGCACACTCTTCAGCGTGGGCGAGATCGTCCATCACACCAGATTCGATTACCGGGGGGTCATCGTTGGAGTGGACCCGGTGTTCGCCGGATCGGACGAATGGTATGAGACGGTCGCCCGCAGCCGTCCACCAAAGGATCGACCCTGGTACCACGTGCTCGTGGACGGCCAGACCCATAGCACCTACGTGGCCGAGCGGCATCTCGAGGCAGATACGGGATGCGGGCAGATCGAGCACCCGGATCTCGGCCGGTTTTTCGATCGTTTCATCAACGGTCGATATGCACGCGGCGCGGGCCACCAGACGCATTGAGATTGCCCGGATATGCGTCCAATCATGGCAGGGACGGCACGCACTGTCCGAAATCGCCGCGCGGTGGGAGAGCCACGGTCGGGATTGTGGACGCCGCGTGTCGGATGACCGTAACCAATCTTTCATTAAAATTCGCTGGCGGACTGGATCAGGATCGACTATCTTGATCAATATATCCTGAGTTTTCTTGGGGTCATGCTGTGGGCCGGGTCCGCCCATCTCGAGGAACTGGAGGTGGGCAGGTGCGGATTGGACGGAACAGGCTTGTATGGGTCAGATAGCCGATCAGGCCGCCACGCGTGAAAATAGCGGAGCGGAAGGTCGCGATTCAAACCAGAGAGGTGATCGAGCATGAATGGATTGACACGCAACTTGGGTGTTGGACTGCTTGCAGCTGGGTTGGTCAGCCTTGCAGCGTCGTCGCAGGCGTCGCAACTGGTATTCCCGTACATTGTGAACAGTGCAACGGTAACGACTGTTATTTCAGTGGCAAACCTGACGCCACCTGGACATCCAGGGGGTGGGGATTCGTTGTTGCGGCATGTTTATATGTACAAGAGCGGGGCTGCATCGGGGGTAGCCGATACTGCCTGCGCCCGTACACCGACGATACAGCTTTCATCGGCCAACAACGATTTGCAGACATTCGATGTCGGAGGGTACTTCGGCGCTGGATCACGAGGAGTGCTGTTCAACGACCCTTCGTTTAACAACAATTGGAATACCGGGGGGCAGACCTGGGCCTCGCTTTCCGGACTGGCACCTGTGCGGGCTTACGGTGTCGTCGACAATAACAACGATGACAGTGGTGAGGGCTGGCCTGCGCCGTATCTGCATGGTGAAGCATTCATCTACGAATTCGGCAGCGGAGCAGCGTGGGGCTATCAAGCTCTGGACGACAAGGGCACCGGCGGCAGCATCAACGTGGATGGTTTCACCTTTGGACATCGGCTTCCCTATACGGTGTTTATTCCTTCCACGCGGTTTTCGTTCATGCCCATCACCGAGTTCAATACCCGGTTTTTCGTGACGCCGGTCGCCCCTGAAATGACCGATGTCAACGCGCAGGGTCGGGTGCGAGTCTTCCCTTATGTGGGTGAAGATCTGGCGGGCTACGACCGTGATGGAAACCCCGTCGCGGGATACGTCGAGCAGAACGCGACGTGTGTTGCCGGCCTGACGATGGAATCAATGCTGACCAACTCGGCCGCAAACGAACTGCAGAACGGTGGATGGGCGTACTTTGTGACGATCACGCCTGAAACGGGCCTCCCCGGTACCTTTGGTGCCTTGTCGTCGAGTGTCATCAAACTCGAATTCAACAAGGGCGCCACCTTCAACGGTGAACCTGTTGGCGGCGTTTTCAATAGTGCGCTGATGCTGCACGGGATGCGTGGCGCGTATCCAGAGGAGTTCTGATACGTTCCGGGAGAGGCGGCAGGCTGTTCAGTCATCCGGTTCTGGCAGGGGGGAGTGGTCAGGTTGCGATCGGCAACCTGACCACGCTGTTGTCGTGAGCCGACACCTGTCCGATCTGTCGCTCAACCGCACGGCGTGCGGGGTTTCGACGAGTTGTTTTCAACGGGCTTGCTTCAGTCCCGACACCTATCGGTCTCTTTTGTAGGCTTTGATCGATGCAGAGCTGTCGGACGAACCGGGTGGCGCACCATGCCAGGATCGGCTAACCTTCCCAAGGAGCCCCAGAAGCACGATTCAAGCGTGCAATCGTCTTGGTGCGGCGTTCCTGGGCAGGGAAAAGCGGATCGCATGCCTATGGCACTAGTGTCCTGTCACACGTCTATTGGCTGCTTTTCGCCTCGCCCGAAGCGAGCCCCCGAGCGACGCCAGTGCGGCGTTGCAGCGCTTGACCATGGAATGGCCATCGCGCTGCGCCTGGCCCTGACGCCGCTCGGGGGCTCTGAAGACGCCATTAGACGTGTGACAGGACACCAGGAGGTTCCCTCGAAAGAGGCTATGGGCATGGAGACGCTCCTGGTCCAAACGACATGAATTCTGGCTGCCGGCAACGTGTGGTCAAGGCTCGAAAAGCGAGGTGATGCACGATGGACGGAATATCGCGACGACTGGGCGCAGGACTGCTCGCGGCTGGCTTGACGATTTCTGGAATGTCGTCTCAAGCCTCGCAACTCCTATTTCCGTATGTCGTGAACAGCACGACGGTAACGACCATCCTGTCGGTTGCGAATCTGACACCGCCGGGGCACCCAGGTGGCGGCGACCAGTTTTTGCGACATGTCTATATGTACAAGAGTGGTGCAGCGTCAGGTGCTCAGGATGCGCTTTGCGCCCGTACGCCGACGATTCAATTGTCCTCCGCCCCCAATGACATCCAAACCTTTGATGTCGGTGGGTATTTTGGTGCTGGAACCCGCGGAATCCTTTTCGACGACCCCTCCAGCAATAATAACTGGAATTCCGGGGCCCAGACATGGGCCTCACTTGCAGGTCTGGCTCCGGTCCGGGCCTATGGTGTTATCGATAACAACAGGAACGATGACGCGGATTTGTGGCCGGCACCGTATCTGTACGGTGAGGCATTCATCTACGAGTTTGGCAGCGGTGCGGCCTGGGGTTACCAAGCCCTGGAAGACAGTGGCAATGGTGGAGGCATCGATACCGATTTCACGAACAATCATCGGCTTCCCAGTGCGTTCATTCCCAACACACGCTTTTCATTCATGCCAACAACAGAGTTCAACACCCGGTTCTTCGTGACACCAATCGCTTCTGAAATGACCGATATCAACGCACAGGGGCGAATAGGCATTTTCCCATGGGTCGGAGAAGATCTGGCAGGTTATGACCGGGACGGGAACCCGGTTCCGGGGTATGTGGAGCAGAGGGCAACTTGCGTTGCCGGCTTGAGCATCGAATCGATGCTGACCAATTCGGCTGCAAGTGCGTTACAGAATGGTGGCTGGGCGTATTTATTGCTGTCACCCACGGGCGGAAAATTCGGGGGAGATCTGCCAGGTACTGTCGGCGCAGCATCGGCCAGCATCATCAAACTCGAGTTCAACAAGGGAGCGACCTTCAACGGCGAGACAGTCGGCGGTGTGTTCAACAATGCACTGATGTTGAAAGGGCAAGCCTTCTCTTTTGAAAAATTTTAGCCATCAACGGAATAGAGAGGCTCGTGAGTACCAATGCCGTGCAGCATCACATTGAGTGTGCCGAGGTGGGCCTGGATGACCACCTCGGCAGGTGGCCCGGATGGCGCCTGGCAAGTCACCGCGCGCCTTGCGGCAGTGCCCTGCTTCCCCCGCACTCTCGGCAAGCGCAGTTCTTCCGGGCTTTCGGTTTTTTTCAGGTTTCGGCAAGGGGCCGAAGTAGAGTGATACGCCTTGCTAAAGGCTTTCGGTTTCGGCGGCCGCTTCTGGCTTTCGATATAAGAAGCAGGCCAAAGACTTTCAGCATCGCAGATTGCTTGGCCGCCGTTTCCATTGTAGCCGTCTGCACCCTTTCGACAGTGCAAGCGTCAACGTCGGTAGAACCGGCAGAACTTGCGCCGATACTGAGCGCGGACACAGCATGGGTGGCCGACCTGGATTCCGACGGGCGACTCTGGCTTGGGTACTACAACCAGGATTCGGAACTACTCCTTCGACGACCCGATGGCCAGATAGAGACGGTCGCGCGCCCCAGCAATGGCTCGCGCCCTGCAGGTTTGACCCTGGCTCCACTGGGCGAGGCGATGGGTTTTCTCTGGCGTAGCAGCGGCGGGTTGGATGTCCTGAATCTGCTTGATACATCAGCGATGGAGAGACGGCGGATCGAATCCCCGGTGCCCGTGCTGACCCGCATGAGATTGAAGCGTCTGGGTGACCGTACCCTGGTACTTTGGTACGGAGACGCAAAACGGAAACCGGATCCGGAGCGTTACCAGATCTTCCTTCACTGGTTCGAGCCGGGTGACAAGCAGGATGTGACCGAATCGGTGATGCCGGGCTTCTATCCGGAATGGATAGTTGATCAGGACGGTACTATTGCCGTTTTTTCGTGGACTCGCGGGGTTGATGACCGGAAAGTTGTCATGCGGCGCCTGGTTGCGGGTGCTGAAGAGTTCAATCCGGTTCAGGAAATCGCGGAAACCGGCCGAGTAACACCGATTTTCCAGAGTTTTCGGAGTGGAAACCGGTGGTTTGTCGTCTGGGTCGGACAATACGGCGAGGGTGGTTCGGAGTTGCTGTTACAGGGTACCTGGTCTGATGATCAGGGAGAGACCTGGAATCCATTCGCGTTTGAATCGTTGCGTGGTTTCGATGTGTCGCACCTGTCGGTCGCCACGGACCATGAAGGCCAATTGTTTGTTGCCGTTAGTGGAAATCGCCGGTTCCAGGATCCTGATGAACGCGAGGACGTGATCCTGCTTCGGTCAATGGATAACGGAAGCACTTTCGACCCGCCCAATCGGCTACGGAGCGATGGCAGTCGCCGTTTTCATGGTCGCAACCCGAACGTTGCATTGGGTCCGGACCCGGGGCAGGTATTCGTTGCATGGGAGGATTGGGACGGAATACGGCCCCGTGTAAAGGGCAGCTTGAGCCGTGACGCGGGAGGCACCTGGAAAAGCATGGTGCTGTTATCGTCGAACCCAGGTGCGAATTATCGACTGGTCCCTGGAAAGCGCTCGTTATTCAAGACTCACACCGGACTCACATTGATCAGCGAGCGCTTCGATGACACCCTTACAGGTAAGGAACTCGTCAGGAGTGACGTTCTCTTGGACGAGATCGAAGCGGTGTCGGAAGGCCCGGTTTCGGAGGCCGACGAAGGAAGTCTTCGTGACCGGGTGCGAACCTACTGGCAATCGATGCAGAAGGGAGATTACCAGACGACGTATGCGATGCTTGATCCATTTTTTCGGGCTCGTTGGACGGAAGCCAACTACCTCAAGCGGATGGGCCTGATTTCGTACAAGGATTTCGAAATCATCGAGACTGAGCATCGCGGTCCATTGGCGGATGTGCAAATCCGTTTCAAGGCGTCGGCCGAGATGGGCATGCGCCATGGCAGAGCCGAACCGCTGGAGCGTGAAGGTTTCATGGTGGAACGCTGGCTCTGGGTCGATGGAAACTGGTATCGCGAGGTCTTCGAGGAAACGACGGATACGCGGTACACTCAATATTGATCACCGACGGACAGCGCGAAGTATGTTGGATCCGTCATCGTATCCTTCGTGCATTACAACCCCCTCAAGGCTGGTTGCGCATGTGATCGGCAAGTCCGGCGAACGCCTTGCGTAGCGCTTCGCGGATGTCGGTTTCCATGGCTTGTTCGTTCAGGGCCTGATTCATGCAGAGCATCCACTGGTCGCGTGCCCGGACGTCGATGGGGAAGGGTAGATGGCGTCGTCGCAGCATCGGATGCCCGTATTCCTCGACATAGAGCTGCGGACCGCCCATCCAGCCGGAGAGAAATTTGAACAACTTGGTGCGCGATCCCGAAAGATCCTCTGGGTGCAGTTTTCTGATCTCCCACGCCTCCGGGAGGGTGTCCATGAGGTCGTAGAAGCGGTCGACCAGTTGCCGAATGGCGGGCTCGCCACCGATTCTCTGGTACGGGGTTTCTTCCGGGTTGGATTGAGACATGATTTCTCTCCAGGTGGTCAGAGAATGGCGATCCTGTGCAATGTGTAGATGAAAGCATTTGGGGGTCATCGCGCACCGTGGATTCTTTCACCTTGCCGGCCGAACCAATGGAACCGGACGGGCTTGACGGGCAGCGTGAATGGTTCACCCGGTTGGGGCGTGGGACCTTGTGAGGGGCGCGCTGCAGCCAGATCGTTACTGGGACCTCTCTCACCGCCGCCGGGTTCGATCATACGGTCTTTCGCTCGCAGGTAGAGGATGCGTTCGTTTCCCAGCATTGCGACCGTCTGGACCAGACCCCGGATGTGGATCGAGTCCTTTTGAGGTTCGAGCGGGGTTCATCCATCAGGAACACGTCCGGTTCGCGCACGATCGCGCTGCCGCTGCCCGCCGGATCGTGGCCGCTGATCTGCCGGGCCACCGGCCTCCCGCTCGTTGCGTAACTCAGACATGACTGTGGCTTTTGCAGCAACCATCGCAACAATGCTAGCCGTCTCCGGAAAATGAGAGATCAGGCGGTTGACGGGCACAACCTCGGGGCGGGACACTTCGCGCGGGGGGCTCCCGAGTCGGGGGTCACCGAGACCCTCGAGGCAGCGGGAGCCCTCTTGCACCGCGTTGTCTCGGGTCAAAACGACAACTGTCTGGAGAGAAAGAATGTCTGTCGGGGAGATTTGCAATAGGGAAGTGGTCGTGATCGATCGCAAGGCTTCCGTGTACGAGGCGGCCCGCTTGATGCGCAACCACCATGTCGGCAGCCTCGTTGTCATCGACGAAGGTTCGGATACGCCGATGAAGCCAGTGGGTATCATCACGGACCGCGATCTGGTGGTCGAGATCATGGCCAGGGAGGTGCCCGAGGAGGTATTGGCCGCGGGGGACATCATTGCCCCTGAGTTGCTGACCGCGCGTGAATCGGATGGGGTATGGGAAACCATCATGCGCATGCGCGCCATGGGGGTCCGGCGTTTGCCCGTGGTCAATTCCGAGGGTCATCTGTCCGGGATGCTCACCATGGACGATCTCCTCAAGTTCATTGCTGATGAGATGAGCGACCTGGTGCGGCTGATCCGGCGAGAACAGAAGCGGGAAAAGGACAGTCGCCCACCGGCCTGAGCCGCTTGTGGCTCGAGAGCCAGGCCCTGCGTGATATCGGTGCGGTTCGGCTTCGCTTCACGGGATCCTACGGGGGGTGTCTTTACGCAATTTTGATCCCGACGCGCGCCACCCAGAACAACGCAAGGCGTAGGGTGTCAATGAGCGCAGCGAATTGCACCGTTCGAGCTTCTGGGGTTGGCGCCAGGCCGGCGTGGTAGCGATGCGGTTCGGCTTCACCTCACGGCACCCTACGCGGGTTCGTTCACGTTGAAAATCTCTTGGGTGGGGAAACCGTTTTGTAGTACCGCGGTTGGACCTGCGCGTGTCCGGCAAGGTCCTTGGCTCAGGAGTATGCTGGTATGAGAGCCATGGCTCGGTAACCGGGGCAAGGAGGGAGCGGCAATCATGCGTAAGCGAATCATCCCAAGCCGATCCAATTCACAAGTGCCCGATGAGGGCGACTGGTTGGATCTGGAACAGACCGCCGAAGCGGAAATCACTTCGGAGGATCCTTCATATCCCATCGAGAACGCGCTGATCCGATCGGGTTCCTCGGGGTGGCGGGCCGCAGATGCCGGCGAACAGACCATTCGACTCGTGTTCCCGGCTCCGCAGCGGATCGAGAAGGTCTGGCTGCATTTCGTTGAGCCCGATCGGGAGCGCACCCAGCAGTTCGTGCTGCGTTGGTCACCCGACGATGGGAGAACCATGAACGAGGTGGTTCGTCAGCAATGGAATTTCCATCCGCAAGGAGCCCGCGAGGAAATGGAAGAGATTCATCTGGGAGTTCCAGGGGTGACGCAGCTGGAACTGGTGATCCTTCCCGATATCAGCGGGGGAGATGCGCGGGCGTCCCTGGCCGAACTGCGGGTCCGATAGGACTCGCCGTGTTCCGACGAAGGGGACGCCACGGCAATGCGTTCGTTCTTCGGTACATCTGGGATGTTGCTTCCCGCGATTGCCTTACCGGGCTTCCAGGAACAGATAGATGCGATTGACGTTGGGCCGGTGCCACGCGTCGTAATGGAGCAGGTGCTGGAATTGAGGCAGGTCGGTCAGACGATCCACGGTTTCGTCCAGGGTTTCCCAGTCCTCCAGGCCCGTACGGACCTCGCGGATGACCAGCTCGAGGTAATCACCTGTGTCGCGCTTCGCAGTCGCCATATTGGTGGCGGCGCCATGGCCGGGGACGACGATTTCCGGGTCAAGTTCTTCCAGCTTGCGGAAGTTTTCGAGCTTGCCAACCGGATCACTTTCCGGCTGAATTCCGAGCAGGCGCTCCGTGTACACGAAGTCGCCAGTGAACACGACACTCTCGCCCGGCAGATGCACCATGATGTCGCCCGGGAAATGGGCGTCGGCCACGTAGATCAGTTCGAACGTCACGCCACCGATTTTCATCTCCGCATGGTCGGCGTCGATGGGTTCCGGCGCAGTCACGGGTTCGGTGCCTGCCATTGCTTCGTCACCGAGGGTCCGGACCGATCGGTTCATGTGCGAGGCACCGAAACGTTCCTGTGTTTCGGCGGTGCGTTTCAGCGCCACGATCTCGGCGCCGTGTTCGACGAACCAGCCGTTGCCAAGCCAGCGATGATCCTGGCTTCCAAGGTTGATCACGTGTGTGATCGGCCGGTCGGTGACATCTGCCACGGACTTGGCAAGGCGTTCGGCGACGTGACTGCTGGGGCCGCTATCGATCATGACGACGCCGTTGTCCGTGACCACGAACCCGACGTTGTTGTTCATGCCGAGGTTGATGGGTGCGCGTCCCTCGATGGAGCC
>JAABSN010000136.1 GCA_011390385.1 Thioalkalivibrio nitratireducens | reverse complement strand
CAAAGCGATGGTCGCCCCAGTCGGTTTGCAGTTGCACGAATCCCGCACGGGTGCTGCGCCGGTCGCGGGTGAAGTCGGTGGTGCCCGAAACACGGTCCTGCAGATAATCGGCACCCACCGTGATCTGCCAGTCGTCGAGCAGCCACTCCGTCTGTGCAGTGAAATTCCTGCGCCGGGTATCGAAACGGGAGTCGAAGCCGGCATCGCTGGTGTCCCGTTCGTCGCGGGTTTCCCCCGCCGTGATACGCCAGGTCGCGGCATCGCCGGCTGGCCCGGACAGCTGCACCGAGGTGGCCTGCTGCACGAAGTCTTCTTCGCTGTCGCCGGGACCCCCGAAGGCGTTGTCGAATTCCGTCTCGCCCTGCGCGCGGGTCAGCCGCCATTCGAGATCAATGTCGCTGTCGAAGCGATAGCCAAGGCTGACATTGACCGCGTCGTTCCGGTATCCGTCATCGTCCGGGTCGCCGCCGTCGAGAACGTCATAGCCATCGCTGGCGAGATGGCTGACGCCGAGCTGGTAGCGAAACGCCGCCTGCCGTTCGGAAAGGGTGGCGCTGGCACGGCGCGTGTTGAAACGGCCAAATCCGGCGCTGACCTCGCGCACGGGCTCCGCCTGGGCGCCGCGGGTGAAGATGTGGATGACACCACCGACTGCGTCGGCGCCGTAGGCGGAGGCGCGCGGTCCGCGGACCACTTCGACACGCTCGATCTGCTCGACGGGAAGATATTCCCAGGCGGCCCCGCCCGCAGTGACCGAACCCGCGCGCATGCCGTCAATGAGCACGATGGTCTGGTTGGAATTGCTGCCACGCAGGAACACGCTGGACTGTTTGCCGAAAGCGCCGGTTCCGCTGACCTGCACGCCGGGCAGGCCGCGCAGCAGTTGGGGAACGTCCAGCGGTTGCAGCCGTTCGATATCTTCCCTGGTCAGAATCGAGACCGGGTGCAGCGTCTGGTCTACCGTCTGTGCCATGCGCATCGGCGTGGTAACGACGATGGTGTCGAGCCTGTCGGTGGCCTGCAGCGGCGCGGCCATCAACAGCGCTGGCAGCACGGCCAATCTGCATCCGCCGCTGAGCCATGGCATCACGCGTTTCGGTTCACAGCCTGGCTGGCCGGTCGCCAGCGAGTAGCGGGCGTCGCTGATCCCGGTATCGGAATGAGACTTCCCGGAAACAGGCCGGAGGTCCCGATGCCGTGCATGCCAAGCGATGGATCGATGGGCTTTTCCGGATGGTTTCGCGGATGTATCTGTTAGGTGTTCAGGAGAAAGAAACGGCTGTTGCATGGTTGCCCTCCGCAAGCCACTGAAATGGCTGAGCGGGCGACATGAGGCGGTCGGGCGAAGCGCCAGTGCGCCCGCCGGGGTCCGCCAGACGGCCCACCGCAGTCTGGTTGCAACCCTGCAGGCCGGTCTCCGGGCTTCAGGAACATCGAAAAGGACTTCGATGCGGCGGAACGCCTTCCCACGCCTGTGGCGCAGTGGCATGTGTACCGACGAATCCTCGGACGGATCACGTCCAGGGACTTCCTCTCACCGTTGCGGGGGCAGCGCAGGCTTCTCACCTGCTTCCCGTTTCATTCCATGCCCGGCAAACCCGGGCTGGAACACCTGCAAGGTCATGGATGCCGACAAGAAGCCGGCTGGATTCGCGCCCGTTCCCATGGGCGGAGTGCGGACATTACTCCCTCGGGATGTAGCTGGCAAGGGCAGGACTGGCTGCAACCCTGGGGGCAGGGAAGATCGCATCGATCGCTGCCGCACCGAGGGGACTTTGCTAACCTAAGCGGCTTCGGCCAATCCTGTTACCGTGAGCCATCCATGAGCATCCGCACCCGTTTCGCCCCAAGCCCCACTGGTTACCTGCACATCGGAGGCGCGCGGACCGCGCTGTTCTCGTGGCTCTACGCACGCCACCATGGCGGCGAGTTCATCCTGCGCGTCGAAGACACGGATCTCGAGCGCAGCACCGCCGAGTCGGTGAACGCAATCCTCGAGGGCATGAACTGGCTCGGGTTGGTCTACGACCATGGCCCGTTCTACCAGACCGAGCATTTTCCGCGCTATCGCGAAGTGATCGAACAACTGCTGGCTTCCGGGCACGCGTACCACTGCTATTGCACGCGCGAGGAACTCGACGCAATGCGTGCCGCACAAATGGAGCGCAAGGAAAAGCCGCGCTACGACGGTCGTTGCCGGCATCGTGGCGAACCGCGCGAAGGGGTGTCGCCGGTCGTACGTTTCCGCACCCCGGACGAGGGGGTTACGATCGTCGACGATATGGTGCGTGGCAAGGTCGCGTTCCAGAACAGCGAGCTCGACGACCTCATCATCGCCCGTTCGGACGGTACGCCGACCTACAACCTGACCGTGGTGGTCGACGACATGGACATGAGTATCACCCATGTCATCCGCGGTGATGACCATCTCAACAATACCCCGCGCCAGATCAACATCCTGCGGGCCCTTGGGGTCGAGCCGCCGCGTTACGGGCATCTGCCGATGATTCTGGGCCCGGACGGTACCAAACTGTCGAAACGTCACGGTGCGGTGTCGGTGATGCAGTACCGGGACGAGGGTTTCCTCCCAGAGGCGCTGCTCAATTACCTCGTCCGCCTGGGTTGGTCCCATGGTGATCAGGAGATCTTCAGTCTCGATGAACTGGTGCGCCTGTTCGATATCGGCGATGTCAACCAGTCTGCCTCGGCGATCAATCCGGAGAAGCTCCTGTGGCTGAATCAGCATTACATCAAGACCCTGGAACCGGATCATGTCGCGCGCGAACTGAGCTGGCATTTCGGCCAGATCGGCATCGACCCCTCGAGCGGGCCCGAGCCGCGTGATGTCGTCCTGGTTCAGCGCGACCGGGCTCGGACCCTGCGCGAGATGGCCGAGGCCAGTGCCTGCTTTTACCGCGATTTCTCCGAATACGACGACAAGGCGTTCCGGAAGAACATGGGTGCCGAGGCGCTGCCCGTCCTGCAGGCGCTCCACGACGGCTTCCGCGCCCTCAAGACGTGGGACAAGGAAGCCCTGCACCAGGTCGTGCTCCGTACTGGCGAGATGCTCGATCTGAAACTCGGCAAGGTGGCGCAACCGCTGCGCATTGCGCTGACCGGCGGCACGGCTTCACCAGCGATCGATGAGACGCTGTACCTGGTCGGACGGGAACGTACCCTCGCGCGCATCGAGCGGGTACAGGCAAAGATTTCCGCGCAGACAGCTTGACACCCTTCGGTCGCATGGGTAAATTGCGCGCTCGCCTTTCGGGGCCATAGCTCAGCTGGGAGAGCGCCTGCATGGCATGCAGGAGGTCGGCGGTTCGATCCCGCCTGGCTCCACCAATAAGGTGAAGTGCGAGAGAACCATGCACAAGTTCGGGATGATTTCCCTGTACCTGGGCCTCGTTCTTGGAGTCATCGGCCTGGTCGGCGGCTTCGGACTGATGTTCATCGGCAGTGATTCGTGGGCGAAGCCCCTGATCGCAATGGTGCCCGTTGGTTTCTTGCTCGTGTTCAACGGGGTCGTGACAACCCTGCTGCACACCCCGGGTAACGGGTCGGAACCGAAAGGTCCGCCCGAGTAGTTCCGCAGTCAAGACGTTGCCTCTGCGTCCCCATCGTCTAGAGGCCTAGGACACCGCCCTTTCACGGCGGCGACCGGGGTTCGAATCCCCGTGGGGACGCCATTCTCAGTTTCGCCTGCAGCGCAAACATCCAACCATCGTCTCTCACCGTGTGCAGCCGCCGGCTCCAGGGTGATCTCTTCCCATTGCCCCAGCGCCAGCCCAGGCAAGGTCCAAGCCGCATCGCCCGGGCGACCCATGAGCGGATTCACTGTGATCCGGCCGACCCGCCTCGCGCACGACGATTGAAGCGAACCTGTGGAACGCCCGTATCGAGTCTGGCTACCTATCCTTCCCCGGCTGGTCGTCTTGACGGATCAAGGTGTCCGCACGGCTTCAGCAGGTTGCGGTAGACGCGCATGTAGTCCGCTACCATGGCGTCGTGGCTTCGTGCCGGGCCAGGTACGGTGGTTGTCGCGCGATGGCTGCCTGCACACAGGAACGAGGTCAGCGAGTCCGCCAGCGCTGCGGCGTCCGCAGGTGGGACCAGGCTGACCGCTCCGTTTCGGCCTCCGGTATAGCGGGTTCCCGGCAAGTCGCTGGCGATGACCGGCTTGCCCAGCTGGTGTGCCTCCAGAATGGACAGCGGCATGCCCTCCTGCAAGGAGGGAAGGACGATCAGGTCGCAGGCGGCCATGTAGTCGTGAATGTCGTCGCGGTAGCCGACAAGCTGCACCACGTCGTCAAGCCGCAACCTCGTCACCTGCCGCCGCAACGCCTCGCGTTGAGACCCGTCGCCCGCGAATATTACCGACAGAGCGGTCCGTTGTCCCGGCATCATGCCGGCCAGGGCCTGCAACAGATAACGATGGCCTTTCTCGGGTTCCAGTCGGGCGGGCACCAGCACCAGTCGTCGCCGGGTCGCGCCCGACAGCGAAACGCGGAGTGCGGCGACCCTGTTTCGATCGACGTCGATCGGAGGCACGGCATTTTCGATGGTGGCCAGCTTGTCAACGGATACGTCATAGTAATCCGAGAGGTTTCTGGCGATGGACGGGTGTACACAGCAGACGTAATCGCCCGGACGGAAAAACAGCCGCCTGTTGCGGCGCCAGAGGTGTTCGGTATGCACCAGAGGTGTTTCTCCTGGTGGCAGAAGGCTGAGGAGGAACGTCGTCATCCGATGGTGCGAGTGGACGATCGAGGGGCGCGTCCGGTCGACGAGCGCGTAAAGCCGATAGGCGTCCAGCGCGGCGAGCGCCTTGCGACCGGCGAGGTGCGTGCATGCAAAGCCGCGGGCGCGAGCCGCTTCGGCAAAGCGGCCATGGTTCAGTGCAAAGGCGACTTCACAACCGTACCGCTCTCGCTGCGCGGCGGCCAGATCCAGCACCAACCGTTCCATACCTCCAAGGGAGCCATGAGGTTTGACATAGGCGACGTGCAGGATACGCATACACTTTGTTCCATCGTGGCAACTTGGTAGATTACCGCCATTAGACGATGTTGCATCGGCGCCTTCAACGCGCCTGCCTGGAGGCCATCCCTGATGTCGGCTAGTGTCCTGTTCGTAGGCCTCGATGCGTGTGATGCGGGCCTTGCAAGACAGTGGGCAAAGGAGGGGGCGCTGCCCCATCTGGCGCGGTTTCTCGCGCATTGGCAATGTCTGGAGACACGGTTGCCGGTGGGGGTGTATAGCGCCAGTGTTTGGCCGACGCTGAATTCCGGTCTGCCGGCGTCCGAGCATGGGTGTTATTTCCGCCGCGTCTTCGACCCGGCGAACTATCTCGATGTCGATATGCCGCAGCCCGATCTGGGGGGGAACGCCCTGTGGGACCGGCTGAGCGCCGCTGGTTGCCGTGTTGCGGTGATCGACGCCCCCCATACGGCTGTTTCACCCGGTATCAACGGGTTTCAACTGGTGAACTGGTCCGGCCACGACCCGGAACCGATGCAGACGTTCGCCTCCGACGCCGCGTTGTTGCAGGAATTGCGCCGAAGGTTCGGGCAGCCGCCCCTTGATCGCTGTGAAGATGTCGAGCTCGACCCACAGGCGAGGCAGGACCTGTGCGAAGAGCTGCTGGCGCGCATCGACAACAAGCAGCGGATGGCGAGCTATCTGCTGCAGAGTCGGGACTGGGACCTTTTCTATCTCGTATTCGGCGAGGCGCATTGTGCGGGGCATCAGTTGTGGCATACGCACGAGGGGCAGTCTGCGCCGGACAGCCAGGAGGACCTTTTGAAGCAGGTCTATATGCGTCTGGACCGCGCGCTGGGTGAGCTGGTGGCCACTGATGACGTTGAGACCGTGATCGTCACCTTGAGCCACGGCATGGAGTCTGCGTTCGGTGAGGCCGAAATCCTGGAACAGGTTCTGGACAACCTGCCGTCGGGTACCGGCCTGCCGGAGAGCGGACGGGGCGTCTATCGCCGCGTGCGCCGTGCCTTCATGAGGATGCCGCAGAAGTACCGCTGGCACCCTTGGTTGCAACGGCCCAAGGCGGCATTGCGGGCCTTGTTGCAGCGTCAGACTCTTGCTCGGCATCGGGCGGCATTGCCCTGGTTTTTCGTTCCCACCAACATGTCCAATCCCGGCTTTCGACTGAATCTGAAAGGTCGGGAAGCCCACGGTCTGGTAGAACCCGGTGCCGAAGAGCAGTACTGGCTCGACTTCCTGCACGATCACTTTCAGGCCATCACCGTGAACGGCGGCAAGGAGCGGCTGGTGAAAGCGGTGTATGTGATGAAGGAGCATGCCGAATCGACCGACAAGTTGCCGGATCTGTGTTTCGAGTGGAACCGGGAGATACCGATCACCTCGATCGAGATGCCCGACGGGACGGTATTGCGCCCCCGGGTGCACGCACGGACCGGAGATCACCGCCCGATTGGCATGTTCATGCTTTCCGCCGCTGCGCCGCGACTGGCAACTTCAGGCAAATTGCCGATCGAGGACGTCGCCGGACTGGTGATGGATCTGGTCAATGCACCGGCGGCCACGCCTGATGATGAAAGGAGTAGGGCGCCAATGAGCGCCGCAAATTGCACCGTTCGCGGTCTGCGATCTGGCTTGTCCGCCTGAGATTTCCAAGACGCCATTAGACGTGTCACAGGACACTTAGGGCCTGAAGTTTCGCCTCGGGGGCAATTGTCGCGTCAGCGTTTGCAACTCGGTATTGGCGCGACGCAGGCGTTCGGAAAGTACACTGGTGATGTTGGAAATGAGTGTGTTGACAATGCCGGGGCGGCTCCAGCTCAACGTCTGCAGGTCGGCCAGATCCAGTTGCAGCACTTCGCAGTCCTGATCAGCGACTGCGTCAGCTGATCTCGGGCCCCCGTCGATCAGGGCCATCTCGCCAAAAGCCACGCCGGGTCCAATGCTCGTGAGGCGAATCACGGCGTCCGCTGCGTCGCGAATCTGTATCGACACGCGGCCGCGGGCGAGGAAACACAGACAGTTGGCCTCGTCGCCCTGCCGGATGATGGTGCTGCCGGCAGGAAAATGGTGTAAGGAAACCAATGCAGCAAGTCGCCCCACATCCGCGCCACTCAGCCCATGGAGCAATTCCATCTCCGTCATCGGCACGGCTGGCGGCGGAGTGTCGTCGAATGCCATCAACCGGGCTAGCACAGCAGCCTCGCAGTGCTCCAATGCGGAGTCGATCGTGGCATGAAAGGCTGCCCGCGGCAGCAGCGCCAAAGTGAGGTTCCGCACACGCCTCCCAGCACAGGCAAAATATAGCCGTATCCCTCTATCCCCCAGGTTCTGGTTCAGTTTGAGCAGCAGGTCTGCGGCCGCGGGGGCGATTCGGCCGACTCTGTGCAGGTCCAGAATCAGATGATCACAGCCCTCTGGCGGTTGTTCCGCCGCTTCCGTTGCCCGGCGCAGAATCTGTTCCCCAGCCCGGAATTGGAGATCACCCTGGATTTCCATGACCACAACGCGGTGCCCATGCTCGTCGAGTATTCGTCGCTCGGTCTCCCTTCGGACCACCTTGGACCGCACGGTGTCTGCTCGATAGGTTCTTGCGACCGCATCGGCTGAACGAATGGGGTCGAAGACATGCAGGCCGAAGCGTCGAGACAGTTCGTCGCAGGTCTTGATACCGCGCAGGCTGTTGCCACGGTCATCGAGCAGCGGCGAGAAAGTGCCGATTCCCATCTGACCGGGAAGCGTCGCCACGATGCCGCCTCCGACGCCGCTCTTCGCGGGCAGCCCAACGCGGAATGCCCACTCACCGGCAAAGTCGTACATACCGCAGGATGCCATGATGGCCATCACGTACTTGACGTAGCGCGCATCCAGGGCGCGCTCCCCGGTGACCGGGTTGACCCCGCCGTTGGCCAGCGTCGCGGCCATGATGGCCAGGTCGTCCGCCGTGACCAGTAACGAGCATTGCCGGAAGTAGACCTCCAGATGTTCGTCGACGCGCGCGTCGACCATCCCGAAATTGAGCATCAGCCAGGTGATCGCGCGATTGCGGTGGCCGGTGGCGGACTCCGAGCTGAAAACGTTCTCGTCCACCTCGAGTACCCGGCCCGTGTAACGCCGGAACATTTCCACGATGCGGCCCATGCGTTCTTCGCTGCCGTGGCCCTTGATCAGCCCTGTGGTCGCGATCGCTCCGGCGTTCACCATGGGGTTGAACGGGCGGTTGGTTCTCTCATCGAAGACGATTGCGTTGAAGGCATCGCCGGAGGGCTCGACACCGACACGGGTCAGCACACCTTCGAGTCCATGGTCTTCCAATGCGAGGCCATAGACGAATGCCTTGGAAATGCTCTGGATCGTGAACAGTGCTTTGCTGTCGCCGACCGAGTACGGCTGTCCATCGACGGTCATCAGCGAGATGCCGAAGAGGCCCGGATCGACCTTGGTCAGTTCCGGAATGTAATCAGCGAGGGCGCCGCCGTTTTCGTTCCTGTAGGCCGAGTGTATTTCTTCCAGGCAGGCGGTGATGGCCGAGTGATCCCCGGGCGGGTTGTAGTCGTCCGTTGCGACCGTTTGTGGAGTCTGCATTCTGATTTCGCCTGGCTGCCGGCACCGAAAGACCGGAACAAAGTTCCCCGGCAAACGATGCAGCAATTAAAGTGCCAGCTTGGGCGGGGCGAGTTGCCAATCCGCGCCAGGTTTCATGGATGTTGAATACCAGGTCCCCGCCAAGCGGGGATCCGCGGCCCCGGAAAATGAAACACGTAGGGTGCCAATGAGCGCAGCGAATTGCGCCGATCGAGGCCCGGGAGCCTGGAGGTCAATGCCCGCGTGGTAACGGTGCGGTTCGGCTTCGCCTCACGGCACCCTACGGGCTGCATTTTCACGTCAACACGCGCGTCCGATGTGGGACCGGATGCCTCATGACGGTGCACTGAACATGGTTGGTGCTCGCTGGTGCCCCTGTTCGGTGCGCATGGCCACATGCACCGGTGCAATTCGCTGTGCCCATTCGCACCCTACGGGCACTATGACTGGGCGCTATTC